>DASYSM010000089.1:0-58920 GCA_036003325.1 Candidatus Limnocylindrales bacterium
AGCGCGCGGGCCGAGCGCGAAGAGCGAGGCGATGACACAGCACATCTGTCAGGAACTCCCCTGCCGGCGCGAGGCGACGCCCCCGAGCGCTCAGCGGAGTGTAGACGGAGGGCCGGGCCTTGACGTCGAGCGAAGCCCGACCGACAGTTGATGGGATCGAATGCGATGAGGCCGATGACAGGCACGAAGCGGTCCAGGGATCTCACCAAACGTGCGAAACGCATGCTCGGGCGCGATCTTTCGGTCATCGAGTCGCTGGACGACGCGAAAGATCCGTGCGCCGGCTGCGGCGAAGAGACGGCGAGCGGAAGCATCTTCTACTCGGACCGCCACCTGGTCGAGCGTACGGACGGTCAGCGATCGTTTCTGTGTTCGTCCTGCGACTCGCGGATCCGCGCCACCGGTAAGGGGCGTCGTCTGACCGATGACGAGGTCCGCAACACGGTCGAGAACGGGTCAGCGGCGGCGTATCTGTGGGGAAGCGGCGGCTCGATCCCGCTCTGACCGGGCTTGGATCTTGTCGTGCGCCCTCATCGCGTCATCTGAACGGCTTCCAGCCATGGTTCGAAGTCGGGCCCATCGAGGGCGGTCTGGGCTCGGCCCCAGCGTTCCTCGGCCCAGCCCGTGAAGTCGTAGTCGATCGTCGAGATGCGAGCCTGGATGGCCGCCCACAGGGTCCAGCCGACGTCGGACATGATCATCTGCAGGCGCATCCGGGCGAGGCGGCTGGCGGTGACATCGCCGAAGTAGGCGGTACACAGCTCCTCGACCTGGGCGTCGTCGTAGCCGAGCTCCTGGGCCGTGTTGCCGAGCTCGAACGCGGGGTCGTTGTTGCCGCTGTACTCCCAGTCGACCAGCCACAGCCGGGCGCCGTCCTCGAGGTAGTTCTCGGCGAGCAGGTCGTTGTGGCATGGGACGGTCGCCGGCGGCTGGACGGCCAACGCGGCTTCGATCCTCGGGATCTGCACGAGGTGCTCGCGATAGCCGGCGGGGATGGGGATGCCGCGCTCGTCGACCAGGGTCAGGTAGCGTTCGGCGACCCGGAACATGTCGAAGTCGTCGCGGAACCGCGGCCCCGCGTGCAGCTGCCGGAGGGCCGCCGCGATGCGGGTCGGCATCCCCGCCGCGCGCAGCGTCTCGTTCGACATCGTCCGCGCGTCGAGCCACTCGAGCGCGAAGACGTCCCATTCGGGGACGGTCTGGACGACCCGCGGCGCGACACCCGCGCGGGCCGCCGCGCCCGTGTTGAAGATCTCGTTCCCGCGGTCGACGGCGAGAAGGTCTGTGTCCGCTCCGGGGATCCGCACGAAGAACGGCGTCCCGTCCACCATGAGCCGCCAGTTCGAGTTCGTCAGCCCGGCCTGGATCCTCTCCGCCGTGACCACGCGCCCGGCCCAGGCGGGGATCGCCGCGATGACCTGCTCGATCGAGGGCGTGGCGATCATCGGTCAGCCGAGTAGCTCACGCTGCATCGTCTCGGCGAGCCACGCCCCGAACCGCTCGGGCTTCCAGCCCCGCCGATGGACGAGGAGGTGATACATGCCGGCGTCGTTGAGTACCCACATGACGTCCGCGGCGGCATCCTCATCGAGCCCTTCACGCAGCGATGCCCCCTTCGCGAGAATGTCCCGCACGACGTTCTCCGCCCCGATCCTGCGTTCCGCTCCGATGGCCTCGAAGACGTCACGCACCTCCGAGTCGGCGCTCGCCGCGCCACGGACGGCCTCATAGATGGGCGCCAGACGTCCGGCTACCTCGACCACCAGTCCGGCGTAGCCGCTCAGGTAACGACGTGGATCCGGCTCGGCCCGGACCGCCAGCGATGCGGGCCGTAGCGGGAATGGGATCGGTTCGTCGTCGCCGACCAGCGCGACGTCGTAGGCCGTCTTGAGGAGGGTCTTCTTGCCTCCGACCGAGGTGAACACGGTCGCGCGGCTCACGCCGGCCGCGTCCGCGATGGCTTCGATCGACGTCGCGACGTAGCCACGCTCGACGAACAGGGCTGACGCCGCGTCGATGATGGCGCGACGAGTGGCCGCCGCCTGCGCCCTGCGCAGGGGTGACGCATAAGACCGCTTGACATCCGGAGGCTGGTTCATCAGACTCGAAGTATAACCACCAGATACCTAATCTGGCGATATTGGCCGGGAGGATGGGACAGATGGACGATCACGCAGGTCTTGGATTCGTCGGCCGGCTCCGCGATGCGATGAACGAGCACGATCTCGAGGCCCTCGTGGCGGTCTTCGATCCGGACGTGGTGAGTCAGACACCGGCGCACCCGCAGCGTACCTTCCGGGGAGCAGGCCAGGTGCGCAGGAACTGGGAGCAGATCTTCGCCGCGGTGCCCGATCTTCATGCGCAGCTGCTTGACAGCGCGGTCCACGGAGACACCGTCTGGTCCGAGTGGGACTGGTCGGGAACGCGGCGGGATGGCTCGGTCCATCGCATGCGCGGGGTCACGATCCAGCAGGTCGACGACGGACGCGCGGTCGCGGTCCGGTTCTACATGGAGCCGGTCGAGGTGGGGGGGCTCGGTCCTGGCGAGGCGGTGAGCAAGATCGTCGGCGGCGCGCAGCCCGATGCGGCGGCCGTCCGATGATCCTCGTGGCAGGGGGCACCGGGACACTCGGACGCTCGCTCCTGCCGCTGTTGGCGGCGAGCGGGGAGCCGGTCCGCATCCTCACCCGTGGCGTGGACGGCGCGCTGCCGACGACCCCTGGTGTCCAGGTCGTGACCGGCGATATCCGAGATGCCGCCTCGGTCGACGCGGCGATGGTCGGCGTGCGAACGGTCGTCTCGGCCATCAACGGGTTCGGTGGCCGTGAGGCGCTTGGTGTCCGCGTCATCGACAGAGACGGCAACGCCACCCTGGTCGACGCCGCCGTGCGTGCCGGGGTCGAGCACATCGTCCTGATCTCGATCCTGGGAGCCTCCGATGACCACCCGATGGAGCTCTTCCGGATGAAGGCAGCTGCGGAGGCACATCTCAAGGCGTCGGGGCTGCATTGGACGATCGTCCGGCCGACCGCTTATCAGGAGACCTGGCTGGAGGTGATCGGGCGGCCATTGGTGGAGACAGGCCGGACGCGGATCTTCGGTCGCGGACGAAACCCGATCAACTTCGTTTCCGCCGACGACGTCGCGCAGATCGTCGAGCAGGCGATCGTGGATCCCAGCGTGCATGGCGCGACTATCGAGATCGCCGGGCCGGAGAACCTGTCGTTCGAGGCGTTCGTGGAGGTCGTCCGGTCGGGAACCGGTGCGAGCGGGAGCGTGAGCCATGTGCCTCTACCGATGCTTCGGTTGATGAGCCACCTCCTGCGGCCGATCAAGCCCGTCCTGGCGGGGCAGGTCGCGGCCGCCGTGGTGATGAACACTCGGGACATGACGGCCGATCCGACGGAGAGGCTGCGACGGTTCCCGTCGGTCCCGTGCACGCCGCTTGGGGACGTGGTCCGGAGACGGTTCCGGGCCGTCGCGGACGCGCCGTCGCTTCGACCGACATCCGCACCCCGCTGAGGCTGACAGCAGTCGCGCCGCGCGCGCTCGGTCGTCGGCCGTCGCGGCCAGCCGCTACCCTGTCTCAGGTCGGGGTAGGGCAGCTGCGAAGTCGCGAGGGACGATGGCGGAACACGCCCGGGCGGTGATCATCGGCGGCGGGGTCGGTGGCACGAGCATCGCCTATCACCTGACCGAGCTCGGCTGGACGGACGTCATCCTCGTGGATCGCGCCGAGCTGACATCGGGCTCGACCTTCCATTCGGCTGGTCTCGTCGGGCAGCTGCGCAGCACCGTGACGCTGACCCGGATGATGATGTACGGCTCGGAGCTGTACCGGCGTCTGGCGGCCGAGACCGGCACGGACCCGTCGTGGCATGAGGTCGGCTCGCTCCGCCTCGCCTCGAGCCCCGAGCGCTTCGAGGAGCTCCGCCGCCAGGCAGGCTGGGCCAAGACGTTCGGGCTGCCGCTCGAGCTCATCACCGCCGCCGAGGCGCAGGATCGCTTCCCGCTCATGTCGACCGAGGGCGTGCTCGGCGCCGTCTGGCTGCCGACCGATGGCTGGCTCGACCCGTCCGGACTCGCCAACGCTCTCGCCGCGGGCGCGCGAAAACGCGGCGCGCAGATCCGCTCGCGCACACGGGTCGTCGGGATCGGGATCGAGCGCGGTCGGGTGACCGGGGTCACCGTCGAGCACGACGGCCAGCGCGACGAGATTCGGGCCGATGTCGTCGTCAACGCCGGCGGCATGTTCGCACCGGAACTCGGTCGCATGGTCGGGGTGAACATCCCCATCATCCCGATGGCCCATCAATACCTGTTCACCGAGCCGATCGACGGCGTCCACCCGGGATTGCCGCAGCTCCGCGACCCGGACAACCTCGTCTACTTCCGCGAGGAGGTCGGCGGGCTGTGCATGGGCGGCTACGAGCGCGACCCGGCGCCGTGGTCGCTCGACGGCATCCCGGCCGACTTCAACGGCAAGCTCCTGGCGCCCGACATGGAGCGCTTCCAGCCGATCATGGAAGGCGCCGTGCGGCGCGTCCCGGCGATGGCCGACGCGGGCGTCAACCGCGTCATCAACGGTCCCGAAGGCTTCACCCCCGACAACGAGTTCATCCTCGGCGAATCCGATGTCCGGGGCTTCTTCGTGGCCGCCGGCTTCTGTGCCCACGGGATCGCCGGGGCGGGGGGCATCGGGCGCCAGATGGCGACCTGGATCGTCGATGGCGAGCCGGAGCTCGACCTGTGGAAGATGGACATCCGCCGGTTCGGGCCCGCCTACCGGAGCCAGGCGTACACGCTCGCCCGGTCGGTCGAGAACTACGCGACCTACTACGACATCCACTATCCGAACGAGGAGCGCCTGGCCGGGCGACCACTGCGGACCTCGCCGACCTACGAGACGCTGGCCGGGCTCGGTGCCGCGTTCGGCGAGAAGTCGGGCTGGGAGCGGCCGAACTGGTTCGAGACGAACGCGCCGGCAGGCGACGAAGCGTTGCGCCCCCGCGGCTGGGCAGGCGAGCACTGGTCGCCCGCCATCGGCGCCGAGGCGCTGGCGACGCGTACGGCGGCCGCCCTCTTCGACGAGACCTCGTTCGCCAAGATCGAGATCATCGGCCCGGGCGCGGTCGCGTTCCTCCAGGGAATGTGTGCGAATGACGTGGACGTGCCGATCGGGCGGATCGTCTATACCCAGCTGCTCGACCGGCGTGGCGGGATCGAGTGCGACCTGACGGTCACCCGGGTGACGACCGACCGCTACCTGATGATCACCGGGACCGCGTTCGGCCAGCACGACCTGGGCTGGCTGCGGCGGCACCTGCCCGACGACGGGAGCGTGCTGCTGAACGACATCACATCGGGTCGTGTCTGCTTCGCGCTGTGGGGCCCGCGCGCACGCGACATCCTCGCGCCGCTCACGCGCGACGACGTCAGCGACGCGGGTTTCCCGTACCTGACCGCGCGCGCCATCACCATCGGATCCGTGCCGGTGTACGCGCTGCGTGTCACATACGTCGGCGAGCTCGGCTGGGAGCTCTACGCGCACACCGAGTACGGGCAGGCACTCTGGCGGACGCTGTGGGACGCCGGCCGGCCGCACGGCATGGTCGCCGGCGGCTACCGGGCGATCGACTCGCTTCGGCTCGAGAAGGGCTACCGCGTCTGGTCGAGCGACATCACCCCCGACGAGACGCCGTTCGAGGCCGGGCTCGGCTTCGCGGTGGCGATGGACAAGCCGACCGGGTTCATCGGGCGCGATGCGCTCGTGACGGCGAAGGCGGCCGGGCCTCGCAAGCGGCTGCGCTGCCTGGTCCTCGACGACCCCCGCTCGATCTGCCTCGGCAACGAGCCGGTCCGGGTGGCTGGCGACGTGGTCGGGAGGGTCACCACGGGCGGGTACGGGTTCGCCGTCGAGCGATCGATCGCGTACGCCTACCTGCCGCCTGATCGGGCGGCCATCGGGACACGTGGCGAGGTCGAGGTGTTCGGGGAGTGGATCGGCTTCGAGGTCGCCCGCGAGCCGCTGTACGACCCCGAGGGTGCGAGGATCCGGTCGTGAGCACCGGGCCCGGCACCGACGCGCGGTACGACGCCTGGCTCACGTTCGCGCTGGACTGCTGCGACGCCGCCGACGCGCTCGCGCTCGAGCATTTCCGACGCGACCTGGTCATCACCACCAAGCCCGACAGGACGTTCGTGACCCAGGCCGACACCGCGATCGAGGCGGCCCTCCGCGAGCGGATCGCCGCGGCCTATCCGGACCACGGCCTGGTCGGCGAGGAGTACGGCACGGCCGAGGGCAGCGGCACCGTCCGCTGGTACATCGACCCGATCGACGGCACGCACAACTTCATGCGCGGCGTGCCGCTGTTCGGGACGTTGCTGGCGGCCGAGGAGGACGGCGAACTGGTCGTCGGCGTCATGAGCGCCCCGGCGCTCGGCGAGCGCTGGTATGCGCGGCGCGGAGGGGGCGCCTGGGCGGTCAGCGCGCTCGGGCCGGAGGCCGGCCGGCCGCGGCGCATCGGCGTGTCGAGCGTGGCCGCATTGTCCGACGCCCAGCTGCTGTACGCGTCGCCGCTCGATATCGAGGCCAGCGGCGAGGCGCCCGGCTTCGATGCGCTCATCCGGTCCGCGTGGCGCGATCGTGGGTTCGGCGACTTCTGGGGCTATGCCCTCGTGGCCGAGGGCGCCGCGGAGGCGATGATCGAGGTCGGGCCGAACAGCTGGGACCTGGCCGCCCCGGTCGTCGTGGTCGAGGAAGCCGGTGGTCGCATGACCGATCTGCATGGAGCACGGACGATCCATGGCGGGACGTCGCTTGCCAGCAATGGCATCCTGCATGATGAGATCGTGCGGAGACTCGCGGGCTGAGGGGAGGACGATGCAGGAACGAGCCAATCCGGGACCGCCTGCCGAGCGACCACCATTCGCCGGCGCGCCTGCTGTCAGCGGGTCGCCGGCCGCCACCGGGCTGGACGACCCGCGCGCCCTCCAGATCCTCAGCACGGAGCACTGGAGCCTGCTCGCGACCCGATCGCTGTCCTACAACGAGGCGTTCACCCGGGCCGGCATGTTCCTGACCGCCCTGTCCGCGTCGATGGTCGCGATCGCCTTCGTGGCCCAGGCCGACCAGGCGGGGATCGCCTTCCCGACGTTCACCCTCATCCTGCTCGGGTTCGACCTGTTCGTCGGGCTGACGACGTACCTCCGGCTGGTCGAGACCACCCGCGAGGACCTGCGCTCGATCCAGGGCATGAACCGGATCCGCCACGCCTATCTCGAGATGGTGCCCGGGCTGGCGCCGTACTTCGTGTCGAGCGATCGTGACGACCTCGCGGGCATCCTGATGACCTACGAGGGACCGTCGCGCGAGGACGTGATGGCCGGGCATGCCAGCCTGTCCGGCGTGCTCCACGGCTTCAGCACGAACACCGGGATGATCGCCGTCGTCGTATCGCTCGTCGGCGCCTCGTTCGCGGGCGTCGCGGTGGCACAGGTGGGCGACACGATGGCGCCCGTCGTCGGGGTCGGAGCCATCGTCTTCGTCGTGCTCCTGGCCGGGCTGCTGCGGATCGCCGCGGCCTCGATGTTCACCTACTCGTCGCAGACCGTCGCACGGTTCCCGACCGACCTCGCCGATCGATCAGCTGCGGGAACCGAGCCGGCCGAGGGGTAGGAACGCGGGACCGGGACGGACCGGCTCCTCGTGGGCCGGCCCGACCGAGGACGCCGTTCACGGATCGCTCCTGCCGCGCCGCTGGACCAGGCCGACGATGATGGCCAGGCCGAGGGCGAGCGTGATCAGCGACGCCCCGACGAGCCCGATGACGGCCAGGAACAGGGCGAACGCAGCCGCCAGGGCGACCTGGAGCGGTCCATGGGCCCACGTGGCCGGGGTCCCGAACCCCGAGATCGCGCCGGGCGAGGGGACGCCCTTGAGATCGTCGAGCTTGTCGGTCGTCGAACGCAGGATGTCGAGCGTGTCGGCGTCCACGAGGTCCTCGACGACCGCCGCGGTCACCGCCTCCTCGAGCGCCGCCGCAGCCGCGACCCGGTCGTCGGCCCGGGCCACCGACATCGCCATGTCGGTGAACGCCCAGGTGCCGCTGAACCCGGACCGGGCGAACGATCGCATGGTCTGGTCGTGGGCGGCGGCGATGGCCTCCGACAGCAGGGCGCCGCGACCGGCGGCGATGGCCGCTGTCCGTGCCCGGTCGCGGGCGGCTCGTCGCTCGGCATCCGGCGCCGCGACCACGACCACCTGGAGCGGGACCCGGGTCGCTCGGTCGAGCACCTCGGCGACCCGGGCTCGCACGGCCGCAAGACCGGGTTCGTTCATGCCGGCACGATACGCCGTGTCGGGGCCCCGGCTACGCCCCTGTGGCGCCGGCTCCCGCCGCGGCCAGGCTCTGGTCGAGGATCCCGAGAGCGGCATCCACCTCGTCGGCCGTGGTGACCAGCGGCGGGATGATCCGGATGACGTTGACATAGGTGCCCGCGGTCAGGACGATCAGCTTGCGCTCCAGCGCCTCGGCCTGGACGCGCTTGGTGAGGTCGGGATCCGGCGTCCGGCCGTCGCCGACACCGGGCTTGACGAACTCGAGCGCGACCATCAGCCCCAGCCCACGGACGTCGCCGATCGCGTCGTACTTCGCCGCCAGCGCCCGCAGCCCCGCCAGGAACTGCGCGCCGCGCTCCCGGGCGTTGGCGACGAGGCCCTCGTCCTCGATGACGTCGAGGGTCGCGTTCGCGGCTGCGCACGACACGACGTTGCCGCCGTACGTGCCGCCGTGCGTGCCGGGCTTCCAGGCCGCCATCACGTCCGGGCGGGCCAGGATCCCCGACAGCGGCAGCCCTGACGCGATGCCCTTGGCCATGACCAGGACGTCGGGCTCGACGCCCCAGTGCTGGACCGCGAACATCTCGCCGGTCCGACCGAACCCGGTCTGGACCTCGTCCGCGATGAGCAGGATCCCGTGCTGGCGGGTGATCTCGCGGAGCCGCGGCAGGAAGCCGGGCGGCGGCACGATGTACCCGCCCTCGCCGAGGACCGGCTCGATGACCACCGCTGCGACGCGGTCCGGGTAGATGAGCTGGTGGAAGGTCAGGTCGAGCTCGGCCTCCCAGTCGCACGTGCAGGCATCGAGTGGGTGTGCGCCGCCGGCCGCCCGATAGCAGTACGGGTAGGCCGTGTGGTAGACGGAGCCCGGCAGCGGCTCGAACGCCCCGCGGTAGACATCCTTGGCCGTGGTCAGCGCCATCGTCTGCGCGGTCCGGCCGTGATAGCCGTAGCGGAAGGCGAGGATGGCCGGCCGGCCGGTCGCGACCCGGGCGAGCTTGACCGAGGCTTCGATCGCCTCGGCGCCCGAGTTCGACAGGAACGCCTGCCACGGACCGCCCGGCAGCACGTGCTGCAGCCGTTCGTACAGCCGGAGGCCGGGCTCGTGGTACACGATGTTCTGCTGGCCGTGGAGCAGCTTGGTGGCCTGGGCCGCGATCGCGGCCGCCACCCGCGGGTGGGCATGTCCGGTGTTCGTCACCCCGATGCCCGACGAGTAGTCCAGATAGCGCTGGCCGTCGCGGGTGATCAGCCACGAGCCCTCGCCGCGGTCGACATCGAGGTTGGTGATGCGGCTCCAGACGGCCGGGACCACCGCGTGGTCGGGGAGCGGGGTCGCCTCCGCCCGGCGCTCGGTCTCGAGCATGATCGGCCTCCTCGATGTCAGCGGATGCGGGCCGCCCGGCCCGAGCGATAGGAGCTCACTGCGACCAGCCCGACTGCCCCGAGGAAGATCATCGAGCCGATGACATTGATCTGGACCGGCAGTGCGTTCCGGATGACGCCGTAGATCCAGATCGGGAACGTGTTGGTCGTGCCCGACACGAAGTTGGTGATGACGAAGTCGTCGATCGACAGGCTGAACGCGAGGAGCGCCGCGGCCAGGATGCCCGGCAAGATGAGCGGGAAGGTGATCTTCCAGAAGGTGACCAGCTCGTTCGCCCCGAGGTCCATCGCGGCTTCCTCGAGGTTGCGGTCGAAGCCCGACAGCCGCGCCTTGACGGTGACCACCACGAAGCTGATGTTGAACAGGATGTGGGCGATCAGGATCGTCGTGAAGCCGGTCGGGTAGAGGGTCGGGACGGTGCCCTGGAGCGGGGGCAGAGCCGTCGCCACGAACAAGGTCAGCATGCTCGCGCCAAGGACGATCTCCGGGGTGGCCATCGGCAGGAAGATGATCCCGTTGAGCGAGCCCCGACCGCGGAAGCTGTAACGGGTCAGCGCCAGCCCGATCATCGTGCCCATGATGGTGGCGAAGATGGTCGACAGGACCGCGACCTCGAGGCTCGTCGCGACGGATTCGGGGAGACCCGGCCAGTCGAACGGATGCAGCCAGCCGTTGAGCGAGAACTCATGCCATTCGTAGTTGAACTTGCCGACCGGCTGGTTGAACGAGAACACGATCATGACGACGATCGGGATCATCAGGTAGACGATGGCCAGGATCGTGAACAGCGGCAGCAGGTGCGGGGTGATGCGCTGGCGGATGGTCCCGCGCGGGGCTGTCCGGGCAACGGTGACGGGGGTCGTTGCCGCGCTGGTCGTCGCCATCAGCCGGTCAGCTGTTCGGTGCCGAGCAGCTTCGCGTAGACCGCCACGGCGATCAGGATCCCGGCCATCAGGATGAACGACAGCGCCGAACCGACCGGATAGTCGTTCTGGACCAGCAGCCGGTTCTGGATGACGTTGCCGATCATCCGGGTGGTCGGGTTGCCCAGCAGCTCCGCGTTGATGTAGTCGCCCATCGCCGGGATGAACGTCAGCAGCGTGCCGGCAAAGATCCCGGGCAGCGCCAGCGGGATCGTCACCCGCCGGAAGACCGCCGCCGGGTTCCCGAACAGGTCCGCGCCCGCCTCGAGAAGTCGAGGGTCGATCTTCTCGAGCGCGACGTACAGCGGCAGGATCATGAACGGCAGGAAGTTGTAGGTGATCCCGAAGACCTGCGCCACGGGTGTGCCGAGGATGCTGAACGTCCCCGGCAGGATCCCGAGCCCGTGCTTGAGGAAGCCGAAGATCGGCCCCTCGTCACCGAGCAGGATCTTCCAGCTGATCGTCCTGATCAGGAAGCTCGTGAAGAACGGCGCGATGACCAGGAACAGGATCAGGTTCTTGTAGCGGCCGCCGCGGAACGCGATCGTGTAGGCCACCGGGAAGCCGATCACCAGGGTGAGGATCGTGGCGATCCCGCCGTACACGATCGAGTTGATGAACTGCTTGCTGAACTCCGTCAGCGCGGTGATGTAGGCGGCACCGGACAGGTCGATGGTGTACCCCTCCTCGACCGACCCGGTCGAGATGGAGTACGTGAACATCTGGATCGCCGGCAGCACGTAGAACACGGCCAGCCAGATCATCCCGGGCGCCAGCAGCAGGTACGGCAGCGCCCGCCCGAGGACGCCCCGAAGACCAGGGCCGGACCGCGGTGCCGCTTGCGCCGTCATCGTGTCGAGCCCGTGAGGATCAGGTGCCGGACAGCTTGGCGAACAGGGCGTTCATCTTGGCTTCGAGCTCGTCCGACAGGAACTGGAAGTTGCGCTGCTTGGCCACGACATCGGCCGGCGGGAAGAGCAGCGGATTGGACTCGGCACCGGGGTCGAGCGCCTTGATGGCCACGTCCGCGCCCTTGACCGGCGAGACGTAGTAGACGTAGTCGGCGATCTGGGCGGCGACAGCCGGGTCGTACACGTAATCCATCATGGCTTCGGCCGTGTACTTGTTGACGGCGCCCTTCGGGATGAGCATGTTGTCGGTCCAGATCATCGTTCCCTCGACCGGGAAGATGAACTTGTCGTCGGCCGTCCCCGACGACGCGAGGTCGCCGGACCAGACGAACGCCGCCCAGACCTTCTTCTGCTGGAAGTCGGCGATGTACTCGTTGCCGGTGAATCGGAGCCCCTTGTCGACCAGCGGCTGCATGTCGTCGGCCACGGCCTGCAGGTCGGCGTCGGTCACGGTGGCCGGATCCGGGTTGATGCCCAGCTTGAGGAGCCCGAGACCGAATGTGTCGCGCGCCTCGCTGAGGAATGTCACCTTGTCCGACGGGATGTTCCACAGGTCCCCGATCTTGGTCGGGATCGGGATGTTGTTCTCGGCGAGCGTCTTGGTGTTGACGCCGACGCCGGTCATCCCCGACTGCCAGGGGTAGTGGTAGTCGTTGGTCGGGTCCCAGACCTGGCCACGCAGCGGATCACGCAGGTTCTTGACGCAATTCGGGAGGTTGACCGGATCGAGTCGTTCGGCCCAGTCCTTGGTGATGATCTTGGCCGCCATCCAGTCGGTCATGACGATCAGATCCCAGCCGGTCGCCAGGTTCCCGGCCAGCGCCGGTCGGATGGTCTCGAAGAACGACTGGTTGTCGTCGATCTTCTCGACATAGTCGACATCGACGCTGTACTTCTTCTTGAAGTCCTCGATCGTCTTGGACGACCCTGCGGGAAGGACGCCGGTGGAGGAGTCGGCGGCGGTCACCTGGTCGATGTAGGCGGGCCAGTTCGCGAACTTGAGCGGACCGGTGATCTTCTGCGGGGTCGGGGTGAACGTCGGGGCCACGGTCGGAGACGCGGACGGGCCGGTCGAGGCTGCCGCCTCGCTCGCCGATGCCGCCGCGGTCGCGCTCGGGGCGCTGCTCGCCTTGGTCCCGGTGCACGCGGCGAGGAATGCCGCGACGCCGGCCAGCGCGGTGCCCTGGACGAATGCCCGGCGGGACAGACCGCGTGCCTCGAAAGGTTGCTTCTCGTTCATTGCTCTCCTCGCATCGATCCGTGTCTCAGGTGAGGGCCGCTTCGCTCCCGGACTGGCCCCCGTCATCGGCCCGGACGACGAACGTGTGGTCGGGTGACCACGTCATCTGGACCGCCTCGCCTTGCGTCCACAGTTCGGCCTTGGTGGCTCGCTCGACGTTCTGTTCGTAGACCATGATCCGGGCGCCTCCCCGCGCCTCGACCAGGTATTGGGTGCTGACGCCGAGGTAAGACGCGTCGCGAACGATGCCCGACATCTTGTTGTGCCCGGCCGGAGGCTCGGCCGTCTCCTCATGGAGCCGGATCTTCTCCGGTCGGACGCCGACGCTGACCGTCGCCACGTCGCCGACCAGCGCGCGCGGCGCGCGGACTCGCGTGTCGTCGTCGAGGCGGACAGCGGAGTAGGTGCCGTCATCGCCCTCGACCACGCCGGGCAGCAGGTTGCTGACACCGAGGAAACCTGCCACGAACCGGGTGGTCGGCCGCTCGTAGAGGACCTCCGGTTCGCCGAGCTGCTCGTACCGACCGCGGTTCATGACGGCGATGCGGTCGGACATCGTCATCGCTTCTTCCTGGTCATGGGTCACGTAGATGAACGTGATCCCGACCTCCTGCTGGATCCGCTTGAGCTCGACCTGCATCTGCTTGCGCAGTTTGAGATCGAGCGCTCCGAGCGGTTCATCGAGCAGGAGCACGGCCGGCTTGTTGATCAGCGCTCGGGCGAGCGCGACGCGCTGTGCCTGGCCGCCCGAGATCTGGGTCGGCTTGCGCGCCTCATAGCCCGGCAGCTCGACCAGGGCGAGCATCTCGGTCACCCGGCTCTTGACCTCGGAATCCTTGGCGCCCTTGCGGCGCAGCCCGAAGGCCACGTTCTCGTAGATCGTCAGGTGCGGGAAGAGGGCGTAGTTCTGGAAGACCGTGTTGACGTTGCGCTTGTACGGCGGCAGCCAGGTCACGTCCTGGCCCTGCAGCTCGATGAGCCCCGATGTCGGCGCCTCGAAGCCGCCGATCATCCGCAACGTCGTCGTCTTGCCGCAGCCAGACGGTCCCAGCAGGCTGAAGAACTCCCCGTCGCGGACCTCGAGGTTGACGTGGTCGACGGCGACCGCCTCGCCGAACTTCTTCACCACATCCACGAGCTTGACGTCGACCGTGGGCACAGACACTCCTGCGAGCGAGCCGCGACCTCCTCCGATCCGTGGTGGTTCGGGGTGAGGCCAGAGGATATGGGCGCACCGGGACGAGTGTCAAGGACACGAGCCTCGGGTTCCGCAGCCGCAGTTGCATACGAGATTCGTCGGTTTCACCCGTCCACATGACGGAATCCGCGTACCGATGGGGAGATGAGGCACCGGCGGCGCCGAGCCCACGGTCGCGGTACGATATCGACGCTTTCTCCGTCAGAACACCGCGACCCATCGCGTGATCCGAAGGGACCTCACCACCGATGCCCAGCCTGACCCACGACGCCGTCATCGACGCCATGCGGACCGTCCAGGAACCCGAGCTCGGGCGTGACCTGATCAGCCTCGACATGGTCAAGGACGTCGTCATCGACGGGACCAGCCTGGCGTTGAAGATCGAGCTGACGACGCCCGCCTGTCCGCTCAAGGACGAGATCGAGCGCACGACACACGCCGCGCTCGGTGCGATCGGCGCGACGAGCGTCGACATCACCTGGGGCGCGATGGTCCGCCGCTCGCAGCCGCGCAACGCGGAGCAACTCGTGCCGGGCGTCAAGACGATCATCGCCGTCGCGTCGGGCAAGGGCGGCGTCGGCAAGAGCACGGTCAGCGTCAACCTCGCGGTCGCCCTCGCCCAGGCGGGCGCCTCGGTCGGCCTGCTCGACGCCGACATCACCGGCCCGAACATCCCGATGATGCTCGGGCTCGAGGGTCAGCCGAAGGCCAGTGCGAACAACAAGATCACGCCGCTCGAGCGCTATGGCGTCAAGGCGATCTCGATCCAGTTCTTCGTGCCCGAGGGCCAGCCGATCGTGTGGCGCGGTCCGCTGGTCGGGGGAGCGATCCAGCAGTTCCTCCGGGACGTGGATTGGGGCGAGCTCGACTACCTCGTCATCGACCTGCCGCCGGGCACGTCCGACGCCCAGCTCACGCTGGCGCAGGCCGTTCCGATCTCCGGCGCGGTCCTGGTCACGACGCCGCAGGAGGTCTCGCTGTCCGATGTCGGCAAGGCGCTCGCCATGTTCCAGCGGATGAGCGTCCCGGTCATCGGCCTGGTCGAGAACATGACCGCGTTCGCCTGCCCGCACTGCGGCGAGCTGACCGAGATCTTCGGGCGCGGCGGCGGGGAGCGGTTCGCGGCGGCCCACGACCTCGACTACCTCGGCGGCATCCCGCTCGACATCACGGTCCGTCAGGGCGGCGACGTCGGTGTCCCGGCGGTCGCCCAGCGCGAGCCCGGGCCGGCCGGTCAGGCGATGACGGCCATCGCCCGAGCGGTCGCGGCGCACATGAGCGTCCGGGCCGCACGCGCCGCTGCGCAGCCGGTGCTGACCATCAGCTGATCCGAGGCGCTATGAGCGGATGGCGTCGGTCGCCGCGACCGGGCTCGCAGGCGAGACGGTCCTGACGAGACCCGCCACAGCCGGCCGGATCGACGGATCGTCGGCGGCACACATGGCCTCGATCTCGCGGCGGCGAGCGGGCAGGTAGTGGACCAGCAGCGTTTCGCGGGCCTCCGCCTGGTGCGCCATCACGATCGCCTCCTCGGGCATGAGATGGCCGCGCCGCGGGTCGTCGTGGCGGGTGTCATGGAGCGTCGACTCGACGAGGAACAGGTCGGCGCCCTGCCCGAACTCCGCCATCGAGCCGAGTGGACCGGTGTCGCCGGTGTAGACCAGTCGCGCGCCGTCGGGCGCGGTGATCTCGACGCCCCAGGCCGGCACGTAATGCTGGCCGGCATGGAAGCGCAGCTGGAGCGCGCCGATCCGCAGCACCGCGTCCGGGTCGTATTCGACCGAGTCGTAGGCGGCATCGAAGAAGCCCGATCGTTCGGAGATGGCATCGGCCAGCGCATCCAGCCGCCGTCGTCCACCGGGTGGCAGATGGACCGGCAGACGGTGCGGCGCCTCCTCGCCCCAGGGGAACAGGTAGCGCATGCCCGCCAGGTCGAGGTAGTGGTCCGCGTGCATGTGGCCGACCACGACAGCCGCGAGCCGGTGCGGGTCGATCACCGCCTGGAGGTTCCGGACGACCCCCTGACCGACGTCGAACAGGACGGCGGTGTCGCCCCATTCGACCAGATAACCGGCCGCCGGCGTATCGGGATGCGGGGCGGCGGAGCTGCAGCCGAGCACGGTCAGGCGGAGGCGGTCGGGCTGGGCAGGCATGCGCGCCATCGTAGGGCGTCGGCGCCTCGGCATGGTGGCCGTCGCGTCACCGGCTCCAGGTCGGCGGGGGACGCCTAGGTCTGCTCGCGCAGCACCTCGAGCAGGAACGACGCGGCGGACAGGGCGGCTCGCATGCGGCCCATCTGGCCGGTCAGGAAGACGGCTCGCCGGACGTGCCGGTCGCCGGCCGGCAGCGCGACCACGATCGAGACAGCCATGTCCCCGGTCCGAGGTCGGGCGCGAACCGCCAGGCCCACCTCCGAACCGCCCAGCTCGCGAGCGAGATGAGCGTAGCGGGCGAGATCGTGGATCTGTGCGTCATCGTCGGGCGCATCCGTGTCGGGCTCCGCCGACGGCCGATGGGCCGTGGCCGCCGGCGCCTCGAGCGCGATGGATTCGTCGAAGCGGAGGGCCGCCAGGTCGGCGAACAGCGCGCCGAGCGCGCCGCCCGTCCCGATCTCGACAGCCGACAGGGTCCAGCCGAGCTGGCCGAGTCGCTCCGCGATCGCGTCGCTCCAGCTGGTCTCGCCGGTCGCCCAGATGTAGGTTCCGAGGTGGCCGAGCACGACCGTCGCAGCCGCCTCGACGAGGTCGTCGGCCGACCGGTCACTCTCCGCCACCGCCGAGATCCGCACGTCCACCGCCTCGGCACGGGCGTACGTCGCGACGAGCGGATTGGCCGCCCGGAGCATCGTCTCGCCGAGCAGCTCCGCGACCTGCGACTCGCCGATCCCCGCCAGCCGGTAGGTGCGGGCGGCGACCGGGCGGCCGAGACCCCGGGCCTCGAGCCGCGGAACGACCTCGTCCGACCACATCGGCCGCATCTCTCGCGGTGGGCCCGGCATGGCGACGATCAGCCGGCCGTCCGGCCGGCTCACGAACCAGCCGGGCGCGGTGCCGTTCGGGTTGGCGAGCGAGGTCGCCGAGGGGATCAGCCAGGCCTGCTTCAGGTTCAGCTCGGGGAACGCGATCCCGCGCCGCGCCCACAGCTGGCGCAGCCACGCCTCGAGGTCGGGATCCACCGCCGGTGACTCGCCACAGACCGCGGCGATGGCCTCGCGGGTCAGGTCGTCGGGAGTCGGCCCCAGGCCGCCGGTCGAGATGACCAGGTCGGCTCGCTCGAGAGCCGTTCCGAAGGCCGCCGTGACCGTCGGCAGGTCGTCGGGGACGGCCGATAGTCGCCGGACCTCGACGCCCCTGGCGGTCAGCGAGCGGGCGAGCTCGCCGGCGTTCGTGTCGCGCGTGTCGCCGACCGTGATCTCGGTGCCGATGCTCAGCAGCTCGGCCGTCAGCAGTCGTCGCGACTCGGCGGGGACCATGTCCCGCAGCGTAGCGCCTGTCCGGATCGGTGGCTGGTCGCTATCGGGGCGCTGGTATCATCGGCGGCGACCCCCACGTTTCACGCCGGATCCGGAGCAACGACCCTGGACGATCCGACCAGCACTCCGCCACCGCCTCCGCCGCCGACCGGCGGCTCGGGCAGACCAGCGGGCGGTCCCCGCACCAAGCCGCCGGGCCTGCGCGCCCAGATCTCGGCGACGCGCGACGCGGCCATGGCCCTGGTCATGGCCCATGTCGAGCTGGCGCGTGCCGAGGCGAGCGCCATCGCCGGCCAGGTCGGCCGCCTCGCCGCGCTCGGCGCCATCGCGCTCGTCCTGGTCATCTTCGCGGTCTTCCTCGTCGTCATCGGTGCGTCGCTCTGGCTGGGGGAGTGGCTTCTCGGCTCGATGGGCTGGGGCGTCCTTCATGGCTTCCTGTTGTTCGTGTCGGTCGCCGTGGCGGCAGTGCTGCTCGGACTCGGCGTGTCGGAGCGACGGATCCTCCGCTCGCTGATCATCGCCATCGTCATCGGCATCGCGAGCGGCGTCGTGCTCGGCCTCGCGTTGCTCAACCAGCTGTACGCGGCCATCGGAGATGCGCTCCAGACGGCGGTCGATCCGGCGGTCCGACCGCTGGTCATCGGGGTGCTGCTCGGTGGCTTCATCGGTCTCATCGTCGGGATCATCATCGCGTTGCGGATGAGCTCGTCCGGCGGCGGCCGGTTCGTGGCCTGGGCGGGCATGACCGTGCTCGGGGTGGCGCTCGGCGCCTTCACCTCGATCACGTTCTCGCCGCAGGTCGGCGCGGGCATCGGGATCACCCTCGGCTACCTGTCGTGGATGGGGCTGATGGCCATCGACATCCGCCGGACCGGCATCGATATCCAGGCACTCAAGGACCGCTTCACGCCGGTCCAGACCATCGAGACCAGCAAGGAGACGCTCGAGTGGCTACAGAAACGGATGCCGCCCGGGATCGGGTCCTAGCGGCGCGGGCGTCGCTGGGCGAGGAGCTGGAGACGCTCGAGGCGTCGGTCCGGGCCGCGATCGACGTGCCCGCCAAGATCCGACGCAGCCCGGGCAAGGCGGCGGCCGTCGTGGGCGGCACGGCCTTCCTCGCCGTCGGCGGGCCGCGACGTCTCTTCCGTGCCGGTCGCCGGGCCGTGTTCGGGGCGCCGCCGCCGCTGCCGGAGGCCATGCTCCCCAAGGAGATCGAGAAGGCCCTGCGCGGTCTCGGCGACGATGGCGACAAGGTTCGCGGCGCCCTCGAACGCGATTTCGCCACGTACGCGGCACAGGCGCAACGCGATCGCTCGCGGACACGAACGCTGCTCCTGCTGACCGTGGCTCGACCACTCCTGGGCTCGGCCGCGAAGGCCGCCGGCAGCTGGCTGTTCCGCACGGACGACGAGGGCTTCCAGGCCCGGCTGGCGGAGATCCGGGGGCGGACCAAGGCCACGACGCCCGCCGCCGGCGAGGGTGTGCAGCCGTCGGTCGATGATGAGGTGGGAGGCGTGTCGGGCCTCTGACCGCGGGTGCCGCCGGGCCCGGCCTCCTAAGGGCGGCGCTAGACTTCGCGGCGGGCGAGTGGCGGAATGGCAGACGCGCCGGCCTTAGGAGCCGGTGCCGCGAAAGCGGCGTGGAGGTTCGATCCCTCTCTCGCCTACCACCTGGACACACGGGGTCGCCGACGGGGCCCCGGGCGGCCCTCGCCCGTATACTGGCCCGACGATGCGAGTCACCTCCACACCCGGCCCCGGATCCACCGTCCTGCTCGAAGTCGAGCTTCCCCCCGAGCGGCTCAGCCGCGCCATCGACGACACCGTCCGACGCCTGTCGCGCAACACGCGCGTCCCGGGCTTCCGTCCCGGCAAGGCCCCGCGACCCGTCCTGGAGCGACACCTCGGCCCGAGCGTCATCCTCGACGAGGCCGTCGAACACCTCGTCGGCGACGGCTACCGCGAGGCGATGATCGAGCAGGATCTCCTGCCGCTGTCGAACCCGGAGGTCGAGGTCGTCCAGGCCGAGGAGGGCAAGCCGCTCGTCTTCAAAGCGACCGTCCAGGTGCCCCCGGACGTCGAGCTCGGCGACTACAAGCACTTCAACTTCCGGCCCGAGATCGAGACCATCGACGACGCACGGGTCGACAAGGTCGTCGAAGAGCTGCGTGACCAGAACGCGACGCTCGCGGCGGTCGAGGGCCGCGGGGCGCAGGAGGGCGATTACGCGGTCATCTCCTTCGTCGGGTCGCGGGATGGCGAGCCGTTCGAGGGCGGCAGCTCCGAGCGGATGCCGCTCATCCTCGGCCAGGAGCGGCTGATCCCGGGCTTCGAGGCAAACCTGCTCGGCATCGAGGCCGGCGGGTCGACAGAGTTCGATATCACCTTCCCCGACGACTATCCCGAGACCGAGCTGGCCGGCCAGCAGGCGCACTTCGCCGTCGAGCTCCGCGAGCTGCGCGAGAAGGTCCAGCCCGAGCTCGATGCCGACTTCATCGGGACGCTCGGCGACTTCGCCGACCTCGATGCCCTGCGCGCCGACATCAAGGTCCGTCTCGAGCGCAACGCCGTCGACCGCGCCCGCCACGAGTTCGCCGACCGGATCATCGAGTACGCCGTCGCCAACGCGACGCTCGAGCTCCCCAGCATCCTCGTCGACCAGGAGGTCGAGGTGATGCACGACGAGTTCCGGGGCACGCTCGCCCGGCAGGGGATCACCGAGGAGGCCTACCTCAAGGCCATCGACAAGACCGATGCCGACATGCATGCGGAGTTCCGACCCGGCGCCGAGAAGCGCGTGCGCACCCTGCTCGTCCTGTCCAAGGTCGCCGACGCCGAGGGCGTGACCGTGACCGACGCGGAGGTCGATGCCGAGGTTGCCCGCGGTCGCGAGCGCTACCCGGACGACGCGCGCCTGCAGGAGTACTTCGGCACGGACCGCGGTCGGGCCTACATCCGCAGCACCCTCCGCCGAAGCCGGGTCGTCGAAGGCCTCATCGACGAATGGCTCGCCGACCATCCCGATCATCCGCCGCTGCTGCACCTCGAGGACGCCCAGGCGTCCGCCATCGAGGGCGGGCAGGCGACCGCCAATGCCGCCGTCGATGCGACGGACCCAGGCTCCATCCTTGACGACGTCCCGGCTCCGGCCGGCTGATCTGCCGGCCCGGGGCCGCTGAACGAGGGAGTCCAACCATGCTCGTGCCCATGGTCATCGAGTCCTCCAGCCGGGGGGAGCGCGCCTATGACATCTACTCGCGCCTGCTGCGGGAGCGGATCATCTTCCTGGGCGACGCCATCGAGGACCACCTCGCCAACCTGGTCATCGCCCAGCTCCTGTTCCTCGAATCCGAGGATCCCGAGAAGGACATCAGCCTGTACATCAACTCGCCCGGCGGCCAGGTCACGTCCGGCCTCGCGATCTACGACACCATGCAGTACCTGCGGGCGCCGGTCAGCACCATCTGCATCGGCATGGCCGCATCGATGGCGGCGGTCCTCCTGGCGGCCGGTGCGAGCGGCAAGCGCTACGCCCTGCCGAACAGCCGGATCATGATCCACCAGGGCTCGGGCGGCTTCCGCGGCAACGCCCCGGACGCGGTCATCCAGATGAAGGAGTGGGAATATCTCGTCCAGCGCAACCACGAGATCCTGTCCCGCCACACCGGCCAGCCGCTCGACAAGATCATCAAGGACACGGACAGGGACCATTTCATGGCTCCCGACGAAGCCAAGGACTATGGCATCATCGACGCGGTCTACGCGGTCGAGAGCAGCTCTTTGATCGCGCAGGCACACGACGCCGGCCTGGCCGGCGGCGAGGGATCCAAGGCGGCCGAGGCCGCGGAGGCCGGTGATCCGGCCGAAGCGCCGGACGCGACGAAGAAGAGCAAGGAATAGGTCGGGGACAGGGCACGTGACGACTTCGAGCAGCAGCACCAAGGGACCCAAGGTCCCGTACCGCTGCTCCTTCTGCGGGAAGAGCCAGGAGCAGGTCCGCAAGCTCATCGCCGGGCAGGGCGTCTATATCTGCGACGAGTGCATCAACCTGTGCCAGGAGATCATCGAGGAGGAGCTCCTCGAGACCCCCCGTCCGAAGACGTCGAGCTCGAAGCTGCCCAACCCGCACCAGATCAAGGACGCGCTCGACCAGTACGTCATCAGCCAGGAGCGGGCCAAGAAGGTCCTGTCGGTGGCGGTCTACAACCACTACAAGCGGGTCAACGCCGGCCATCAGGTCGACGAGGTCGAGCTCCAGAAGTCGAACGTGCTGCTCGTCGGGCCGACCGGCTCGGGCAAGACGCTCCTCGCCCAGACGCTGGCCCGCGTGCTCGATGTCCCGTTCTGCATCGCCGACGCGACGTCGCTGACCGAGGCCGGCTACGTCGGCGAGGACGTCGAGAACATCCTGCTGCGGCTCATCCAGGCGGCCGACTTCGATGTCGCCCGGGCGCAGCGCGGGATCATCTACATCGACGAGATCGACAAGATCGCGCGCAAGGCGGACAACCCGTCGATCACCCGCGACGTGTCGGGCGAGGGCGTCCAGCAGGCGCTGCTCAAGATCCTGGAGGGGACCGTCGCGAACGTCCCGCCGCAGGGTGGCCGCAAGCACCCGCACCAGGACTTCATCCAGATCGACACCACCAACGTCCTGTTCATCTGCGGCGGGGCGTTCGATGGGCTCGAGAAGATCGTCGAGGAGCGGGTCGGCAAGCGGTCGATCGGGTTCGGTGCCGAATCGATGATGAGCGCGACCGATCGCGGCCGGATCCTCGAGCGGCTGATGCCGGAGGACCTGCTCAAGTTCGGGCTGATCCCCGAGTTCATCGGCCGGCTGCCGGTCATCGTCACGCTGTCGGCGTTGTCCGCGGAGGACCTGGTCCGCGTGCTGGTCGAGCCGAAGAACGCGGTCACCCGTCAGTTCGAGAAGTTCCTGTCACTCGACAAGGTCGAGCTGGCGTTCACGCCGGGCGCCCTGCGCGCCGCTGCCGAGGTCGCGCTCGATCGCAAGACGGGGGCGCGGGCATTGCGCTCGATCGTCGAGGAGTCGCTGCTCGAGGTGATGTACGACATCCCCGAACGCACCGACATCCGCAAATGCATCATCACCGAGGAGACGATCCGCTCGGGCCGGCTCCCGCTGCTGCTGACCAAGGCGGACGTCGACGAGGGCATCGACGAGACGAACTACCAGGACTGGCTCGCGGAGCGCGGCGAAACCGCCTGATCCGTTCGCCTACGAGACCTCGAACGGGACTTCGAAGACCTGCGGGGTCGGGTGGCCGGCCAGCTCGTGGACGCGCATGACCGCCTCCTTGGACGGCCCGGTGGCGAGGCAGAACACCTTGCCCGACTCGGGGTCGAGCCATGCGTGCTCGTAGTGAACGCCCTCCTGAGCCTCGAGGTCGAGGTCGCGCTGGTGCGCTTCGGCGAGCTGCTGCGCCGTCACGCCGAAGAAACCCTCGTGGATATCCATGAACCTGGGCATCTGGCCCTCCCAACCTGAGAAACGACCCGGTGTCCGCGGGGTGAGGTGAGCATTGTGCAGGCTGCGCCGGCATCGGTCACGACCCACTCGACCGTCAGTGGGCGGTCCGGATGCAGAAGATGGGTCCCGGACGGGCCGGATCGCCGTGCTAGACTCCCGGTCTCACGGCGATGACCGGGAAGAGTAGCGACGGGATGTCCCCGGAGCGAGCGCGGGATGGTGCGAGCCGCGCGGGAACACCGCCGCGAAGGTCGCTCGCGAGCCGGGACGGCTGACGACCGATAGCGCGTCGAGAGGGCACCGGGCCTTGCCACATGTGCCGGATCGTGATGAACGGTCCGACCCCGGAGCCGAACCAGCAGGTGGTACCACGACCCGTTCGTCCGCTGGACGAGCGGGTCGTCGCATGTCGAGGCCGAAGATGCCGGATCTGCCGAAGGCCTATACGCCGCACGACGTCGAGGGCGCGATCTACGAGCGCTGGCTGGCGGCGGACGTCTTTGCGCCCGACGGGGCCGGTTCGACCGCCGATCCCGCGCTGCCACCGTTCACGATCATCCAGCCGCCACCGAACGTCACCGGCTCGCTGCATCTGGGCCACGCCCAGCGGACCGCGGTCGAGGACCTGATGATCCGCCACGCCCGGATGCGCGGGCACCGCACGCTGTTCCTGCCCGGGCTCGACCATGCTTCGATCGCGGCCCAGTTCGTCCTCGACGGGATCATCGCCGCCGAGAGCGAGAGCCGACAGTCGCTCGGGCGCGAGCGGTACCTCGAACGGATGCACGCGTTCGTGGCCACCACCCGCGAGGTCATGCTCGGCCAGCAGCGGCGGGTCGGGGCGTCAGCCGACTGGGGTCGGCTGCGGTTCACGATGGACGATGGCTCAGCTCGAGCGGTGCGCGTCGCGTTCGAGCGGCTGTACCGGGCGGACCTGGCCTACCGGACCGAGGCGCTCGTCAACTGGTGCCCTGGTTGCCGGACGAGCGTCAGCGACCTCGAAGTGGTCTCCTCACCCGAGACGGGCAGCCTCTGGTCGATCCGCTACCACCTCATCGACGAGGCGACCGGCCAGCCCGATCCGGCCACCACCATCACCGTCGCGACCACCCGCCCAGAGACGATCCTGGGCGATACCGGGGTCGCCGTCCATCCCGACGACGAGCGTTACGCGGCGGTCGTCGGTCGTCACGTCCGCATCCCGTTCGTCGAGCGCGACGTGCCGATCGTCGCCGATGAGGTCGTCGACCGCGGGTTCGGCACCGGGGCGGTGAAGATCACCCCGGCCCACGATCACGACGACTACCAGACCGGTCTGCGCCACAGGCTGCCGGCCATCACGGTCCTGGCCGATGATGCCACCGTCACGGGCACCGGGACACGCTATGACGGGCTCGACCGGTACGCCGCTCGAGCCGCGATCGTGGCCGACCTGGACGCCCTCGGTGACCTGGCGGCGACCACGCCGCACGAGCTGGTCCTCGGCCGCTGCCAGCGCAGCAACGACGTCATCGAGCCCCGGCTCAAGACGCAGTGGTTCATCCGCACCGGCCCGCTCGCGCGCCGGGCGCTCGAGTCGACCAGGAGTGGACGGACGCGCATCCTGCCCGAGCGGTTCGAGAAGACCTGGGAGCACTGGCTGACCGACATCCGCGACTGGAACGTGTCGCGCCAGCTGTGGTGGGGCCACCGCATCCCCGCCTGGTACTGCCCGGATGGCCACGTGACCGTCAGCTCGGACGCCGCCGGCCCGACGGCCTGTGCCGGGTGCGGCAGGCCGCCGGCCGACCTCCAGCAGGACCCGGACATCTTCGATACCTGGTTCAGCTCGGGGCTATGGCCGTTCTCGACGCTCGGCTGGCCGGACGACACGCCCGACCTTGCGACCTACTACCCGACGTCGGTGATGGAGACCGGCTACGACATCCTGTTCTTCTGGGTCGCCCGGATGATGATGCTCGGCCTCGAGCTGACCGACGTCGAGCCGTTCCACACGGTCTACCTCTCGGGCCTGATCCGCGATCCGGAAGGCCAGAAGATGTCCAAGACCAAGGGCAACGTGGTCGATCCGCTCGGGGTCATCGACGAATCCGGCGCCGACGCCCTGCGCTTCGCGCTCATCCATGGCGCCACGCCCGGCAACGACCAGCGGTTCGGCACGGCCAGGCTCGAGCACGCGCGCAACTTCGCGAACAAGCTGTGGAACGCCACCCGGTACGTGGTCGGCGCCCGTCCCGCGACCATCGCCGAGGATGCCGAGCGGCGTCCGCCCGATGTCGCGAAGCTCGGCCCCACGGAACGGTGGCTCCGCTCCCGGGCGACCGCCACGATCGCCGCCGCCGATACCGCGATGGCCGCCTACACCTTCGGCGAGCTCACCCGGGTCCTGTACGACGCCATCTGGAGCGAGTACTGCGACTGGGGGCTCGAGTTCGCCAAGATCCGGCTCGCCGACACGTCGCTCGACCACGCGACCCGCGAGGCGACGTGGTGGACGCTGGTCGAGGTCCTCGACACGTACCTGCGGCTGCTCCACCCGGTCATGCCGTTCGTGACCGAGGCGCTGTGGGCGGCCCTGCCGCATCGCGCCGGCGATCCCGAGCTGCTCATCGTCGCGCGCTGGCCCGCGGCCGGGACGCGCGACGAGGCCGTCGAGCGGCAGGTCGGCGAGCTGATCGACCTGGTCACGGAGCTCCGCAACGCCCGGGCCACGGCGAAGCTGCCGGCCGCCGACTGGCTGGAGACGCTCGTCTTCGTCCCGCTCGAGCTCGGCGGCACGTTCGAGGCGCTCCGGCCCGCCATCGAGCGGCTGGCTCGCGCACGACCACTCCAGCGCGAGCTGACGCCGGAGGCCCTGGCCGCGGCGACCAGACCCGGAGACCTGTCGGTCATCGTGGCGGGCGGTGACATCGAGGCCACCATCCGCCCGGCGACGGCGAGCGGACACGCCGACGCGCTCGAGCGTGCCCGGCTCGAGCGCGAGCTCGCGGACGCGGAGGGCTACCTGGCGGCCGCTCGCGAACGGCTGTCGAACGAGTCGTTCGTGACCCGTGCGCCCGCGGCGGTGGTGGACGGCGCACGCGCGCGGGAAGCGGAGCTCGCGGATCAGGTCGACCGACTGCGGGACCGCCTGGCGCGCTGACCGGCGGTGGGGTGTTGAACGAGCGGGCGGAGGAGTCGACCCGCCCGTTCAACCCATCAACGTTCGGTCAGCCCTTGACCGATCCGCCCGTGATGCCACGGACGAAGTAGCGCTGGAGCAGGAAGAACACGGCCAACGGCAGGGCCATCGAGATGAAGGCCGCCGCTCCGAGGAATTCCCAGCCGCCACCGAGCGATGTCACGAGGTTCGAGATGGTCACCGTCAACGGCAGGTTGTCGGGGCTCGACCCGAGATAGACAAGGGCGACCAGCAGGTCGTTCCAGACGAACAGGAACTGGAAGATGACCAGCGCCGCGATCGCCGGGACGCTCATCGGCAGGGCCAGCCGGATGAACGAGGTGACCGGGCTGGCGCCGTCGATGGCGGCCGACTCGAACACCTCCCTGGGCAGGCCGCCCATGAAGTTGCGCAAGAGGAAGATCGCGAACGGCAGCCCGTAGGCGGTGTGGGCGAGCCAGACCGTCAGGAACGATCCGGCGATGTTGAGACCCTTCGGCCCGTACAGCTGGAGGATCGGGATGAGCGTCGTCTGGAGCGGGACGACGAGCAGGCCGACGACGATCACGAACAGGACGTTCCGTCCCGGGAAGGTCATCCAGGCGAACGCGTACGCGGCGAAGGCTGCGACGAGGACCGGGATGATGGTGGCCGGGATGGTGATGAACAGGCTGTTGATGAACGCCGGGCCGATGTTGCTCTGGGCGAGGACGTGGGCGTAGTTGTCGAAGCTCAGCTGCTCCGGGTGGAAGATCACGGTCCACCAGCCCGAGTCGTTGACGTCGGCCGTCGGGCGGAGCGAGTTGACGAACAGGCCGACCGTCGGGATCAGCCAGACGACCAGCAGGATGATGATCGTGAGATGGATCGGCCATCGGCCCAGCCGCGAACCGCCCTCACGCCGGACGACCACCTGGTCGGCGGCGGGCGCGACGACCCCGATCGGCGCCGTCATCGGATGGCCTCCTGGGCCTGGAACCGCCGGATGTTGATGGCCATGACCGGGATGATGGTGAGCAGCAGCACCACCGCGACAGCGCTGGCGCGACCGAAGTTCCCGTTGGTGAACATCTCCTGGATCATGCTCTGGGCCATGACCTGGGTATCGAAGTTGCCGCCGGTCATGACGTACACGATGTCGAAGGCCTTGAGGGCGGTGATGACGATCGTCGTGGCGACGACCGCCAATGTCGGCAGCAGGAGCGGGAAGATGATCCCGCGGAAGACCTGCCACTCATTGGCACCGTCGACGCGGGCCGCCTCGAGCAGTTCGGCACTGATGCCCTTGAGCGCGGCCGAGATGATGACCATGCAGAAGCCGGTCCACATCCAGGCCATGACGATGATCAGCAGGATGGTGTTGAAGCTGAAGTTCTCGATCTGGAGCCACGGGAACGGCCCCGCACCGAAGACACCGGCGATCGCGTTGAGGGTCCCGGTCTGCGTCTCGCCAGGGGCGTTGTACAGGAACATGAACCGCCAGATGACGCTGGCCGCGACCATGCTGATGGCGAGGGGCAGGAAGATGACCGCCTTGGCGATCGATTCATAGCGGACGCGATCGACCAGCACCGCGATGATCATCCCGAAGCTGACGGTGAACAGCGTCAGGAGGATGACCCACAGCACGTTGTTCTTGAGCGCGCCGAGGGTGCTCGGGCTGGTGAAGAAGTAGACGTAGTTGTCGAGCCCGACGAACTTCGTCCCGGCGGTGTTCTGGAAGCTGTGGATGATCGTCCCGATCGTCGGGTAGATCAGGAAGACGGCCAGGAACGCCAGGGCGGGCAGGAGCCAGAGCCAGGGTCTGAGGGTGCCACGCCTCCGGTCCGGGATCGGCCGCAGGATCTGTTCCGTCAGGATGATGTAGCCGAACAGGACCGCCGGGACGCCGACCACCACGGCGAGTGCGGTCGTGAGACGCGGATCCATCGATGGGCCTCCGAGCGGGTCGGCTCGGCGGGGATGACCGAACGGCCATCCCCGCCGGGATTGACGGACCTGGTGCTACGGCGTCGCGTAGGCGCTCGTCTGGACGGTGTCCAGGTTCGCGAGGATCGAGTCGAGCTGCGACGGGTCCTTGACGTACGCGACGATGCCCTTCCAGAAGGCGTCGTTCATGGCCGTCGGCATCAGGTCGGACCCATCGAACGCGAAGATCTTGGCGTTGGTCAAGATCGCCGCCGAGCGCTTGCTGATGTCGTCGGGATAGTCGGTCGCATTCTTGTTGGCGGACAGCGCGCCACCGATCTTGACCCAGATGTCCTGGGCCGGCGCGGTGACGAGGTACGCCATCAGGGACTTGGCGGCCGGCGTGTCGTGGAACATGCCGAACAGGTCGCCGGCGCCTTCGACGGCCCCGGTGTACTGCGCATTGATGTCCGGCATCTGGAAGAAGTTGTAGTCGGTCCCGGCCGTGGCGGTCTTGAACGCGCCGAGGCCGGTGATGAAGCTCGCCTGGTGCAGGAACATGCAGCCGGGCGGGGTCTTGAACAGCGGGTCGCCCGCATTGGCGAAGTTCGTGGAGTTGACCGTCGCGGAGCCACCGTAGCTGTTGGCGACGACGTCACCAAAGGTCGTCCACGCGGTCTTGATCGCGGGATCGGTCCACTTGACCTTGCCCTGGTACCACTGAGCGTAGACATCGGGGCCGGCCTGGCGGAGGATGATGTCCTCGATCCAGTCGGTGCCCGGCCAGCCGGAGGCCGCGCCGGATTCGACGCCGAGGCACCACGGCGACTGGGCCTTGCTCTTGTTGGTGGTGATGTAGGTCTGCAGCGCGTCCCAGGTCGCGGGCGGCGTGGTGCCCAGGTCGGTCAGGACCTTCGGGTCGAACCAGATCAGGCCCTTGACGGCGGTCTTGATGAACACGCCGACGAGCTTGTCGTTGACCTTGCCCAGGGAGACCAGGGCCGGGGCCGTCTCGGCCGTGTAGGTCGGGACGTCGAGGACGCCACCGAGATCGACCAGGCTATCGGCCCACGACACCATCTGGCCCGGGCCGGGCAGACCGGCCAGGTCGGGCAGGACTCCCGACGCGACGCCGGTGGTGAGGACCGTGTTGAGGTCGCGGGTGCCCGTGTACTTGACGGTCGCCCCGGTCTGCGCCTCCCACGGCGCGACCATCTGGTGGAATGCCTTCTCCTCGTCGCCACCCCAGGTGCCGATGACCGTCACGGACTGGCCGGCCAGGTCACCGCCGCCGGACGATGGCGCTGCGCTGCCGCCGCCGGTGCTCGGCGCGGGTGCGGAGGCTCCTCCTCCGGTGCTGGCCGCCGGGCTCTGCGTGGCGGTGCCCGATGAGCAGGCAGCCGCCAGCAGCGTCGCGCCGGCGATGAATGCGGCGATCCTCGATCGCCGATAGGTGCGCTCCTCCATGCCTTTTCTCCTTTCCCGGATCACCGACCCGGTCGTCGGGTCGTGTTCTGGGGCGATCGGATGGCGCGGGCCCCCCGGCCCACGGACGTCAGGCGCGTCGACGGGACGTCGAGCCGCGCAGGATGAGCTCGGTCGGGAGCAGCGTCCGGTGCGGGTTCGCCCGATCGGCGAGCCTTTCCAGGAGCGCTCGTCCGGCGGCCTGCCCGAGCTCGAAGGCCGGCAGCCGGACGGTGGTGAGGGGTGGATCGAAGTAGGCAGCCAGGGGGATGTCGTCGAAGCCGACGATCGACACGTCGTCCGGGACCTTGAAACCGGCCTCGCGCAGCGCCCCGATGGCGCCGAGGGCGACGACGTCGCTGGCGACGAAGGCGGCGTCGAAGGTCGTCCGGCCGATCAGCTCGGCCATCGCGACGTGACCGCTGGGGGCATCGAAATCGGCCTCGGCGATCAGCTCGCGCTCGATCGGGATGCCGGCCGCCGCGAGGGCCTGGGTATAGCCCGCCAGCCGTTCCTGCGCCGCGGTGTAGACGAGGCGCGCGTTGGTGATGCAGGCGATGCGCCGATGGCCCAGAGCGAGCAGGTGCTCGACCGCCCCGCGCGCACCCGCGACGTTGTCCACGTCGACGCTCTGGACGGGCACGTCGGCGAGCGAGCCCTGGATGACGACCGGGAAATCGTCGCGGACCAGCTCGCGGAGGGACGGGTCATCGGAGCGCGGCCCGGAGACGATCAGGCCATCGGCGTGCTGGGCGCGGAGGAGCGAGCTGTAGGAGGTATCGGCCCCGTCGGGCTCGAGCAGCTCGACCATGACCCGAAACCCACCCGCCCGGGCCGCCGACGACAGGCCGCGCAACGTCTCGGCCAGGACCGCGTCGCTGGCGACCTGTTCGGGCGACTGGCGGAGGACCAGGGCGACGACATGGCTCCGACCCCCGGCCAGCCGTCGGGCCGAGGCGTTGGGCGAATAGCCGAGCTCCTGGGCGGCCTCGACCACGCGCTGGCGGGTCTCATCGGGGATCTTCACGTCCGCGCGCTGATTGAGCACGAACGAGACCGTCGTTCGCGAGACGCCGGCCCTCGCAGCCACATCCGCGCTGGTGGGACGCTTCGGCATCGTCGCCTGCTCGCCTCCGCGAAACGGAATTGACTTAGGGGCTTCGTTGCGGGAGAGTAACGCGTGTCAGTAACGCGTATCAATGACGCGTTGCGGCAGCCTTGTCAAGCCCGACCCGCCACGCTGCACGCGACAGCCATCGTCCCCCGTCCCACAGCCTGGAGTCATCCGCTTGCGGCCCGCCCGCCTTGCATCGGTCGTACAACGGCCCCGGTTCGGGGACGACTGGTGGCAGCGCGGGGTGATCTACCAGATCTACCCGCGGTCGTTCGCCGATTCGAACGGCGACGGGGTGGGGGACCTGGCCGGCATCATCGACCATCTCGACCACCTCGGTCCCGACGGCCTCGGCGTCGACGCCATCTGGCTGTCGCCGATCTATCGGTCGCCCGGGCTCGACCTCGGCTACGACGTGAGCGATCACGAACGGGTCGATCCACTGTTCGGGACCGAGGAGGACTTCGACCGGTTGGTCGACGCGGCCCACGCGCGCGGGCTGCGGATCATCCTCGACCTGGTGATGAACCACACCAGCGACGAGCACCCGTGGTTCCGCTCGTCGCGCGCCGCGCGCACCGGCCCGTACGCCGACTGGTACCTGTGGGCCGACCCGGCCGGCGTCGGCGACGACGGGCTGCCCCTGCCGCCCAACAACTGGGTGTCGTTCTTCGGGGGGCCGGGCTGGCAGTGGGTGCCGAGTCGCGAGCAGTTCTACTTCCACACCTTCCTGGCCGAGCAGCCCGAGCTGGACTGGCGGACGCCCGCGGTCGAGGCCGCCCAGTTCGCGATGGTTCGCGGCTGGCTGGCGCGTGGCGTCGATGGCTTCCGGCTCGACGTCTTCAACGTGTTCCTCAAGGACCCTGCGCTCCGCTCGAACCCGGTGCAGCCCGGCGCCACGGCGTGGTCTCGTGAGGTCCACGTCAACGACCGCGACCAGCCCGACCTGCCGGAGCTGATCGGACGCTTCCGCGCCATCGTCGACGAGGAGCCGGGTCGGATGTCTGTTGGTGAGCTGTTCGACGGGACCATCGACACGGCGGCCAGCCTGACGACGGCCCGCCACCTGGTCTTCGACTGGGAGCTGGTGACGACCGAGTGGACCGCCGCGGGCCTCCGGTCCGCCGTGGCCGCCCGCGAGCGTGCGTTCGGTCCCGACCGATGGCCGACAGCGGTGCTGTCCAACCATGACCAGCCGCGCCATGTCTCGCGGCTGGCCGGTCCGCTCGACACGTCGGCCCGTGACGCCGTCGCCCGGGCCGCTGCTGTCCTGCTGCTGACCGTGCGCGGGACACCGTTCCTGTACTACGGGGAAGAGCTCGGGCTGGGCGATGTCGACGTCCCGCCCGACGAGAGCGTCGACCCGCCCGCCGCGCGTGTCGGGCCGGACTTCCACTGGTGGGACAGGTCGCGCTGCCGCACGCCGATGCCCTGGTCGTCCGGGACCGGCGCCGGGTTCACGACAGGGCGACCGTGGCTGCGGATGTCACGGGACGTGGCGACCCGGAACGTCCAGGCGGAGCGGGTCGACCCGCGGTCGGTCCTGTCGTTCTACCGGCGCCTCATCGGCCTTCGTGCCGCCACGCCTGCCCTCCAGGCCGGGGCGCTCCATCTCCTGCCCGGCGAGGAGCTCGGCGTCGTCGCCTATACCCGCGAGATCGACGATCAGGTGGCCCTGGTCGCGATCAACCCGGGGGGCGAGACCCTCTCGTGGCCGCTGCCCGAGGTTCCGGGGATCAGTGGCTGGCGGGTCGCGCTCACGACCGCCGGACCGGACGGCGGGACCGCCGACCTGGATGCCGCATCGACGTTGAACCTGGCCGCCTACGAGGCCGTCATCCTCGAGGGCGTCCGTTGACCACCCACTGACCAGCACGCGCGGCGCCCCTGCTACCATGACCAGCGATCCACGCATGCCAGCCAGGGGAGACTCGTGCCGCTCGATTTCCTGAAGCGCAAGGGCAATACGGAGGCCGCGCCGAGCACGGCCAAGCCGGCCGCGACCCCATCGAGCCTGATGCCCGAGGAGATCGTCGCCCAGGACCATCAGCTCAAGCTCTACTACGCGGGCAAGAGCAGTGAGGGCGTCAGGCTCACGGCCGGCCCCAAGGCGATCGCCGAGCTGCCGACCATGCTGGTCGGTCTCGCACGATCCGAGATCGAGGTCGTCGAGCCGCTGCCGATCGAGTTCAGCCAGGCGACACCCACCATCGTCACCCCGTCCGAGGCGATGCAGTGGCTCAACGCCCATCACATCCACTCGCCGATCACCCGGCACGCCCTGGTCGTGCTCGAATCGATCGACGCCGTCGATCTCGCGTTCGACACGTTCGTCTGCGCCCTGCTCGACGGGGAGGTCGACACCTCCGGCTATCCCGAGTACAACGCCATCGTCGGCGGCGTGGCCGCGCACTGGGACGAGTCGACCGGCGACATGATCTGCCGGGCGGTCGTCGGCTGGGGCGGGAAGGGCGTGCGAGGCGACACCGACCGGATCGGCACGAAGCTGCTCGGCGGCATCCTGAGCAACATCCTCGCCAGCCAATACGCGCTGGGCCTCACGGCCATCGAGCGTCCGGTGCCGGCCGCCGGTCGTGGCGGCCTCGTCTGCGCGCACTGCGGGTTCGCATCGGCCCACGAGCGGGCGTTCTACTGCCCGAAGTGCGGCATGCGTCTGCTTCGCGGCTGAGACCCGACCGTCCCGGATGCCCGCCTACGACTACGACTGCGCCGCATGCGGTCGCCGGTTCGAGGTGATCCACGGCGTCCACGCCGAGGGGCCGACGACCTGTCCGTCGTGTGGCAAGGGGCCGGTGCGCAAGGCGATCACCGCCGCCGCCATCCACTACAAGGGCTCGGGCTGGGCCAAGAAGGAGCGACGTGCGACGGCCACGTCGGCATCGACCAAGGCCTCGGGCGATGGGACCGATCGCGACGGTGGTTCGGGCGCGGACGGCGCATCGAGCGACCACGCGTCGAGCGACCGCGCGTCGAGCGACCGCGCGTCGAGGCCCGATCAGAAGGCGGGCGGGGCATCCACGGGGGCGGCGGCGTCGGATAGCGGTTCGTCCGCGACCGACGACTGACCGCGATGGCCGCGCCGACGGACTGGATCACGTTGGCCGAAGCGGCCGACATCCTGGCCGCCACCAACGTCCATTTCACACCGGGCACCATCGGCGGCTGGGCGAGGGCCGGACGGCTGCAGAGCATCAAGCTGGGTGGCCGGCGGTTCGTGCGGCGCGGTGAGGTCCGGGCCCTGGTGGCCGCACCACGCCGTGTCCGCGCGGAGGACGTCCACCCAGTCCTGTTCGAGGACCTGGGGGGCTGACTCCCGGCAGACCATGGACCTCGCCAAGATCCTCGCCCGGGTCCTCGACCAGCCCCAGGTCGCCAAGGTCATGCGTGTCCTCGACATCTACGGGCACGCGGCGGGCGGTCTGCTGGCGAATGGCCTGGCCTTCTCGGCGTTGTTCGCCTCGATCCCGGCGGCGCTGCTCGTCATCGGTGTCGGCGGGTTCATCGCGGCCGGCAGCGCGGAGGCCCAGCAACGGCTGGTGGATGCCCTCATCGAGGCTTTCCCGCCCCTCGCCGATCTGATCAACGGGGCGGTCGCCGCGGTGAGCCAGGGAGCGGCCCTGACCTCGATCATCGGGTTCGTCGGCGTCATCTGGACGGTCAGCCAGTTCTACGGTGCGATCGACGTCGCCTTCGCCCGGATCTTTGCCGCGTCGCCCGAGCGCGACATCGTGCGCCGCACGGCGCGTGGCTTCCTGGTCGTCGTCCTGATCGGGATCGCGATCGTCGGGTTCGTCGTGCTCGTGTCGGCCGCCACCTATCTCGACGCGCTGATCCCCACCCAGATCCCGGTCGCGACCGCCATCGTCTCCGTGCTGCGATCGGTGCCGTTCCTGATGCTATTGGCGATCGGCGTCATCCTGGCGACCTACCGGTTCCTGCCACCGAACGCCCCACGCTGGCGGTCGGCGCTCATCCCGGCGATCGTGGTCGGGATCGTGGTGGTCGTCCTGAGCCAGGTCTTCACGCTGCTGGTCCCGCGGCTGGTGGGCGTCGCCGCGCTGGCCGGTTCGCTGGCGTCGGCGTTCATCGCGCTCGCCTGGCTGTCGTTCACCTTCCAGGCGATCCTGTATGGCGCCGCCTGGGTGCGCGTCCGCGACGAGCTGGCCGACCGCGCGGCGACCGACGCGTCAGCGAGCCTGGGCGGTCCCGCAGCGTCGGCAGAACCGGGCGGTCGCGGAGAGTGACAGCCCGCAGCTGACGCACGGCTGGACGCCGGCGGTGGCCGCCTGTGCCGGGCCGGAGACGACGCGTGTCGACTCGGCCCACAGGGCCTCGACCCCGCCGGTGGGGGCGGCCGGCCGGCCGAGGAATGGCAGGCCGGCAGCCGGGCTGCTTCCGAGGTACTCCGGTCGTGGCGCGGGCCACTGCGGTTCGGCGCCGGTCTCCGCCCTGGCGGCAGCCGGCAGTGCCGGCTCCGCGGCGGGTGGCACGGGCGAGGCATCCGCGGTCGGATCCGGCGCGACCATCTGCCAGGTCGGCTGCGGGACGATGTCGTCCGCGACACGGACGGGCGGTTCGGGCTCGGGCGTCGGTGGGACGCCGGCCAGAGCCGCCGCGGCGATGGCGGCGGCCGCCAGGTCGTGGTCGGACGGGGCGGCGTCGGGCTCGGCGATATCGGTCGCCGCGACGGCGGCGACCGCGGCCGCAGGCATCTCGGGCTCGACGACCGGCTCCGGCTCGGGTGCGGCGACGCTCGCCGGTTCCGCCGCAGCCGCTGCCGGCGCCGCGACGGGCTCCGGTTCGGCGACCAGCTCGGGCTCCGCGACGGGCTCCGGCTCGGCGACCGGCTCCGGCTCGTGCGCCGCGAGGACCTCGGGCTCGGCGACCAGCCCGGGTGCGGCCGTGATCTCGGTTTCGACAGGGACCTCGGACTCGCCCGCGGTGACGAGGTCCGGCTCGGGATCGGCGGCGGCGGCGGCAGCAGCAGCAGCTGCGATGGCCGCGGCATGGTCTCGTTCATACGCGTCGAGCTCGGCATCGAGGTTCTGGCCTGGACGGAACCGGCGCCGAGGGCCGCCGGCCCGGCCTGCCGGCGTGCTCGCCGCGGTCGTTCCCTCGGCCGGGTCGGACGCGATGGCATCGACCACGATCGCGGCGGCCGCGACGTCGGCCAGGTCGACATGGCCGGCATCGGCCGGCTCCACGACCGGGATCTGGGGTCCGCCGGCCGCGTCCGCCGCGACCGTTTCCTCGATGGCCGGCTCGGCATCCGCCGCTGCGACGTCCAGCGGGGCCTCTGCCGCGAGCCCGACGGGCGTTGCGTCGACGAAGACGGGCTCGTCGGCCTCGACCATGGTCGGCTCGTCGGGCTCGACCGCGGCCGGCGCCTCAGCTGCGACGGGGGTCTCGACCCCGTTCGGCATCGTGGTCAGCGAGTCCAGCCGGGCAGCGATATCGACGTCGTCGGCCTCGAGATCCAGGGCTGCCTCCGCCTCGGCCGCCTCGAAACCGCCGGGCGTGGCGCCGTCGACGAGACTCCCGTTCGCGCCGTTCATCCCCCACGGATCCGCGACGAGCGCCGTGGCCGCAGCGGGCGCGTCCTCGAACGGGACCGGCGCCTGGTCGAACGCCGCCGGCGCGAGCTCCTCACGTGGTGCGCAGGTCAGGCAGCGGGCTTCAGCCTCGTTCCAGCAGTTCGGGCAGGTGTACTGCCGGCAGGACATGCAGAACGTGAATGTCTTGTGGAAGGCGTCGAGCTGATGCGCGGTCGTCTCGCGCTCGGTCTCGCTTCTCGCGGCGGCCATCGCCTCGTCCATCGAGGTGTCGTCGGACAGGACGAAGTTCTTGAGCCCGCGCGACAGCGTCCGGACACCCGTGAGGCGTGTTCGACTGCGCGCCGATTCGAACGTGTAGCGGGTTCCGCAGCGTTCGCAGAACGATTCGGTCAGGATCTCGGTCATCGGCTCCCCGGGTGCCGCGCGGACATCGCTCGGAACGGCCAGACCGCCCAAGCGGGTCGAGAGTATAACCCACCATGTTTTGCGCCCTTCCACCGTGGGTACCGACCACGCGACGCCGAATGTCAGGGGCGCGGCCGACCGTCCGGGCCTCCGCGGGACCCTCTGGTAGACTCCGCCACCGACCATGCCGCCACTCACCGCCATCGAGCGGTTCTTCGAACGTCTCTTCGAGCGTCCATCGGCACGTCTTTTCCACGCCCGCATCCAGCCGGTGCAGCTCCAGCGCCGCATCGAACGAGCCATGGAGGGCGAGCGTCTGACCACCTCCGATCGGACCCTCGTCCCGAACCGCTTCGTGGTCCACCTCCACCCGAACGACCTGGCCGAGTTCGGGGACATGACCGGCACGCTGGCCTCCGAGCTCGCCGACGGAGCGTTGTCGTTCGCGCGGGCCCACCGCTACACCGTCGTCGATCGACCCCGGGTGGACCTGCTCGCCGATCCCACCATCGAGCGGACCGACATCCGTGTCGACGCCCGCTTTGCCGAACCGGTCGCGGGTCGCGGCGGGCACGGGCCGGCGATGGCGATGCCGATCGGCGACTCGCTGGCCGATGAGCCCGATCCGACCGCGACCCGCGTCTACGCGGTCCCTCGGCCGCAGACACCACGGGCGATCCTGCGCGTGACCGATCCCGACGGCCGGTCGCGCCAGGTCGTCATCGAGGACGGCAACCTGACCATCGGCCGCGCGACCGACAACGACTTCGTCGCGCTTGACGCGCGGGTGTCGCGCCACCATGGGCGGATCGTCGGCCGGCGCGGGACGCTGGTCTATGAGGATCTCGGGAGCACCAACGGGTCGAGGGTCAACGGCGTGACCATCACGCAGGTGGTCCTCGGTGTCGGCGACCGGCTGGAGGTGGGGGACACGACACTGATCGTCGAGGTCGCCGGGGCGCCCGACTGATGGACGGATTCCTGCTCGTGCTGTGGGGCGTCCGGCTGCTGTTCCTCGGGCTCATCTACCTGTTCCTGTATCGCGTCATCCGGGCGCTGCTGCACGATCTGCGGGCTGCCGCCCGCGAACCCTCGGAGCGTCCCGGGCGCCTGGTGGTCCTCGAATCGCCGACTGGCGAGCCGCCCTCCGGGCACTCGTTCGGGCTCGACGTCATCACCGCGCTCGGCCGTGACGTCAACAACGCGATCGTCATCGACGATCCGTTCGCCTCGGCCGATCACGCCGTGCTGACCTACCGCGGCCGGAGCTGGTACCTCGAGGATCTGGGCAGCACCAACGGTTCCTATATCAACGGCCGCCGGGTCGACGGCGTGGCGCCGATGGGCTTCGGTGACGAGCTCCAGATCGGCCAGGTCCGGATGCGTCTCGAGCGAGCGTTGGCATGACCGCCGACGCGACCCGCAGCCGCTCCACGCCGGCGATGCCGAGGTTGTTGGGGCCGATCCGTCCCCGGCCGCGGTGGATCGAGCTGCGGCTGCTGGCGATCGTCGCGGTGGCGCTCGGGGTCGGCAGCGTGTCGCTGGCGGCCACCGTCGACGGCACGTTCCGGCTGTACGACGCGCAGGGCCTGGCGATCTATGTCATCGCGCTGCTCGGCGCCCACCTCGCCCAGGTCCTCGCCGGCCGGCGGACGGACCAGATCCTGCTGCCGACCGTCGGGATGCTCGGCGGGATCTCGCTGCTGCTGATGGAGCGGCTCCCGCAGGACCTCGTCCAACAGACGTTCTTCGGGAGCACGCTCGGGCTGGCCCAGGTCCAGCTCGTGTGGCTGCTCATCGCGCTGGCGGTCCTGACCACGCTCGCCATCGTGGTCCGCTCGGACAGCTGGCTGCGTCGCTACAAGTACACCTGGGCGGCGGTCGGGGTCGGCCTGCTGCTCCTGACGTTCGTGCTCGGGACCGAGATCAACGGCCAGCGGCTGACCATCCAGCTCGGACCGTTCAGCGGCCAGCCGACCGAGCTGCTCAAGGTGATCCTGGTCGTCTTCCTGGCGGGCTACCTGTCGGAGAATCGGGCGCTGCTGGTCGAGCAGGACACGCGGGTCGGTCCGCTGCGGCTGCCACCCGTCCCGTATCTGGCGCCGATGGTCGCGATGTGGGCGATCGCCCTCGTGATCGTGGTCATCCAGAAGGACCTCGGGGCGGCTCTGCTGTTCTTCGGCGTCTTCCTGGCGATGCTGTACGTCGCCACCGGGCGGATCAGCCTGGTGATCATCGGCCTGGTGCTGTTCGTCATCGGCAGCGCCCTCATGGCGGTCCTGATCGACCATGTTCGGACGCGCGTGGACGTCTGGATCGACCCCTTCTCCGACCCGCTCGGTACCGGCTACCAGGTCGTCCAGGCGCTGCATGCGTTCGCCCGCGGCGGGCTCCTCGGGGTCGGTCTCGGTGGCGGCCTGCCCGAGATCGCGGGGCGCCCACCGATCCCCCAGGTGCACACGGACTTCCCGCTGGCGGCGCTGGGCGAGGAGCTGGGCGTCCTCGGCGTGGTGGCGATCCTCGGCCTGTACCTCGTCGTGGTCGAACGGGGCCTGCGGATCGGCGCCGCGGCGGCCGACGACTTCCGCTCGTTGCTGGCGGTCGGGCTCGCGCTGGTCATCGGCATCCAGGCGTTCATCATCGCCGCCGGCGACCTCAAGGTCCTGCCGCTGACCGGGGTCACGCTGCCGTTCATCAGCTATGGCGGGTCGTCGCTGCTGGCGAACGCGCTTGTCGTCGGGTTGCTCCTTGCGCTGTCGGACAAGGGCGTCGAACCGCCACCGGCGCCCCGGGTCAGTTCGCGCTGGCGCCGGATCGCACGTCGGGGGAACGCCTGATGCTCGGTGGCGCGGCGCGCCAGCCGCTCGGTCGGACGACCATCCACGTGGCGGTCGTGCTGTCGATCGGGTTCGCACTCATCGCCGGAGCGGCCGGCTACTGGGCGGTCGTCGCAGGTCCGGACCTCGCCAGCTCGCCCGGCGACGCCGGGGTGATCGCCGCGTCACGGACCGTGGCGCGCGGCGAGATCAAGGACCGGACCGGCAAGGTCCTCGCCAGCAACAAGAAGGACGCCAACGGCGAGCAGTACCGGGTGTACGCCGGGCGCGCCATCAGCCAGGTCGTCGGCTACGCCTCGACGCTGTACGGCCGGGCCGGCCTGGAGCGGGCCTATGACGCGGAGCTGACCGGTCTGGCCGGCGATCCCGTGGCCGATGCGTTCTCCAAGTTCGGTGCCGAGCGCTACGACCCCAAGGACCTGACCCTGTCGCTGTCGTACGACCTCCAGAAGGCGGCCGTGGCCGCCCTCGGGAAGCACCGTGGCGCGGTGGTCATGCTCGACCCGCAGACCGGGGAGGTCCTCGCCCTGGCCTCGACCCCGACCTATGACGCATCGACCATCAGCAACCCGACGACCGCCAAGGGCGCGTTCGCCGCGCTCCAGGCCGATCCTGCCCAGCCGCTCCTGCCACGCGCGACGCTCGGACGCTATGTGCCCGGTTCGGTGTTCAAGATCGTGACCGCGGTCGCGGGCCTCGGGTCGGGCAAGATCACGCCGGAGACGACGTTCAAGCAGCAGCCAGGGGCCGAGAAGAACGGCCTGCTGGTGGACGGCTTCCGGGTCAAGGACGGCCATCACCCGGAGACCGGCTCCACGGCCCTCGACCTGATCCATGCGACCGAGGTGTCGTGCAACATCTACTACGCGCTGACCGGGCTGCAGACCGGCGGCGCGGACCTGGTCGACTACGCCAAGAGGATGGGCTTCGGGGCGCCGCTCCCGTTCGACCTGCCGACGGCGGCCTCCCAGGTGACCAACGGCGACGGGACGCAGCCCGGCGGGTTCACCGACGACGTCGAGCTGGCGAACGCGTCGTATGGTCAGGCCGAGACGTTCGTCACGCCCCTCCAGATGGCGCTCGTGGCGGCCACCGTGGCGAACGACGGCGAGCTGATGCAGCCGCGGCTGGTGACCGCGATGACCGGCAAGAGCGGCACGCGGGCGATCGGCCCGCGTTCGATGGGCCGGGTCATCTCGGTGTCGAACGCGCGGGCGATCAATGCCGCCATGGTCCAGGCGGTCGAGGGGCCGCTCGGGCGCCAGTTCACGACGGGCGCCGCGGTCCCGGGCGTCACCACCGCGGGCAAGTCGGGCACGGCCGAGCTCGGCGGCACCGGCGAGCCGCACTCGTGGTTCATCGGCTTCGCTCCGGCCGATGATCCGAAGATCGCCATCGCGGTCCTCGTCGAGCAGGCCGGTCGGGGCGGCGAGGTCGCAGCACCGATCGCCGGCGACCTCATGACCCAGTACCTGGACGGCCTCAAGTGACGGATCCGACCGGGCCGACCGGACCCGAGGGCCCGCCGAGGTCCGAGCCGGCCGAGCCGCATCGCCCGAGCTCCGCGCCCGCGGAGCCGTCCTCCCCGCGCGAACCTCGGCCGATGATCGAGCGGATCGGACTCGCCATCGTGGCGCTCGTGCTCGCCGCGCTGTTCGGCGTCGTCTCGGCCGCGTCGTGGGTCGGCGGGGAGCTGTTCCTTGCCGCGATGGCCGGCATCGGCTGCCTGATGACCATCTGGGTGGGGGCGGTGACACTCGTTCGAGGCTGATCGGGGGCGCGCCCTCGCCGGTGGCGCCCCATTCGATCGATGCATGTGGGCTGCATATCCGCCGCGGCGCGATGCAGCGCACGCGCATCAGCTGGAAGAGTCGGTCCCTCCGGCCACGAGCGCCGGCGCCGTCACCGCGGCCTCACGTCTCGACGGCTCGCCGTCGCGCGCTCGACTCCAGCAGCTTGGCCACGAGCGCGGTCCAGCCGGTCTGATGACTCGCTCCAAGGCCCGCCCCGGTCTCACCGTGGAAGTACTCATAGAACAGCGGATCGTCGTCGGCGTCGCCGATGGGGCCGGCCGCCCCGAACACGGGCCGACGTCCCGCCTCGTCGCGCAGGAAGATCGAGCACAACCGCGCCCCGAGGTCGTCCGCGACCGCCCCGAGCGTCACGCTCCGGCCCGAACCGGTCGGATGCTCGACCAGGAACTCGGGGCCGTAATAGTGGTCGAACTTCTGGAGCGCCTCGATCAGCAGGTAGTTGATCGGGAACCAGATCGGACCGCGCCAGTTCGAGTTGCCACCGAACAGCCCGGTCCGCGACTCGGCCGGCTCGTAGTCGACCGTGTTGCGGACGCCGCCGAGCTCGAGCACGAACGGATGCGCCAGGTGCGCACGGCTGAGCGAGCGGATCCCGTGGGGCGACAGGAACTCGGCCTCATCGAGCATCCGCCGCAGCAACGACTTCATCCGATGGCCGTGGACCAGCGCCAGGAGCCGTCGCTCGCCGACGCCCGGATCCTCCCACGACGCGACGAGGTGGGACAGCTCCGGACGGTTGGCCAGGAACCAGCGCAGCCGGCGGCGGAACGCGGGCATCCGATCGAGCAGGTCGGGCTCGAGCGTCTCGACCGCCAGCAGCGGGATCAGTCCGACCAGAGAGCGGACCTTGAGCGGGACGTAGCCGCCGGCCTCCAGATGGAGCGTGTCGTAGAAGAAGTCGTCGTCCTCGTCCCACAGCGGCACGCTGTCGACACCGACCCCGTTGAGCGCCCCGGCGATGTACAGGAAGTGCTCGAAGAACTTGGTCGCGATGTCCTCGTATGCCGGGTTCTCGGCCGCGAGCTCCAGCGCGATGACGAGCATGTGGAGCGAGTACATGCCCATCCACGCCGTGCCGTCGGCCTGGCCGAGGTGACCCGGCACCGGCAGCGGCGCGCTGCGGTCGAACACGCCGATGTTGTCGAGCCCGAGGAAGCCGCCCTGGAAGATGTTGTGGCCGTCGCTGTCCTTGCGATTGACCCACCAGGTGAAGTTGAGCAGCAGCTTGTGGAACACCCGCTCGAGGAAGCCGCGGTCGGCCACGCCGCTGATCCGCCGGTCGATCTTGTAGACGCGCCAGGCCGCCCAGGCATGGACCGGCGGGTTCACATCCGAGAACGACCATTCATAGGCGGGCAGCTGGCCGTTGGGATGCATGTACCACTCGCGGGTGAGCGTCAGCAGCTGACCCTTCGCGAATGCCGGGTCGAGCACGGCGAGCGGCAGACAGTGGAAGGCCAGGTCCCACGACGCGTACCACGGGTACTCCCACGAATCGGGCATCGACAGGACGTCGTCGTTGTTGAGCTCGCGCCACTCGCTATTCCGGCCGTTCTCGCGTTCGGGTGGTGGTGGCGGCGTGGCCGGATCGCCATCGAGCCACTCGGCGACGTCGTAGTGGTACCACTGCTTGCACCAGATGAGCCCGGCGAACGCACGGCGCTGGACGAGGGCCTCGTCGTCGCCGAGCGTGCCGTTGGCGAGGCTCGCGTAGAACGCGTCGGCTTCGCGGATCCGCGCCGCGAAGATGGCCTCGGCGTCGCCGGTCGGTGCCTGCGGCTCGCCCTTGGCGAGCCGAAGAAGGACGGTCTCGCTCCCGCCGGCTGTGAGGCGCAGGTCGTATCGGACGGCCATCTTGGTGCCGGTCCCGACCGGGTTGACCGCCGAGGCCAGCCCGTCGACGACGACCGCCCCGATCCCGTCCTTGACGTATGGCGATGCGTTCGGGACGCCCCACAGCCGCTCGGTGTCGGTCTCGTTGTCGGTGAACAGAAGGGCGGGGGAGCCCGCTGCCACGAGGTGGTATTCGCCGAGCTGGGGATGGTCGGCGCGGACGGCCAGCCCGTCCTCGACCTGCCCGATGGCGGTGATCGTGGGTCGCGCCTTGTGCCGGCCCCACGACCAGGTGTTGCGGAACCACAGCGTCGGCAGCAGGACCAGCGACGCCGCGTCGGGGCCGCGGTTCGTCGCGGTGATGCGGATGAGGATGTCATCGGCTGCGGCCTTGGCGTACTCGACCACGACGTCGAACACCCGGTCGTCGGCCAGGACGCCCGTGTCGACCAGCTCGAACTCGTCGTCGTCACGGGTGCGGCGCGCGTTCTCGGCCACGAGCTGCTCATACGGGAACGCCCGCTGCGGGTAGCGGTAGCGGGCCTTCAGGTAGGCATGGCTCGGGGTCGCATCGAGGTAGTGATAGACCTCCTTGACGTCCTCACCGTGGTTGCCCTGGGGCCCGGTCAGCCCGAACAGCCGCTCCTTGAGGACCGGGTCGGCGCCGTTCCACAGCGCGAGCGCGAAGCACAGCCGGCCATGATCGTCGGAGATCCCGAGCAGCCCGTCCTCGCCCCAGCGATAGGCGCGCGAGCGGGCATCGTCATGCGGGAACGACGTCCAGGCCGCGCCATCGGCCGAGTAGTCCTCGCGGACCGTTCCCCACTGGCGCTCGGCCAGGTACGGCCCCCAGCGATCCCAGCGCGCGGAGCGGGCGGCCGTCTCTTCGAGTCGATGTCGCTCCGGGTCGAGGGCGACGGGTCGATCCATCACTCCACACACGTCCAGGCTCACGGTGCGCGACGAATCGGGCCGATCCGAACGTTTCGCGTCCCGACGGCATCAATCAAGATGACCGGGAACCATTGTGGCGCCCCGGGCGTACTATCTGTCACCTGCCACAGCCGCCAGACGGTCCACCGTCACTCGATAACGACCCCGCCCCGACCCCGGCGCACCCGACCGCGCCAGAGCCCGTGAGAGAGGCCGATGACAAAGATCCAGGAAACCGGGGACAAGGTCCTCGCCAACGTCGAACGCGTCATCGTCGGCAAGCATCATGAGGTCCGCCTCGCCCTGGTGGCCCTGCTCTGCCGCGGACACCTTCTGATCGAGGACGTCCCGGGCACCGGCAAGACGGTCCTGGCCAAGGCGATCGCCCGCAGCCTCGGCTGCTCGTTCCGGCGGATCCAGTTCACCCCAGACCTCCTGCCGTCGGACGTGTCCGGGCTGTCGATCTACAACCAGAAGACTCAGGAGTTCGAGTTCCGGCCCGGGCCGATCTTCAGCCAGGTCGTCCTGGCCGACGAGATCAACCGGGCGACGCCCAAGACCCAGTCCTCGCTGCTCGAGTGCATGGAGGAGCGCCAGGCGACGATCGACGGCACGACCTACCCGATGCCCGACCCGTTCCTGGTCATCGCCACCCAGAACCCCATCGAGTACGAGGGCACGTTCGCGCTGCCCGAGGCGCAGCTCGATCGGTTCATGCTCCGCATCCGGCTCGGCTACCCACAGCCGATCGAGGAGATCGTCATCCTCGACGAGCAGAAGCGGACGCACCCGCTCGACGAGCTCGAAGAGGTGCTGACGGTCGAGGACCTGCGCGAGATGCAGGCGGCCATCCGGGAGATCTACGTCGACTCGACCGTGTCGGACTACATCGTCCGCCTCGTCAACGGGACGCGGACGCACGCCGATGTCTACCTCGGAGCGTCCCCGCGCGGCTCGATCGCGCTGTATCGCGCCGGTCAGGCGCTGGCCGGCCTGCTCGGTCGCGACTACGTCATCCCCGACGACGTCAAGGCGCTCGCCGAACCGGCCCTGGCGCATCGACTGATCATCAAGACGAGCTCCTCGATCCACGACGTCCAGGCCGCCCAGGTCGTTCGCGAGCTGCTCGAGGCGACGCCGATCGAGGGCATCCGACCGACCGGCGGCGGACCGCGGGAGATCCGCACCGCGGCGACCGCCTCCTCGACGACGGCCCCGTCCAGCTAGCCGGCCTGGATCGCGCGACACGGCGGAGGGACACGGCAGGTGATCCGCAAGCTCGAACTGCTCATCGTCGCCGTCCTGCTCATCGTCGCCGCGTTCTCGACCGCGCTGCCGTTCCTGTTCTACCTGCTGTACCTGGCCATCCTGGTCATCGGGGGATCGTACGTGCTGGTCCGGCTCGGCCTGACCGATCTCGAGGCGGGCTACGCGGTCAGCGCCCTCCACGGCCACGTCGGTGACCGCATGCGCGTGACGTACACGCTGCGCAATGGCAGCCGCATCCCCAAGCTGTGGCTCGAGATCCACAACCCGACGACCCTGCCGGGTGGCCTGCCGGGGCGGGCGATCACCCTCGGTGGTCGGACCGAGCGCTCGTGGCTGATCCGGGCACCCCTGTCGCGCCGCGGACACTTCCGCATCGAGCCGCTCCACATCCGGACCGGCGACCCGTTCGGCTTCTTCGAGGCGTCGGCGACGGTCGGCCAGGGCATCTCGGTCGTGGTCTACCCGAGGATCGAGCCGCTCCCGCGCTGGCGGCTCCCGGCGGCTGCGCTGGAGGGTAGCCATGCGTCACCCGTCCGCACGCTCCAGACCACGCCGATGGCGACCTCGGTCCGGCCGTATGCGCCGGGGGACGCCATGAACCGGATCCACTGGAAGACGACGGCCCGGCACGGCGAGATCCAGGTCAAGGAGTTCGACCTCGAGCAGACCGCCGACGCGTGGATCATCCTCGACCTCCAGCGCGGGATCCAGACAGGGCGCGGTGAGGACTCGACCGTCGAGACCGCGATCCGCGCGGCTGCGTCCATCGCCGACAAGGCGCTCCAGGAAAACCGCGCCGTCGGGATGACCGTCAACGCAGGCCGGACGGCGTTCCTGCCGCCCGACCGTGGCGGCCGGCAGCACCTCAAGATCATGCAGCTGCTGGCCGCGGTCGAGGCCGACGGCGGCACGCCGTTGGTCGAGGCCCTGATCACGACCGTCGGTCGCCTGCGGCGGGGCATGACGGCCGTGGTCATCACGGCCTCGCTCGATCCGGCCTGGGTCCGCCCGCTGGCCGCGCTCCGCGTGCGGGGCGTCGCCTGCGTGGTCGTGACCGTCGACGCGGCGGCGTTCGAGAGGTTCACCGTGGAGCGTCTGGCCGCCGCCGAAGACGCGACGCCGGAGCACGATCCTGCCGCCGAGGAGCTGGCGGCCAAGCGCGCCCGCGCCCTTCGCCACGCCCTGGCCGAATACGACCTGCGCTCGTACGGCGTCACCCCGGGCCGCCCGCTCGGCGACATCCTGGCCCGATGAGACGGCGCATCCCCCTCGCTCCGGCCGAAGGCTGGGTGACCCTCGGGCTCGTCCTCCTGATCTGCCTGACCATGGCCTGGGCGCTCGACGACGCCCGCTGGGTCCTCGGGCGCGCGAAATACCTCGACTACCTGGTTGTGGCCGCGATCGGCGGCGTGCTGGTCGGGTTCATCGGGCCCAAGGTCGGCTGGGGTCGCTGGCTGACCTACCTCATCGGCTCGATCGTCGCGGCGCTCATCCTGCCCTTGATCACGACCTTCGCGGCCCTGCCGGCCGGAGAGACGGTCCCATCGATCCACAACCTGTTCCAGGCGACGTCGGACGCGGTCGTCAACGCCTATCTCGACATCGCCTACCGCGGCCTGCCCTCCACCATCGAGTACCTCCACTGGATCTGGCTGTTCGGGCTGCTCGTGTGGGCGACCTCGATGTTCGCGTCGTACGCGGTGTTCGGGCACCGGCGGCCGATGAATGCCGTGATCGTCGTGGGCATCGTGCTGGTCGCGAACATGGCGGTCACCCCGAACGACGAGCTGTGGTTCCTGGTCCTGTACAGCCTGGCGTCGCTGTTCCTGCTCATCCGGTCGCACGTCTTCGACGAGCAGTCCGAATGGCTGCGGCGGCGGATCGGCGATCCATCGAGCATCTCGTCGGTCTACCTGCGCGGCGGCACGATCTTCATCGGCGTGGCGGTCGCGGGCTCGGTCCTGCTCACCCAGACGGCCGCGTCCGCGCCGCTGGCGGGCGCCTTCGATGGGATGCAGGACAGCCTCATCGACGTGTCGCGGGCCGTGTCGCGCTTCCTGCCGGCCGGCGGGCAGACGCGGGCGATCGGGCTGACGTTCGGTGGCAGCACGCAGGTCCAGACCGTCTGGAACACGGACAACGCGACGGCCCTGACGATCCACCGTGACCCGACTGACAAGGCCCACTACTACTGGCGCGCCTGGACCTATGACCAGATCGGATTGAAGGGCTGGAGCGCGAGCGCGTCGACGACGGTCGACCGCCCGGCCGGCTCGTCGATCCTCGACAAGCTGCCCGACGATCCCGATCCGACCGGCCTCCACCCGTTCACGTTCGAGGTCCAACCGGTCGGCTTCCATGGCCCGACGATCTTCTCCCCGGGGACGCCGACCGAGGTCGAGGAGGACAGTCGACTGACGACCGTGGGCCCGGGCTACTTCGCCAGCCTCGAGCGCGACGACGGCAACGGGTCGTACCGGGTGACCGCGCTGACGCAGGTCGACGGCGAGAAGCCGGGCGAGCTGAACGAGGCCGCCCTCGAGGCGGCCGGGACCGCCTACCCGCAGGCGATCAAGGACCTCTACCTCGGGGTGGCCGATGGCCAGCTGGGTGACAACGCCAAGAAGCTCCTGGCCAGGGTCAAGGCCGAGGCGAAGTCACAGGCGCCATACGACCTTGCCAAGGCCATCGTCACCGACCTCCACGATCCGTCGAACTTCAAGTACGTGACCAACGTCCAGGATCTCGACTGCGCGGCGATCTCGACGGTCGAGTGCTTCGCCACCTACAAGAAGGGCTTCTGCCAGTACTACGCGCCGACGATGGCCATCCTGCTGCGCGCCATGGGGGTGCCGACGCGGATGGTCGAGGGGTTCCTGCCGGGTGCGGTCGACGCGCATACGGGCATCGAGACCATCCCGTTCAGCAGCGCCCACGCCTGGGTGGAGGTGTACTTCCCCGGGTACGGCTGGGTCATGTTCGATCCGACCGGCGGCGACCTGTCGCAGGTCGCGCCACTGCCGTCGGGGAAGCCGGTCGCGAGCGGTCCGAATTCGACGCTCGGTCTGCCGCCCGCGTCGCGCAAGCCCGACCTCGACCAGCCGACCGACCGGCGCGGCGCGCCGATCGGGCCGATCTCCGTCGGCCGCGGCGGACCGCTCGGACCGCTCCTCGCGGTCGGAGCGCTGCTCCTGATCATGGTCGGGCTGCTCGCCTTCGTCGCCTGGCAGCGCGGCCCGCGCGGTCCGATCTCGCCCGAGGGCGCCTACGGCACGGTCACCCGCATCGCGTCGCGGTTCGGGTTCGGACCGCGGCCGGCCCAGACCGTCTACGAATATGCCGGAGCGTTGAGCGAGATCCTGCCCGACTCCAGGCCTGAGCTCGAGATGGTCGCGCGCGCCAAGGTCGAGTCCGTCTACGCCCATCAGCTCCTCGGGGAGGACCGGATCGCCGCCCTCAAGGCCGCACAGCGGCACCTGCGAGTCTCGCTGCTGCGACTGGCCTTTCTTCGCAAGGAGCGTCGCCGCCGGCGGTAGCGGGGGTCAGAGCGCTCCGCTGGCGTCTCGATCGTCAGGGGGCTCGGTGATTGCCGTGTCCTCCTGTGCGTCCGCGAGGTGGGCGGTCAGGTTGTGCGCGCGCACCACCCGCCGGCCGGCGCGCAGCTCGATCACGGTGATGCCGCAGGGGTCCATCGACCACATCCAGAAGCGGTCGAGCGGCAGCTCCAGCAGCGTCAGCAGCACGACCTTGAACACGCCGTCGTGGCCGACCACGATCGACCACGGATGCGCGGCGACGGGCTCGTGGTAGCCGGCCACCTGCGATCGATCGAGGGTCCCGGGCGCCCGTCCCTCGGCGAGACGTGCCAGGACGCCCTGGAGCGCGGGCCGGACACGTGCCGCGACATCGGGGAGTGACTCGCCACCGGGCGCCCAGTGGCTGAGCGGTGTCCGGCGCCAGGCGGCCAGCTCCGTGCCATAGCGGGCCTGGACCTCGTCGCGGTGCAGTCCTTCCCACGCACCCTGCCCGATCTCGGCGAACCCGGGGTCGGGTCGGCGTCGCCGGGGCGCCGCGCCCGCAGCCGCGAGGGTCGTCTCGATGGCGTCCGCGGTCTGGCCGGCGCGCGCGAGCGGGGAGTGGACGAGCTCGACGAGCTCGCCCGAGGGCACCGGCAGGGCCGGCGTCGCGTGCGGACGCGCGAGCCGGTTGGCGGTCAGTGCCGCCTGGCGCCGGCCGAACGCCGAGAGCGGCGCATCGGCCCGGCCCTGGAACCGGCCCTCCGCGATGAACGTGGATTCGCCGTGCCGGACGAGGACGAGCGTCGCATCGAGGCCCTCGGGCACGAGCAACGCGTCGGCGGCGGTCAGTGTCCGCCCCCGAGCCGGATCAGCCACAGGTCCGTGACCGCCTCCTGCGTCCGGATGGCCTCGGCCACCGCGTCCGGGACGTCGTCGTCGAGGGCCAGGATCATGAACGCGTCCTCGCGCGGCCGGGTGCGGGCCAGGTGCATCGCGCTGATGTTGATATCGGCCTCGCCGAGCATCACGCCGACCCGACCGACCGTTCCCGGTCGATCCTGGTGGCGGGTGATCAGCATCGTGTCGGCGGGTGCCATGTCGAGCCGGTAGTCGTCGAGGCGGGTGATCCGCGGCTCGCCGCCCGCCACCGTTCCGGCGACCACCGTGGTCCGGCCGCCGCTCTCGCCCGACAGGGTGATGAGCGCCGCGAACGAGCCGGCGTCCGGGGTCTTGCGCTCGACGACCGTGATCCCGCGGGCCTTGGCGAGCGCGCCGGCGTTGACCAGGTTGACCCGCTCGGTGATGGACTGCTCGAGCAGCCCGCGCAGGACTGCGGCGGTCAGCGGGGTCGCGTCGTAATCGGCCAGCTCGCCGGCGATCTCGAGCGTCAGCGTCCGCACGCCGCCGCGCGAGAACTGGGCGAAGAAGCGGCCGAGGATCTCGGCCAGCGGCAGGTACGGCGCGAGGGCCCGGGCCGTCTCCGGGGTGAGCAGGGGAGCATTGACCGCATAGCGCGCACTCCGACCGTCGAGGACGTCGAGGACCTGGGCGGCGACCTCTTCCGAGACGAGGACCTGGGCCTCCGCGGTCGAGGCGCCCAGGTGCGGGGTGAGCAGCGTGTTCGGCGCCGTGAGCAGCGGCGAATCGGTCGGCGGCTCCTGCTCGAAGACGTCGATCCCGGCGCCGCCGAGGTGACCGGACGCCAGTGCCTCGGCCGCCGCGGCTTCGTCGACGACGCCGCCACGGGCCACGTTGAGGATGATCGACCCGCGCTTGAGCCGGGCGATGGCGTCGCGCCCGATCAGCCCGCGTGTCGCGCGCGTCAAAGGGACATGGACGGTGACCACGTCCGCGCGGGCCAGCATCTCGTCGAACCCGACGAGCTCGACGCCATGGTTTGCCGCGGCCTCCGCGGTGACGTACGGATCCACGCCCAGCACGACCATCTCCATCGCCCTGGCGCGGACGGCGATGGCCTGGCCGATCTTGCCCAGCCCGACGATGCCGAGCGTCCGCCCGCGCAGCTCGAGGCCCGTGAACTGCGCCCGCTTCCATTCACCGCGGCGGACCGATGCGTCGGCGGCGGCGATCCGGCGGGCGACGCCGTAGAGCAGCGCGAGCGTGTGCTCCGCCGCCGCGATCGTGTTCCCGGTCGGTGCGTTGACGACCACGATCCCGGCCCGGGTCGCGGCATCCAGGTCGACGTTGTCGACGCCCACGCCGGCTCGGCCGATGACCGCCAGCCGCGTCCCCGCCGCGATCATCGCGGCATCGACCTGGACCTGGCTGCGCACGATCAGCGCGTCGTAGTCGGGCAGGACCGTCCGCAGCTCCTCGGGCGTCAGGCCCGTCCGTTCATCGACCTGGTGACCGGCCCGGAGGAGCTCGATGCCTTCATGGGCGACCTGTTCGGCGACCAGGATCCTCATGCACCCGCCCCGGCAGCGGCCGGAGCGACGATGCCGAGCGTCTCGAGCGCGGCGACCTGGGCCGCCGCGACGGCCGACCCCGGGCGGACCGTCCGCCCGACGCCGATCGACACGATCTCGAGCGTGCTCATGGCACCGAGGATCTCCTCGACCGTCACCGACCCGAGGTGGCCGACCCGGAAGATCTTGCCGGCGAGCTTGCCCTGGCCGCCGGCCAGCACGACGCCGCGGCGCTTGACCTCGCCGTTGAACGCCTTCCAATCGAGGTCGTCCGGGACGACGGCCGCGGTGACCGTTTTCGACGCGTGACCCGGATCGGCGAAGAGCTCGAAGCCCAGGGCGGTGAGCCCGGCCCGGGTCGCGGCCGCACAGGCTTCGTGGCGGGCGAAGATGCCATCCGCGCCTTCGGCGGCCATCAACCGGAGACCCTCGTCCACCTGATAGACGACCGCGATGGCGGGCGTGAACGGCGTCTCACCCGACCGGTGGGCGTCGCGGTGCGCGCGCAGGTCGAGGTAGACGCGCGGCATCGTCGCGGTCTCCATCGCGGCCCACCCCCGCTCGGATGCGGCGATCATGGCCAGGCCCGGTGCGGACATCCACGCCTTCTGCGAGCCGGTCACGACCACATCGACGCCCCACGCGTCCATCTGGAACGGGACCGCGCCGAGGCTCGACACCGTGTCGACCAGGATCAGGGCATTCGGTGCGACCTCGCGGATGACCGCGGCCAGCTCCGGGATCGGGTTCATCACGCCGGTCGAGGTCTCGTTGTGGGTCAGCAGGACCGCCGTGTACCCGGGCGACCGACCGAGCTCCTCGCGCAGGGCGGCCGGATCAGCGGCCTGGCCCCACTCGACGTCGAGCTTGGTGACATCGGCGCCATACGTCCGGGCGATCTTGGCGAACCGGTCGCCGAACGAGCCGATGGACACGCCGAGCACCCGGTCGCCCGGGGACAGCGTGTTGACCACGGCGGCCTCGAGCCCACCCGTGCCCGCGGTCGTGATCATCGCCACGTCACCGGTCGTCCCGAAGAAGGGCTTGATGCCATCGAGGATGCGGGCCAGCATCGCGGCGAACTCGGGCCCTCGGTGGTTGATCATCTGGCGGCCGCCGGCGACGCGGACGCTGGGCGGCAGTCCGGTCGGGCCGGGGATGCGCAGGTTGGGCTCGAAGCGGTCCACCGAAGATCCTCCTGGGTGCTCGTGACGGCGTTCGGGCCTATGCTCTCATGCCGAGCCGCACGGGCGCCGGGACGCCGCTCTCGAACGGACGGCAGCCGTTACGCGGGCGTGCGCCGAGCCGTCTCCAGTGCGCCACCGAAGACCAGCCGAAGTACGTGATGTCCAGCCGATGACCACCGAGCCGCATCAGCCGCACTCCCGCCGGCGCCTCCGCCGGGCGATCGCGATCCTGTCGATCGCACTCGTCGTGGCCATCGTCGGGGTCGGGATGGTCGCCAACGACGTCCTCGGGACCGGCCGGCTGTTCGACCGCGCCGTGGCCAAGGTCGATCGCATCCTCGCCGGACCCGTGCCGGAGCGCTCGGAGCCCCCGACCGTCCTTGTCACCGATCCGGCCGACGATGACGGCGCCGATGCGACCGACCCGCCCCCGACGCCCGATGCGAGCTCGGCTCCGGGTGCGAGTGGCCCGACCGTGACACCCGTCGCGGTTCCCGCCGCGAGCCCGACCGCGACGCCGAAGCCCCCGCGCGTCCCGGTCGACGTCGACATCGTCAAGAACCACAAGGCGGTCTTCGCCCACGAGATCAAGGACACCTGGTGCGCCCCCGCGGGTGTCCAGATGGTCCTGACCATCCTCGGCCACGGGACCATCTCGAGCGCATTCCAGCGTGAGCTCCAGAGCCGGGTCCACGAGTGGGAGAGCTATGACGACAGCCACAACGGCGACTGGGGCCCGTCGGCGATGGTCCGCGCCCTCGATGCCTACGGCGCGACCGGCTACCAGGTCCGCGCCTACAAGAGCCGACAGGGCGCCGAACGCGACGCCGCCCGCGCGATCGAGAAGACGGGCGCGCCGGTCCTGCTGATGGCCTGGCGCGGGGCGCATACGTGGGTGATGACCGGCTTCCGCGCCGACGCCGACCCGGCCGTCTTCTCCAACGCGACCATCGAGGGCACGTACATCAACGATCCGTGGTACCCGAGCATCTCGTCGATCTGGGGTCCGTCCGATCCGCCCGGGACGTTCCAGGACATCTCGGAGATGGAACGCAACTACCTGGTCTGGAAGCGGCCCGAGGGCCACTATCCGGATCGTGACGGCCTGTTCATCGCCGTCGTCCCCACGGTCATCGTCAAGCCGGCGAGCTGACCGCCATCCGGCGGATCCGCGGCCGGAGGAAGACCGCGAGCAGGACGTCCTTGACGATCGTCCCGGCCGCATAGCCGAACGGGATGGCCAGGATCCCGACCGATGGCACGAGGGCGCTCGAGGCGACGATGACGACGCCCAGCCCCGCGAACGAGGCCACGACCTGGCGGAGCGTGTCATGGGTCGCGTACAGCCCGCGCGACAGGGGGTAGGCGAGCGCGTCGAACGGGACCGACAGCGCGAACGCGGCCACCACCGCCGATGTCCGCGCCACGTCGTCCGGCCCGAACCTGCCGCCCCCGAGCAGCACCTCGACCAGAGTCCCCGACAGGACGAACAGGGCCACGGCGGCAAGACCGGTCAGGATCGCGATGGTCGCCAGGTTGCGACCGAGCTCGGCGCGGAACGTGCGCCCGTCACCGGCCGCGAAGGCCGCCGACAGGGTGGGGAAGATGGCCAGCGAGAACGACACACCGATCAGGCTCACGGGCAGCACCTGGTAGTCCGACGCGAAGGAGTAGGCACTCACGCTGCCGACACCGAGCCCGGTGGCGAGCAGGGTGAACCAGGCCGCGGTGATCGGGTCGATCGGGAGCGACACCATGCGCGGGATCATGAGCCGCACGAACTCCGCGAACGCCGCGGTCCGCACCGCGAACCCCGGCCGGATCCGGAAGGTCGTCCGCAGCGTGCCGATCGCCCTGATGCCGAGGTGGGCCACCGCGCCCACGACGGCGCCCCAGGCGGTCGCCACGATCCCGTACCGCCCGGCGAACAACACGGTCGCCACCACGATGCCGGTCGTGTACAGGATCGGCGCCAGCGCGTAGAACACGAACCGGCGGTTGGCGACGAGGACCTCGCCGAGGGCGATCGATGCCGCGAACATGACCTGCGCGATGCAGTTGATGCGCATCATCTCGACCGTCAGCTCGCGCGTGGCGGGGTCGAAGCCGGCCCCGATCCGGTCGGCCAGCCAGGGTGCGCCGAGGAAGATCAGGACGCTCGCGACGGCCATGACCGCGACCGCCCCGGTCAGGACCGTCCGGCCGAACTCGTTGGCGACGCCGTCGTCGCCGGTCTCCTGGCGCAGGCTGCTGAAGATCGGCACGAACGGGGCGGTCAGCCCTGCCGCCACCAGCACGTCGAGGGCGATCTCGGGGATCCGGAACGCGGCGTTGTAGGCATCGAGCTCGGCGCCGGCGCCATAGGTGTTGGCGAACACGCGGTTGCGCACGATCCCCATCGCGAAGTAGCCGAGCGACAGGACGGTCAGGACGAGCGCGCCACGCGGGATCAGCCGGTCGATCGACGCGCGGATGGGAGCGACCGACGCCTGGAGCACGCTCACCGGACGCCCGAACGGGCGCCCGTGCTACGCCTCGGCGCGTTCGTGCCGTGCGTCCAGGTAGTCGAGGATGGCCGTCGCGCCCGCCGGATGTCCGGCGCGGCTCAGCAGCAGGAGCGCATCCTGGCACTCGCCGATGCCATGGATCGCGACGTGGAGCAGGTAGCCCCACAGCGGATAGCCGACCCGGCCCTCCACGTCGCTGTCGGCGGCCAGCTGCGCGTCGGTCAGGCCGTCGAGGTACGCCCGCGTCTCGCGCTCGTCGGCACGCCAGTCGGCGGCCAGCGACGCCAGGGTCGGGTAGTCGGCCGGCTGGAGCTCAGTCTCGCCGTCGCTGTGGGGCGTCGCGTCACGCAACCGGATGCGCCAGCTGCGCTCGACGTCGAGCTCGTGGACCAGCGTCCCGTGCAGGTCGCGCAGCCCGACCGCGTCGACCGCGAGGTACTCCTCGGTGGTCATGGTCGCGGCCGCCGCAAGCGCCTGGTCGCGCATCCAGAAGAGGTAGTCGAACAGCGTCGAGAGCTCGTCCTTGCGCATCGCGCAAGCCTACCGGTCGCGGCGGACCTGGAGGCGCCGGCCGCGGATCGTCGCCCCACGGAGGGCGGCGATCACGGCATCGGCCACCGACTCCCCGACGTCGACCAGCGAGAAGCCGTCGTTGATCTGGATGGCCCCGACCGCGCTCCCCGGAACGTGAGCCTCGTTGGTGATCGCCCCGACCAGGTCGCTCGGCCGGAGCCCGGCCCGGCGGCCGCCCCCGACGAACAGCCTGACCCATGGTCCGCCGGGACCGGATCGATCGGGCCCGCCGGGCGACCGGACGCCCGATCCGGGGCCAGCCGCCCGCGGCCCGCCTCGCTGCGGCATCGGGCGCGCCGGGCGCACGGGCGGGCCGACGACCAGCGGAGGTGACGCGAGCTCGACCTCGTCCGCCTCGGTCGAGCCCGCGCCGTCGATCAGGCTGACCGCTGCGAGCGCGATGTCGACCAGGTCGAACTCGTCGGTCAGGGGCTCCACGACCCCGCGGAAGCGATCGAACCCATCGCCCAGCAGCGCCTCGCGCAGGTTCGCCCGCAGGACCTCGGTCCGCCGCTCGCGCATGTCCGCGACGGTCGGGATGTGGGCGATCTCGAGCCTGGTCTTCGTGGCCGCCTCGATGTTGCGCAGGAGTCGGTGCTCGCGTGGCTCGACCAGCGTGATCGCCACGCCGTCGCGGCCCGCCCGTCCCGTCCGCCCGATGCGGTGGACGTAGGCGTCGGGGTCCGACGGGACGTCGTAGTTGACGACGTGCGAGACGTGCTCGATGTCGAGACCGCGAGCCGCCACGTCGGTGGCGACGAGCACGTCCAGCGAGCCGTCACGGAAGCGCCCCATCATCCGGTCGCGTGCCTCCTGGACGAGCCCGCCGTGGAGCGCACCCGCGTCATGGCCGCGCGCGCTCAGGGCCTCGGCGAGGTCGTCGACCTCGCCGCGCGTCCGCGCGAAGACGAGGGTCGAGGTGGGGTCCTCGACGTCGAGGATCCGGCACAACGCCGCAAGCTTGTCGGCGCGCCGCACCACATAGGCGACCTGCCTGACCCGCGGCGTCCCGTCGCCGGTCGCCCGTTCGGCGTGGACGGTGATCCTGGCCGGCTCGCGCAGGTGTTTCCGGGCGATGCGCGTGATCGTCGTCGAGATCGTGGCCGAGAACAGCGCCGTCTGGCGCTCTGGTGGGGTGGCCGCGAGGATCGTCTCGAGGTCCTCGGCGAAACCCATGTCGAGCATCTCATCGGCCTCGTCGAGGACGACCACGCGGACCTCGTCGAAGGAGAGGCTGCCGCGCCTCAGATGGTCGACCGCCCGGCCCGGCGTGGCGACCACGATGTCGACGCCCCGGCGGAGTCCGCGAAGCTGCTGGCCGATCGGCTGCCCGCCGTAGACCGGCAGGACCCGCGCGCCGAGGTCGCGACCGTAGGCGTGAAGGGCCTCGGCGACCTGCATCGCGAGCTCGCGCGTGGGGACCAGGACCAGCGCGGACGCGCGCCCCTCACCCGCGCTGCCAAGGGGGATGCGCTGGAGCATCGGCAGGGCGAACGCCGCCGTCTTGCCGGTCCCCGTCGGCGCCTCCGCGAGAAGGTCCCGGCCCGCGAGCAGTGGCGGGATCGCCTCGCGCTGGATCGGCGTCGGCTCCTCGTAGCCGAGGGCGGCGATGGTACGCAGCAGGCGGGTGTCGAGCTGCAATCCGCCGAACCCGCCGTCGGTGGTGTCGTCCCGCTCCGCGACGGTCGACGTGCCCGGCATGCCCAGCGCGCCCGGCGCGCCGCCGTCGCCCGAGCGCTCCATCGCCATGCGACCTGGACCCGTCAGCGCGCCCCGACGACCGGCTCGAGGTCGATCGTCCGGACACTCCGCGTGCCGCCGCCGTCGGTCCGTACCGTGGCGGCCGGGATGACGCCGGCGATGAGCCGCACGATGATCGCTTCCTCGCCGGCATAGATCCCGGTCCCGGCGATCCGGACCCGGCCGCCGACGTCGAGGCCCTGGCGTCCGGCCCCGGCGGTCACGTCGATGGTCGCGAGGTTCGGTCTGACCATCGCGACCTCGGGACCTGCGCCGGCCTTCGGGGCGCCCTTGGTGTGGGTCCGGGCGACCGGGTAGGTCACCTTCCGACGCTTCACGCGGCAGCCTCATTGCCGTCGCGGCCGCCGCCGAGGTCGCCGTTCAGCGCGGCCGCGCCGTTGACGGCGGCCCACGCGGTCACCGCCTTCGACAATGCGTTCGAGCCGGGTCGGACCGCGAGCCGGTCATCGGTACCACGGATCCCCGCGCCGAGCTCGGCCAGGACGCCGCGGTAGGCGGGCTTGTCGCCGTCGGCGCGCGGGGTTGCCGGGTAGACATCGAAATAGCCGTCGGTGCTGACGACGATGCGCGCCTCGGGCGCGGCGAATGTGGTGCGAGCCAAGGGTGAACGTTCCGATCCATCGCGCGCTTCGGACCGACGAATGCGAGCCCGGCGCCGTGCGACTACGACCCCACCATCGGGCCACGGGTCGAATCCGTCAAATGGGCCGGTTGTGATGCGGTTGTAGCATTGCGGGACGCAAGCGCAAGCCTCCTGATGGGCCGACGCTGGATATGTTCCGGCTCTGGCGAACGTCGCCGCGAGTGGTGATCCCGGTGCGGTCCGTGGGGCCGCGCCGAGCAGGTACCGAGGGACTCGTGGACGCAGTCAACATCGCACTCCAACTGGCCTTCATCCTCATCTTCATCGTGGTCCTGGTGCGCTTCCTGCGGCAGCCGCGGGCGGTCCATCGCGACCTGATGCTGGTGTTCGCCTCCGTGGTGGCCCTGTTCGCCATCGCCATCGCCGCCAAGCTGTGGCCGACCCTCCCGCGGGGGATCACCTCGCTGTCGGCGGTCGCCCTCCTGCTGCAGCCGTACTTCACGCTGCGGCTGGCCCGCCATTTCGTGCCCGTCTCCCGCGAGATCGCGACCGCCAGCCTGATCTGGTTCGTCCTCGCGGTCGTGGGTGTCGCGATCGGCACGCGTGGCAATCTGCTGACGACGGCGCTCGTCGTCGGCTATTTCGTCACCGTCGAGGCGGCCGCGGCCTTCTTCCTGCAGCGGGCGAGCCGGACGCGCGTCGGGTACGCGCGGACGCGGCTGCGGATCGCGGCCGTCGCGACGTTCCTGTTCGCCGGCGGCATCCTCGTCGCGGGCGCGGGGTCCGCGGCCACCGCAAGCAACGGCGCGACCGATCCGGCCGTGACGTTCATCTCGCGGCTGATGGCCCTGGCCGCAGGGGTCGGCTACCTCGCCGCGTTCCTGCCGCCCCTCGAGCTGCGCCGGTTGCAGCAGCGGGCGGTCGCGTTCGACCTCGGTCAGGGCCTCCTGGCGGCACCGGTGGACGGCGACCCCGATTCGGTCTGGATCGCGCTCGCCCGATCGGCGCGGATGATCACCAATGGACCGGCGGCGGTCGTCGCGCTCGGTGACCCGCCCGTGGTCCGCATCGTCGCCGGCGAGCC
>DASYSM010000090.1:0-17114 GCA_036003325.1 Candidatus Limnocylindrales bacterium
GGTCTCCCACTCGCCGGTCAATGCGTTCCGCTGGCGCTCGAAGCGGAAGATCGTGCCGCCCGTCGGGAAGTCCGGCCCGAGCACGTACTTGCAGAGGTCGTCCGAGGTGAGCTCGGGGTCGTCGATCATCGCGATCGTCGCGTCGACGATCTCCCCGAGGTGGTGGGGCGGGATGTTCGTCGCCATCCCGACCGCGATGCCGGCACTGCCGTTGACCAGGAGGTTGGGCAGCTTGGCCGGGAGGACGGACGGCTGCTTCTGGGTGCCGTCGTAGTTGTCGACGAAGTCGACGGTGTCCTTGTCGATGTCGGCGAGCATCTCGCCGGCGATGGCCGTCAGCCGCGCTTCCGTGTAGCGCATGGCTGCTGCCGTGTCGCCATCGACCGAGCCGAAGTTGCCCTGGCCGTCGACCAGCGGGTAGCGCATCGAGAAGTCCTGGGCGAGCCGGACGAGAGCGTCGTACAGGGCCTGGTCCCCGTGCGGGTGGTACTTGCCCATGACCTCGCCGACGATCGCCGCGCACTTGCGATAGGAGCTGGTCGACGACAGGCCCATCTCGCCCATCGCGAACAGGATCCGGCGGTGGACCGGCTTGAACCCGTCGCGGACGTCGGGCAGGGCACGGGCGACGATCACGCTCATCGCGTAGTCGAGGTAGCTCACCCGCATCTCGTCCTCGATGCGGATCGATCGGATGTCGCCGAGGTCGTCGGTCACGGTCGCGTCACTCCAGTGCGCTCATGGGTCGGTCGGGAGGTCGGCTGGGGCATCAGAGCGGCGGCTCCGGGAGGGTCGTCGGGTCGGGCAGGCCACCGAACCGGGACGCGGTCTCCGCGGCGGCCGAGGTGGACGGTGCGCCCGGACGCCTGCGGATCCCGGCGAGGGCTGCCCGGAGCCCATCGGCCACCGCCGGATCGAGCTTGGGCAGGACGTCGCGGATGACCCACGCCCGATTGCCGTCGACGGCTTCGACGGCGCGGGTGGTCTCGGCGCGGAGCGCGGTCTCGACCCCGGCGGGGTCCACCAGCGTCAGCGATCGATACGCCCAGGCGAGTGCCTTCTGGACGTCGGGCTCGGCGTCGCCCATCAGCGAGCCGAGGAGCGGCAGCGCATGACCGGCCACCGCCCGGTCCCGCCCGTGTCGGCGGTCCACGAACGGGATGGTCGCGATGGTCGACCCGACCAGGCGGCGCTCCCAGCGCGATGGGCTATAGGCCAGCTGCTCGAGCTCGGCCCAACGGTACGGCTCGGCAATGATGCCCTTTCCGTAGGGATGGGCGAGCGAGTCGACGGTGATCCAGTCGCCCGATTCGCGAGCGGCTCGCCGGAGGAGCTGCCAGGTCCGCTCTGTCTCACCCTCGAGCGTCCGCTCGAGGAGGCCGAATGCGAACCAGCGCGCTTCGAGCTCGGGCTCGCGGAACAGGCGGTCGGCGATGAACAGGAGCGGCGTCGGACGGTCGTGCCTGGTCGCGCCCCGGAACCCGCGCGACACCGCGGCGAGGAGCGGCCACCGCACGCCGAACACCGTCCCGATCCCCGGCGCGATGCGCTGCTGGCCGGCGCGATAGTCGGGATCGGCCAGGCTCGCGAGACCGCGGGTCAGTGCACGGGCGAAGCCATCAGGGTCGTTCGTCAGCTCGGCCAACGAGGCGCCGAGGGCTTCGGCCGGATCGCGATGCGCGGCGACGAAGGCGACCGCCCGGGATGTGGCCTCGCTGCGCGCGGGAGCGTCGATCATCGGTCGCCCCGGCCAGTCGCGCCGGCGATGCGCGGACCGCGATCGGAGCCGGCCGCATCCGTCTCTGCGCTGGCAGGCTCGGCGCGACGGTAGGCGTATCGCTGCTGCAGGTCCTGCTTGCGGTTGGCGGCGGCTGCCACGTAGACGCCGGTCGCGGTCGCCAGCTCGATGCCGGTCGCCGGGTCGACGATATGACCGGCCGTCTCGACCACGCGGCGCCGCGAGTCGGTGATCCACCCCTCCGCGTGGATCGGCATCCCGACGAGGACCGGCCGGCGGAACTCGACCGCCATCCGGGCGGTGACGCCCCAGTTGTCCTCACCCACCAGCGCCCAGGCCATCACCTCGTCGAGGATCGTGCTGACGATGCCACCGTGGATGAGCTGTTCCCAGCCCTCGAACCGGCTGTCGAGCGTCACGTCGCACCACGACCGACCAGGTTCGACGTGGAGGACCAGCCCAAGGCCGCCGGTGTTGAGCGTCCCGCAGGCGAAGCAGTTGTGCTCGGCGAACACGAAACGACCGTCCGGCGTCTCGATCACGGGCCGCGCGTCCCCGGCCGGGGTCGACGGTGCGGCTCGCGTCGCCTCAGACGTCAAGGTTCTGGACCTTCCGCGCCTCGGTCTTGATGAAGTCCTTCCGGGGACCGACCTTCTCGCCCATGAGCATGGTGAAGATCTCGTCGGCGAGGGCCGCGTTCTCGCCATCCACGCGCAGCAGCGTCCGCGTCTCGGGGTTCATCGTCGTTTCCCAGAGCTGGTCGGCGTTCATCTCGCCGAGGCCCTTGAACCGCTGGACCGACAGGTTCTTGACGTTGAAGTCCTTGATGACCTTGTCGCGCTCCTTCTCGGTCTGCGCGTAGCGGGTGACCTTGCCGGTGCTGATCCGGTACAGCGGCGGCTGGGCGATATACAGGTAGCCATCGTCGATGACCTGGGGCATGTGCCGGTAGAAGAACGTCAGCAGCAGGGTCCGGATATGGGCGCCGTCGACGTCCGCGTCGGTCATGATGATGATGCGGTGATAGCGCAGCTTGGCGGGGTCGAAGCTCTCGCCGATCCCGGCGCCGAGCGCGATGATCAATGGCCGGACGTTCTCGCTCGACAGGATCTTGTCCAGGCGCGCCTTCTCGACGTTGAGCAGCTTCCCCCGCAACGGGAGGATCGCCTGGTTGCGCCGGTCCCGGCCCTGCTTTGCGGATCCACCGGCCGAATCTCCCTCGACCAGGTAGAGCTCACTCCTGGCTGGATCGCGCTCCTGGCAGTCGGCCAGCTTGCCCGGCAGCGACATCCCGTCGAGGGCGCCCTTGCGGATGACCAGGTCCCGGGCCTTGCGGGCCGCTTCGCGCGCGCGCGCCGCCGTGAGGCATTTCTCGATGATCCGTCGCCCGTCAGCCGGGTTCTCGTCGAGGTACTGACCGAGGCTGTCGGCGACCGCCGCCTGGACCTGACCCTTCACCTCGGCATTGCCGAGCTTGGCCTTCGTCTGGCCCTCGAACTGCGGATCGGTCAGCTTGACGCTGATCACCGCGGTCAGGCCCTCGCGGACGTCATCGCCCGACAGGTTGCCGTCGGCGTCGCGCAGGACGCCCGCCCGCCTCGCCCAGTCGTTGAGCGAGCTGGTCAGGGCCGCCCGGAACCCGGTGACGTGCGTGCCCCCGTCGACGGTGTTGATGTTGTTCGCGAAGGCCAGCACGTTCTCCGTATACGAGTCGTTGTACTGGAGGGCGACCTCGACGGCGGTGCCGCCTTCGCGCCGTTCGACGTAGATCGGCCGGTTGTGGAGCACCTCCTTGTTCCGGTTGAGATGCCGCACGAATGACTGGAGGCCACCCTCGAAGTAGAACGAACGCTCGCGATCGACCCGCTCGTCGACGAGGGTGATCCAGACCTTCTTGGTCAGGTAGGCCGATTCGCGGAGCCGCTGGCTGATGAGCTCGAACGAGTACTCGGTGGTCTCGAACATCTCCGCATCGGCGATGAACTGGGTCGTCGTACCGCGTCGGCCGCCCTGCGGACCGACCTTCTTGACCGGTCCGGTCGGTTTGCCGCGCTGGTACTCCTGCGCCCAGATCGATCCGTCGCGGGCCGATTCGACACGCATCCACGACGACAGCGCGTTGACGACGCTGACGCCGACGCCGTGCAGACCGCCTGACACCTTGTAGCCGCCGCCGCCGAACTTGCCGCCGGCGTGGAGGACCGTGTGGACGACCTCGAGGGCGTCCTTGCCGGTGGAATGCTTGCCGACCGGCACGCCGCGACCATCGTCGACGACCGTGACCTTGCCGTCCGTGCTGATGGTCACGCCGATCGTCGTCGCCTGGCCGGCCATCGCCTCGTCGATCGAGTTGTCGACGACTTCCCAGACGAGGTGGTGCAAGCCGCGGGAATCGGTCGAGCCGATATACATCCCCGGTCGCTTCCGGACGGCCTCGAGACCTTCGAGGACCTGGATGCTGGCAGCCGTGTAGTCCGATGCCGCGGCCTTGCCTCGCTTGGCGCGGCCGCCGGATGGGGTGGGGGGTGTCGGACTGGTGGCTTCGGTCACGTGGTTCCTCCGGTCAGGCGCTCGTAGAGCCGCCCGAGCTCCTCGTCGCTGTAGTACTCGATGACGATCCGGCCGCCGCGTCGCGACCGGGCAAGGCTGACCTTGGTCCCCAGCGCCCGGCGCAGATCCTCTTCGACCCGTTCGAGGTCGGGATCCGCGGTGCGTGCGACGGGGCCGATGGCTTCGGGCTTCGGCTCGCGCAAGCGGCGGACGAGCTCCTCGGTCTGACGCACCGAGAGCTCCTGCCCCGTAACCGAATCGAGGACGCGGTCCTGCAGCTCGGGGGCCAGCCCGCCCAGTGCCCGGCCATGACCCTCCGTCAGTCGCCCCTCGGCGACCGCTGCCTGGACGCCGGGTGCGAGGTCGAGGAGGCGGAGCGTGTTGGCGACTGTCGACCGTGCGCGGCCCACCCGGCCCGCGACCTCGTCTTGGCTGAACCCGAAGTCGTCGATGAGCTGCCGGTACGCCTCGGCGGTCTCGAGGGGATCGAGATCCTCGCGCTGCAGGTTCTCGACAAGGGCGAGTTCGAGCTGGTCGCGGTCGGCCAGTTGCCGGACGACGGCCGGGATCCGCTCGAGGCCCGCTGCCTGTGCGGCCCGCAGTCGACGCTCGCCGGCCACCAGCTGGTAGCCGTCGACGGTCTCGGTGACCAGGATCGGCTGGAGCACGCCATGCTCGGCGATGCTCTGTGTCAGCGAGGCGAGGCTCTCTTCCTCGAATCGCTTGCGCGGCTGATGCGGGTTCGGCCGGACGCGCGAGACCGCGATCTCGACGGCCCCACCTTGCCCGGGGCTGCGTTGCGGGATGAGCGACGCGAGGCCACGCCCGAGACCCTGGGGTCGCTCCGGACGGACGGTCACGAGGCAACCTCCTCGATCGTTTCGTCGCCCGACGTGGACAGTCGGGCGCGCCCGTCTCGCGTCCTCATCTCCGCGGCAAGCGCGGCATACGCGGCCGCCCCAGTCGAATCCGGGGCATAGCTCGAGATGGGCCGCCCGTGACTGGGTGCCTCGGAAAGCCGCACGTTGCGTGGGATGATGGTCGTGTAGACGCGCTCGCCGAGGTGTCGGCGCACCTCCGCAGCAACGTCCGCCGAGAGCTTCGTTCGCGCGTCGTACATGGTCAGCACGACACCCTTGATGGCGAGGTCGGGGTTGAGGTGGTCTCGGATGAGATCGAGCGTGGCAAGCAGTTGGGACATCCCTTCCAGGGCGTAGTACTCACATTGCAGCGGGACGAGGACCGCATCGGCGGCGGTCAGCGCATTCACGGTCAGGAGCCCGAGCGATGGCGGGCAGTCGATGAGGATGTAGTCATAGTCGGTCGCGATGTCTGTCAATAGCCGGGCGAGACGATGTTCGCGACCCTCCATCGGCGCCAGCTCGACTTCAGCTCCCGCCAGTGCGATCGCAGAAGGGACCACGTCCATGCGCTCGACCGGGCCCGGCACCGTCATATCGGCCAACCGGGTCCCATCGATGACCGCGTCGTAGACGGAACGCTCGATCGCATTGCGATCGAGCCCCAGCCCACTGGTCGCATTTCCCTGTGGATCGAGGTCGACGACCAGGACTCGCTCGCCTGCCAAGGCGAGATAGCTCCCGAGATTCACGACCGTCGTGGTCTTGCCGACGCCGCCCTTTTGATTTGCGCAGGCGATCGTCTGCCCCACTCAGCGCCCTGCTCGAGGAAGTCTCACAGCATCTGATTCTACCATCGCACGGCCCGGTACCTCGTTCGACGGCGTGATCCTGCAAGCGTACGGAATGGCCCTTTGCCGACGCGTACCCGCGCATTCACTGTGGCTTACCCGGTCGTCCGCGTCGTTCATGTTTCACGTGAAACGGGTGAACCGATCGCCTCGGGATGTTTCACGTGAAACACGTCGAGAGGAAGCCGATCCGCACGCCAGATGGGCCCAAACCAGGACCAATGGACGTCCGCGGTTCGTTGCCGCGGGAGGCCGTCCGTGGGATACTTCCCCGCAAGGTCGGTGCCGTCCGACCATCACCTGAGGGACGGTGCGGGCGCGCGATCTAGGCCGATATCCGAGGACCGACCCACTCGATGACCTTGCTGCTCGCCGCGGTCGGTGCGACGGTCATGGCCTTGCTGGAATTGACGGTCGGCTCGTACCTCAGAGTCGGAGTGGCGCAACCGCATCTGGTGCTCGTCATCGGCATCGTCGTCACCGTGGCGATCGGGCTGGAGGCGGGACTTGTGTGGGCCTTCGTGGGAGGCCTCGTCGTCGATGTGCTCGCTGACCGGCCGCTTGGGTCGACGTCGTTCGCCCTCTTGCTCTGCGTGGGCGCCACGGACGTCCTCGGCCACATCCTCGTCCGCCTGCGACCACTCGTGCCGGTCGTGGCAACCCTTCTCTTGAGCCTGGTCTATTCGATGGTCCTGTACCTGGCATTCAATGCTCTCCGCTCGCCGATCGCGGTCCTCGATCCGATCTCGATCCTTCTCCCGGGCGTCGTCTACGACACGATCCTGGCCGCGTTGATCGGACCCCTCGTGATCTCCATCCACGATCGCCGGACCGAGACCGAACGGGTCGATTGGTGACAGCCTTCCTGGACGATCGCCCGAAGCCGGTGCGTAGCCTGTCGCGCTTCCTGACATTCGCCCTCATCGCGATCATCGGGATCAGCGGACTGACCGCGCGTCTGTTCTACCTGCAGATGGTCGACGGGAGCCATCTCGCGACGCAGGCCGTTCACAACCGCACCGTCCTCGCGCCGATCAAGGCACCTCGCGGCTTGATCTACGACCGCAACGGCCGACCGCTCGTCACGAACGTCCCGACCTATGTGGTCAAGCTGCGCCCGGCGGACATGACCGTGGAACAACGTCCCGAGGTCGTGGACCGGCTGGCGGCTCTCCTCAAGATGCCGGCAGCGGATATCAACGCGACGATCGACGGGAACCCAGGCTCGACTTTCGACCTCGTCCGCATCACGGGTGACGTCGATGTCCCGACGGCTCGACTCATCTCGGAGGCGGGAGCCGACCTGCCTGGTGTCGAGGTCGATGTCGAGGCTCGGCGCGACTACACCGACGGCCCGCTGATGTCGCAGATCCTGGGCTACAGCGCTCCGATCTCGGGCGGTCAGCTCGAGACGCTCAAGTCACTCGGCTACCTGCCCGACGACCTGATCGGCAAGGCAGGCGTCGAGGAGACCTACGAGACCGAGCTCCGTGGGACCTATGGCAGCGAGAGCGTCGAACAGGATGCGTCCGGGCGGCAGACCCAGGTCCTCCAGACGGTCACCCCGCCGGTCCCCGGCGACTCGCTCAAGCTCACCATCGACACCAAGGATCAGCAGGAAGCCCAGAAGGCGCTCACGTGGGCGATGAAGGCGGTCGGTCTCAAGCGCGGTGTCGTCATCGCCATGAACCCGCAGACCGGCGAGATCCTCGCGATGGTCAGCCTGCCGACCTATGACAACAACCAGTTCGCCAAGGGGATCAGCAACGCCGACTACGCGAAGCTGCTGAACAACCCCGACAAGCCGTTGCTCAACCACGCCATCCAGGAGCATTTCCCGCCCGGCTCGACCTACAAGCTGGTCACCGGCACCGGCGTCCTCGCTGACGGCAAGATCACCGACAAGACCAAGGTGCAGACGCGACCGTTCCTCACGCTCGGATCGACCCGCTTCTATGACTGGAACCATCTCGGCTTCGGGCCATGCACGATCTACTGCGGCTTCGGACATTCGAGCGACACGTTCTTCTTCCAGATGGCCGGCAAGCTCGGCATCGATCGCCTGGCGTATTGGGCGAAGCAGTACGGCTTCGGTCAGCTGACCGGGGTCGACCTGCCGAACGAGGTCCCCGGCATCGTCCCGTCGAACCAGTGGAAGCAGGACACGATGGGCGAGAAGATCTTCCCGGGCGAGGTCTATCAGGCCGGGATCGGGCAGGGCTATGACGTCGTGACGCCGCTCCAGCTGATCAATGCATACGCGGCCCTCGCCAACGGCGGCACCCTGTATCAGCCGCAGATCGTCCACGACATCGTCGGTCCGGACGGCACCGTCGTGCGGCCGTTCGCCCCGAAGGTCCTGCACAAGATGGCCGTCTCCCCGAACGTCCTCCGGATCATGCGCAATGCCGCTCGGAACGTCGTCCTTGTCCGGCACACCTACAACCTGGTGGACATGCCGATCAAGATCGCCGGCAAATCGGGGACAGCCGAGTTCGGGACGCGCGACAGCAAGGGTCGCCTGCCGTTCCATTCCTGGTTCGTCGGGTTCGTTCCCAAGGATCCCAAGCACGGCTCGTTCAACAATGCCGACTCGCAGCTGGTCGTTCTCGCCTTCGCCTACGACTCGCGGACGAAGGGGAATGTCGGCACGGAGATCGTCAAGTACTTCATGCAGCTCCACTTCGGCATCAAGCACGACTACCGCCTGCCGAACCTGCTCCAGCGCGGCAACTTCTACCAGAGCAACTGATGGGCGTCATCCGAGCCGAACCAGCACGCGTCAGCGACTGGGCCGCCAAGTCCGTCGGGGCGGCCTGGCGCTTCTACGATCTCCAGCTCACCACCTACGCCGGCCTGCTCGTCGCGATCGGCCTCGTGATGGCCTACACGAACAGCCTGGATGGCGGGTCCGCGACCTTCAGCCGCGGCCTGATGTGGGCCGCCATCGCGGTCGTCGTGTTCATCGTGGCGACGGCATTCGACTACCGATGGCTCAAGACCCTCGCCTGGCCGATCTACGCCCTCCAGCTCGGCCTGCTGGTCGCGACGCTCGCCATCGGCGATGGCGTCGGCGGATCCGCCCGCTGGGTATCGATCGGCCCGCTCGCCTTCCAGTTCAGCGAGATCGCCAAGATCCTGATGATCATCGTGCTGGCAAGCTACCTCTCGGCGCGCGAAGGACGCCTCGATTCGCCCTTCCCGATCATCGGCGCGTGTCTGCTCGTCGGTCCGCCTCTGCTCTTGGTCATGCTCCAGCCCGACCTGGGCACCTCGCTCGTGTTCGGGGCCATCCTGGCCGGCATGCTCTGGATGTCGGGCGCGAGCCTCCGCTGGCTGACGGCTCTCGCCGTGGCTGTCATCGCGATGGTCCCGATCGCCTGGACATATCTCCTGCGCGACTACCAGAAGGCTCGCCTGACTGCGTTCCTCGACGCCAATCCGGACATCCAGGGCGCCGGCTTCCAGCTCCACCAGGCGCAGATCGCCGTCGGATCGGGCGGGTTCTTCGGGAAGGGACTGACCAACGGGACGCAGACCCAGGGCGATCTGCTCCCGGTCCAGGCGACCGACTTCGTGTTCGCCACCCTGTCCGAGGAGCTGGGGTTCATCGGGGCGATCGTCCTGTTCACGCTGTTCGCGCTGCTTCTCTGGCGCGTCCTGGTCGCGGGCTGGCGCTCTCACGACGCGTTCGGCACGCTGTTCGCCGGCGGCGTGGCGGCCATGATCCTGTTCCAGCTGATCGTCAACGTCGGGATGGTCCTGGGCGTCATGCCGATCACCGGGATCCCGCTCCCATTCGTGACCCATGGCGGGGCGTCGCTGGTCAGCATGGCCGCCGGCCTCGGCATCCTCCAGAGCATCAACATCCGTCAGACCAGGGCGGCTTGGTGAGATCGCGCCCATCTCGGTGACCGCCTGATGGACGAGGCGGCAGTCCCGCACGCTGTCGAGCTGCTGGTCGGCCTGCTCGGGCTGGCCGCATTCGTCGCCATCATCTCTCGCCCGCTGCGTCTGCCATACACGGTCGCCCTGGTCGTGGCCGGCCTGCTGGTCGGCATCGGGGCGAGCGCGGTCGGCTATCCCGCCGTCGACGTGTCGCCCGAGATCGTGCTGCTCGTGCTGTTGCCGGGGCTGGTGTTCGAGGCTGCCTACCGGCTCCGGATCGGGCACCTGCGCCGCTGGTTCGGCGGGCTCGGTCTGCTGGCCGTTCCCGGTGTCGTCATCTCGGCCGCGGTGGTCGCCATCGTGTTGAACGTCGCGACCGGGCTGCGACTCGACCTCGCGTTCATCGTCGGGGCCATGGTCTCCGCGACCGATCCGGCGGCCGTCGTAGCCACGTTCAAGCGCCTGCGCGTGCCCGAGGCTCTATCGACGATGGTGGACGGTGAAAGCCTGCTCAACGATGGCACCGGGCTGGTCCTGTTCGCGATCGCGTTGTCCGCGATCCACGCCCCGATCGGTCCCGCCGAGGCGGTCGTCCGCTTCGCCGGCACGATCGGGATCAGCATGGCGATCGGCCTCGCGACCGGCTACCTCGCCACACGGATCACAGGGCTCGTCGACGACCACCTGATCGAGCTGACGATCTCGGTCGTGCTCGCCTACGGCAGCTATATCCTCGCCGACCAGCTCGGGCTGTCCGGCGTGATCGCCACGGTCGCCGCCGCGGTCGTGCTCGGCAACCTCGGCCCGGGGCGCACGATGTCCACCAGCGGATCGGATGCGATCGACACCGTCTGGGAGTTCTTCGCCTACCTCCTGACCGCGGTGGTCTTCCTTCTCGTCGGTCTGGCGATCCCGCCGGCGCGTCTCATCGATTCACTCGGACCGATCGCCTGGGGGATCGCCGGGATCCTGATCGGGCGGGCGATCGTCGTCTATCTCCTGCTCGGTGGGGTCTCACGGTTGGCGCCACGGCCGGGCATGGCCGAGGTCCTGCCCTCGGGCTGGCTCCACATCCTGTTCTGGGCCGGTCTGCGCGGAGCGGTGGCCGTCGCGATGGCGCTGTCGCTCCCCGCCGACGTCCCGCAGCGCGACCTGCTCCAGGAGATCACCTTCGGGGTCGTCCTGTTCACGTTGCTGTTCCAGGGCACGACCATCGGGCGCGTGGTGGACCGGGCGATCCGCGACGAGCGGCGGACGGCGCCCGTGTCACCCGAGCTCGGGCCCCAACCGGGGCCTTAGCGCCGGCGGTAGAGTCCGCGCCGGTCGGCGTCATCCGCCTCGGCCGACCGTCGCCGACCACTCGAGCGGAGGATGTCGTCGAGCTCCTGCCGGTAGTTCCGGCCGATGGGGGCACGATCGAGCCACTCGATGTACTCGATGTCGTGGCGCGCCACCTCACCGAGCGACCAGCCGGCGTACCGCCCGAAGTTGAGGACCGTCCCGGATGGTCGTCCCGGAGGCGGACCGGCGGCCCCGAAGCCCTCGGCTGCGCGCATCGATTCGTCGAAGCCCCCGCCCTCGTTCGAGCGCCCCGACGTCCAGTCGCGCGAGACCGTCTCGGGCGGTCGTGGCGCAGGAGGTTGGCTCGGCGGGACGCTGCCGGGTCGGGCTGAGCCATCGGAGCGGTCGGACGTCCCGGCGCCCGATGCAGGGCGGGCGCTCACGGTCGAACGCGTTCGGTCGTACGCCCGTCGTGCCACGGGATCGCCGATGAGCTCCCACGCGGCGTTGATCTTGGACATGCGGGCCGCCGCCTCGGGCGTTTCGGCGAGGTCGGGATGATACTTGCGGGCCAGACGGCGATACGCCGCCTGGATGACCTCGTCCTCGGCCTCGGGATCGACCTGGAGGATCTTGTACGGGTCGTTCGGGTCAGCCATCGACGCCCGACGTGGTCTGCGACGCGGCCTGATCCATGGTGCCGCAGACTACCAGACGTGGAACCTGGCCCAGCGATCGCGACCGATCCATCCGACGGACCCGACCGGCCACCGCTACCGGCTCGACAACGCTGGCGACTCGTGCTGTCGCGCGGCGCGGACGCAGCGGCCCTGGTCGGGCGGGAGCTGGCCGACGCGTTCGAAGGCGGCCTCGAGGCGAGCGGCCTGCCGCTTGCGCGCGCCGCGGGACGGGCACGGACGCGCGTCGCCTTCGGGGCACCGCTCCCAGCGGCCATCGCCGGCGAGCGTGAGCTGGCCGACATCCTCCTGACCGAGCTCGTCCCGGTGTCGTTCGTCAGGAGCCGGATCAGTGCCGTCCTGCCCGACGGCTGGCTACTCGTCGAGCTGTTCGACGTCTGGCTCGGGGCGCCGCCACTGGCCGGCCAGGTCGCCGCCGCTGACTACCGTATCGTCCTCCACACGAGCGATGTCACGGCACTCGCGATCGCGTGCGACGGTCTGCTCGCGGCCCGGACGATCCCGCGAGAGCGCGCCAAAGGGACGACGGTGGTCGCCTATGACCTGCGACCGCTCCTCGACGACCTCCGCGTGATCGACGCCGGACCGCCGACCCTGGTTCGGGCACGGACCCGGTTCGATCCCGTCCGGGGCACGGGGCGGCCGGAGGAAGTCGTTGCCGCCCTCGCGGATCGATGCGTCGCTCCGGTCGAGGCCGTGGCGATCGTCCGGGAGCGCCTGATCCTTGCGGACGAGCTTGGCTGATGTCCCAGCCCCGTGAAGCCAAGCCACCGCCATCCTGGATGATCCGGATCAACATGGCGATGCTCAGGCGCGGCCTGACGATCGGCTCGCAGCATCTCCTGTCGGTCCCTGGGCGGAAGACCGGGCAGCTGAGAAGCACTCCGGTTTCCCTCGCGACGATCGGCGGCAACCGCTACATCGTGGCCGCGTTCGCCGAAGCTGCCTGGGTCAAGAACGTCCGTGCAGCCCGCACCTGTACGCTCGCACGCGGAGGGAGGACCGAGGATGTCTGCCTGACCGAGCTGCCCGTGGACGCGCGCGGTCCGATCCTGCGGGCGTTCCTTGAGCAGGTGAAGGGCGGAGTCCGCTTTTTCGGGTCGAGCGATCCCGACGAGGTCTCCGCCACGGCGGAACGCTACCCGGTGTTTCGCATCGACCCGCCTTGAAAAGCAAGTCTCCACGGGCGTCAGACGCCGACATCACGCGGTTGACCAGCTATCGCCCGGGGCCGTACAATCCCTCTTCCGCGCGTGGGCATCGCCGCGCGCCTTTTCACGTCCGAGGTCTCGGTCGCCGCATGCGGTCGCCGGCCACCCATCCTGAGGATCCATGTACGCAGTCATCGAGACCGGCGGGAAGCAATATCGCGTCGAGGTCGGCACCGAGCTCGAGGTCGAGCTTCTCGACGCCACGCCCGGCAAGACCATCACCATCGAGCGCGTCCTCCTCGTCGCCGACGGCGACGACTCGACGATCGGCCGGCCCCTGGTGGCCGACGCCGCGGTCAGCGCGGAGGTCCTCGACCAGACCCGCGGGCCCAAGCTCATCTCGTTCAAGTACCGGCCCAAGGCGCGCAGCCGGGTCAAGAAGGGCCATCGCCAGGAGCTGACGGTCCTGCGCATCGCCGACATCACCCTGAACGGCAAGAGCGCCGCCAAGGCTGCCGAGAAGGCCGAGCGCGACGCAAGGACCGAACGAGAGCGCCTCGAGGAGGCCGCCGCCGCACAGGCCGCCAAGGATGCCGAGCTTGCCGCGAAGTTGGCGGTCGGTGCCGAGGCGAAGCCGGCCAAGACAGCAGACGCCAAGGCCAAGGCCGGCACATCCGCCAAGGCGCCGGCAGAGCCGAAGGCCAAGGCCGCACAGACGACGAAGGCCAAGGCCGGCCCGAAGCCGGCCACGACCAAGCCGGCGGCGACCAAGCCGGCGGCGAAGGCCGCACCTGCGTCGAAGCCGAAGACGGACACGAAGAGTGCGGCCTCGAAGCCCGCAGTCGAGAAGGCCGAGGCCACCTCGAAGAGCGACGCGCCGAAGAAGCCGCGTACCACCAAGAAGGACGAGTAGACGAGATGGCCCACAAGAAAGCCGGCGGCAGCGTCAAGAACGGTCGCGACAGCGTCGGCCAGCGCCTCGGCGTCAAGGCCGGCGACGGCCAGCTGGTCCAGGCCGGTTCGATCATCGTCCGCCAACGGGGGATGACATTCCTGGCCGGTCCTGGGACCGGGCTGGGTCACGATTACACCGTGTTCGCGACGGTCACCGGCAAGGTGAAGTTCGAGCACGCCACCAAGTCCAAGAAGCGCATCCGGGTCGAGGCGGTCGAGACGGCCGCCGCGAGCGCCTAGACAACCGGAACGACCGGCGACCACCGGCTGGGCCATGGCCCGGCGCGGACGGCGTCGGAGGAGAGCACCTCGTGAAGCCCGATATCCATCCCAAGTATTTCCAGGCCAAGGTCCACTGCGGATCGTGCGGCACCGAGTGGACGGTCGGTTCGACCCGGCCGGAGCTGCGGGTCGACGTCTGTGGCAACTGCCACCCGTTCTTCACCGGGAAGCAGACGATCATCGACACGGCCGGCCAGGTCGAGCGGTTCCAGAAGCGCCTCGAGCGCCAGGTCCGCAGCTAGACCCCAGCCACACGCACGACGGCGGGCCGACGGCCCGCCGTTTTCGATTCCGGGCGACCGATGCAAGCCTGCGGTCGGTCCCGATCGGTCGCGTGCGCCTCACAGGCGCGCTTTCGCGACATCCGAGCGCGGTGGACCGCAGGTTCGGACAGATCCCGTCCGATCCGAGGGTGGGTCACGCTCGGATATTCGAAACGTGCGCCTGACAGGAACATCGGGGCCGCGGGACCGGAAGCTGCAGTGGCGCACCGGGGAGCCTCGCTCGCCCCACCCGGTAGACTGCGTGCCATGCCCACATTCACGTACGGCGGCCAGGCCCTGATCGAGGGCGTCCTGATGCGCGGTCGCGACGCGATCGCGGTCGCGCTGCGCCATCCGGATGGCCAGATCGTCTATGCCACCGAGCGGCTCGATGCGGGCTTCCACGGGACGCGCTGGTCGAAATGGCCACTGATCCGCGGGCTCGTGGTCCTATACGAGACGCTCGTGGTCGGCACCCGCTGGCTTGTCCGCAGCGCGAACGTCCAGGCCTCGGAGGAGGGGGTCGAGCTCGGCAAGGGTTCCATCGCGCTGATGCTCGGGCTGACCCTGGTGGCCGGCATCGGTGTCTTCTTCCTCCTGCCCCTGTTCATCGCCTCGGTGACGATCCAGGGGCCCGATCACGGCTTCCTGCAGTCCCTGATCGAAGGCCTCATCCGCGTCGCGATCTTCCTCGGCTATCTCGTGCTGATCTCGCGATCGCCCGAGATCGGCCGCGTGTTCCAGTACCACGGGGCAGAGCACATGACCATCCATGCGCTCGAAGCCGGCGACCCGCTGGACGTGGCTGCCGTCCGCAAGTACCCGACGGCCCACCAGCGCTGCGGCACGGAGTTCCTCGTCGTGGTCATCCTGCTGTCGATCATCGCCTTCTCGCTGGTCGGCCGGCAGGAGCCGCTGGTCATGATCGCCAGCCGCATCCTGCTGATCCCGGTCATCGCCGCGGTGGGCTACGAGATCTTGCGTTTTGGGGCGCGCCACCGGAAGAACCCGATCATGAAGGTCCTGCTCTACCCGGGCCTGCTCGTCCAGATGATCACGACCAAGCAGCCGACCGATGACATGATCGAGGTCGCGATCGTGTCGATGGAGCAGGCGCTCGTGGCCGACGGCGAGACCGTCCCGGCCGGCTCGGGCGACTTCGACAGCCGCCCGATGGACTTCTCGGCGCCCGCCGAGACGGTGACCGACGTGCCGGTGTCCACGGTCCCGCCGCCGCTGCCGCCGCCGACGGTCCCGCCGCTCCCGACCGATCCGCCGCCGGGGCGATGAGCGATCTCGACGCCAAGCTCGCGGACATCGCCCGCCAATACGACGACATCCAGGCGGAGCTGGCGCGTCCCGAGACGTCGACCGATCCGGACGCGATCCGGCGCCTCGGCCAGGAGCTGTCACGGCTCGAGCCGGTGGTCGCTGCGTTCCGGCGGCTCGAGGCGACCCGGACCGAGCTGAGCGGCGCGCGCGAGCTGCGCGACGGCACCGATGCCGACGACGAGATGCACGCGATGGCCCGGGACGAGATCGCCCGGCTCGAGGCCGATGAGACCCGGCTCCTCGACGAGCTCAAGGTGCTGCTCCTGCCACGCGACCCCAACGACGGCCGGGACGTGATCATGGAGATCCGCGGCGGCGCCGGCGGGGAGGAGGCCGCACTGTTCGCCGCGGAGCTGTATCGGATGTACATCCGCTACGCCGAGCGGCATCGGTTCAAGCCCGAGATCCTCAGCCTCAACGAGACGGGGATCGGCGGGATCAAGGAGGCCATCCTCCAGATCCACGGCGACGGCGCCTACAGCCGCCTCAAGTTCGAGGGCGGTGTCCACCGGGTCCAGCGCATCCCGGCGACCGAATCGTCCGGGCGCATCCACACCTCGACCGCGACGGTCATCGTGCTGCCCGAGGTCGACGAGGTCGAGATCGAGATCGACGAGGAGCGCGACCTGCGGATCGACGTCAAGCGCGCATCCGGGCCCGGGGGCCAGTCGGTCAACACGACCGATTCCGCGGTTCGTGTCACGCACCTGAAGACCGGCCTGGTCGTCGAGATCCAGGACGAGAAGAGCCAGCACAAGAACAAGGCCAAGGCGATCTCCGTGCTGCGCTCGCGCCTGTACGACCTCGAGCAGGCGAAGCAGCGCGAGGCCGATTCCGCCGCGCGACGGTCGATGGTCGGGTCGGGCGACCGGTCGGACAAGGTCCGGACGTACAACTTCCCGCAGGACCGCGTCACGGACCATCGGATCGGCAAGACCGTCCACAACCTGCCCGGGGTCATGGACGGCGATCTCGATGACCTCATCGACGCGCTGGTGATGGCCGACCAGGCCGATCGCCTGGGCGAGGGCGACGGCGCTGGCTGACGCGGCGCAAGACTCCACCGGCGCGCTCCTGCGGGAGGGCGCGGACCGGCTGGCCGCAGCGGGTTCCGAGACCCCGAGGCTCGATGCCGAGCTGTTGCTGGGCCACGCGGTCGGTGTCGGGCGGACGGTCGTGCTGGCGCACCCCGAGGCGCCGGTGGGCGTGGACGCCGCGCGTCGGTACCGCTCGGACGTCGAGAGGCGCGCGGCCGGCGAGCCGGTC
>DASYSM010000091.1:0-2262 GCA_036003325.1 Candidatus Limnocylindrales bacterium
GTCGGGCGGTCCCGCCAGAGCCAGGCCCACGACGGTCGAGCCGGTGACAGCAGCCGAGACCGTGGCGCCATCACGGATCGCGGCCAGGACGAGGCCGTGTCCGGCCGCAGCATCCGCGGGCGCGATGACCCGGTCGGCCAGGGTCAGCCGGTCCCACGCTTCCGCGTCCAGGTGGGCGAGGATCTTGGGCTGGCCGTCCATCGCGGCGCTTGCCGCGCCAGGTTCGCCGCGCGCGGGAGCCTCGAGCGGCTTCCACCAGCCGCGATCGGCCGCCACCTGGAGCAGTCGCGGCACCACCAGCCGTCGCGCCAGAGCCGCGGTCTCGCGCGAGCGCGCCTCGGCTGATGCCTGGGACGTCCCGAGCTCGAGCCCGGCATTCGGGGCGTCGTCGAACGATGCGGGCAGCGGCGCCTGGCCGTATCGCGCACCCTCGGCAGACCACCGCTCGCGCCACGCGACAGGCGTCGCATCCGGAACGTCGCGATGCGCACCAGCCAGCCAGACGAGGCTCCACGTCCGGGGCACGACCCGATAGGCGTCATACCCGCCACCTCCGGTCGCCAGCCAGCGGCCGGCGGCGAACCGATGGGCGAGCGAATCCACGAGCCGCGCCGCCTCGCCCATCGCGGTCGTGGTGACGAGGAGGTGCGCGAGCGGGTCCCAGGCATGCGAGTCGGCGCCGTGCTGCGACACGATCAGGTCAGGCCCGAACGCGGCGGCCAACTCGGGGAGCAGCCCTGTCACCGCGGCGAGCCACGCTCGCTCACCCGTCCCCGGCTCGAGCGGGACGTTCACCGACGTCCCGGCCGCCGCCCCCTCGCCCACCTCCCCCACTCCGCCGGTGCCGGGGAACAGCGAGCGCCCGGTCTCATGGAACGACACCGTGAGCACACCCGGATCCGCAGCGTGGATGGCCTGGACGCCGTCGCCGTGATGGACGTCGAGGTCGACATACAGCACCCGCAAGCCGTCGCGGCGAGCGCGCGCGATCGCGAGCGCCGGGTCGTCGTAGACGCAGAAGCCCGAGGCGTGGTCCGGCATCGCGTGATGAAGGCCGCCGCCCGGGTGGAACGCATGCTCGACATCGCCGCGCAGGACCGCCTCCATGGCCCGCAACGACCCGCCGGCAACGGCCGCCGCGGCCTCGTGCATCCCGGCGAACGGCGGATCGTCGCCACCGATGCCGATGCCGGCCTCGGGAAGCCCGAACGGATCCGCGGAGAACCGCTTGACGGTCGAGATGTAGCGGCGCGAGTGACACCACTCGAGCTCGGCGTCGAGGGCCGGTTCGGGCGCCAGTCCCGGCTCCGCGCCGACCGCCCGGAGCAGGTCGAGCCCGGGCCCGAAGCGCCGCGGCGTGAGCGGGTGCCCAGGCCCGAAGTCATAGGTCGGCGACCGCGGGCCGAAGACGAGCAGCATCGCATGGCACGATAGCGCCATGGAACGGGCCTACACCACGCCGCTGCTGGACAAGCTCGGGATCCGGCCGGGGATGCGCGTTGCCCTCGTCGACATCGACGACCCCGACATCCGCGCTCAGATCGCCGCGCGGACCACGGATCTGACCGATGGCTGGCCCGCCCCCGACACCGACGTCGTCCTGTTCGGCGCCGAGACCTGGGAAGCGCTCGCTCCACTTCGGCAGCTGGCCGCCCTCATCCGGCCGAACGGCGCCATCTGGGTCGTGTCGCGCAAGGGCAAGACCAGGACTCTCCGGGACGTCGAGGTCATCGAAGCCGGCAAGGACGCCAGGCTCGTCGACAACAAGGTCTGCTCGTTCTCCGCGACGCACACCGCGATCAGACTCGTCATCCCGGTCGCCCGCCGGCCATGACCCGGGCGGCGCTGCTGGTTGCGGGTGGCGATCACCGGAGTCGCTGCGGTGGCCCGAACGGTCGCCGCGGTGACCCGGCGGTCGCGGTGAGCCGAGTCGCCCCGCGGTGACCCGCGGTCACCGAATTCGGCGATATGCGGCTGTTGAGGCCAAACCGCGATTGGGCGGTGACCCACGGTCACCGCATTTCGGCACATGCGCCGCCCTTGGGGCCCGAACGGTGGGCAGCGGTGACCCCCGGTCACCGAATTCGGCACGCGCACACCTGCCCGACCCCGAATGGCCGCCGGTTGGTGACCCGCGGTCACCACGACGACCGCTCACGGACGGCAGCCACGGCGAGACTTCGGAATCGGTGACCGCCAGTCAACAACACCCCGACTCGACGGCGTGGTCTGACCGGAACTGCGGGAATCGGTGACCGCGGG
>DASYSM010000092.1:0-4739 GCA_036003325.1 Candidatus Limnocylindrales bacterium
GGATGTGGACCAGCGACGCCCGCCCGAGACCGAGCGTCATGCATGCCTTGTCCACCGACGAATGGGCCTCGCCCGAGGCATACACGCGGACGCCCGGGCCGAGGTCGTCACGCCCCGCCAGGCCGCGCGACGCGGCGTCGAGGCCGGCAGCCTCGCGCGCGGCGGCCAGCGCGATGAGCGTCGAGATCGAGGCGGTATCGGTCAGGAGGCCGTCGAACGTCGGCTGCAGCCCGAGCGCCTCACGCAGCCAGCCGACGACGACCTCCTCGAGCTCGGTCCCGATCGGCGAGGTCCGCCACAGCATGGCGTTCTGGCCGAGCGCAGCCGTCAGCATCTCGCCGAGGATCCCGGGTCCCGACGCGGTGGTCGCGAAATAGGCCAGGAAGCCCGGGTGCTGCCAGTGCGTGGCGTTCGGCTCGATGAGGCGGGCGTAGTCGTCGAGGATGGCCTCGATCGACTCGGGCGCGTCCGGCGCCGAGGCCGGGAAGAGCGGGCGCAGGGAGCCGGGCTCGATGGCCGGGAAGACCGGCCGGGTCTCGATGCCCTCCAGGTAGTCGGCCATGACGTCGGCCACGGCGTGGGCCGCCGCCCGGAACGAGGCGGGGTCCATGTCGAGCAGGCGCGCTCCTGGATCGCGTTCCGGCGTCATGCCCCCCAGTCTATGGTCCCCAACCAGCACGGAGCCGTCAGATGGAGGTGCCGATCTGCGACAGGATCTGCGACACCTGGTCGCCGACCATGAACAGCGCGACGATCGGCAGCACGACGAACACGAAGACGGCCATGATCAGGCAGGTCGCGAAGGCCAGACCCGAGCCACCCGGCGCGGGCTGGACGACCACCGTCCGGGCCCATCGGTCGTGCAGGCCCTGGTGCAACGGGTTCAGGGCGGTGGTCCCCAGCAGCACGACCAGCCAGATGAGCGAGAGCAACCCGATGTACCCGCTCAGCCCGGGGACCAGGGTCAGGATCGCCACCGCCCCGCTCAGCGCCAGCCAGCGCAGGAGCGCGTCATTGACCGACACGGTCTTGGCCGTCGCCGCATCGAGCACGCTCAGGCGCAGCATCCGCATCCCGAGCGTGGCCCGCAGGCCACTCGTCCAGAATCCGACGAAATAGAGGAAGTCGACACCGACGAGCACCCCGCCGACGAGCAGGGCGAGGTTCTCGTCACGACCCACCTCGAACAGGCCGAGCGCTCCGTCGACGGCCACGCCGAGCGCGCCCAGGAGGAGCAGGTCCGCGGCGTATGCGACCAATCGCGTGAACGTGCCCGCGATGACCAGGCCCTCGCTGACCGCGGCCGCCGTCGCGCGGGTCGGGACCACCCACGGGACGAGCGGCGCGTCGGGCTGGGGGCCGCCACCGAGCGAGCCTGTCGGCTGCGCGGAGATGAGACCCGGCGTGGGAGCTGCAGGAACCTCGGGCGGGCTCGCCTGTGGCGTTCCTGGGGGTGGTGATGGCTCGACCGGGACGCGGGCGGTCTCGGCATCGGGCTCCGGCGGCGCGGACTCGTGCGGCGCGGGCTCCGGCGGGGCGGGCTCGTGCGGCGGCTCGCCGCCGGGCGTCTGCGAGCTCATGGGACCTCCCTCTCGTGGACGTCCCTATCCTAGCCGTCCGAGATCCGGGCTCGCGGAATGTCCGTATCATCGAGCGATGGAGGGATCGATGACGCCCGACGGAGATCCAGGCATCGCCCACACGCACACCCACGTCGTCCGCCGGAACACGCAGGACGTCGACCGCGAGCTGGAACCGCGCCTGCGGCCCGACACGCCGCGCGCCGTCACCCCCGAGGATCGACTCCGCTACGAGGGCTACCTCGCCGAGATCCTCACCGCGCTCGGGCTCGACTTGAACACGCCGGGCACGGAGGCGACGCCGCGTCGGTTCCTGAGCGCGTTGTTCGACACGACCGCCGGGTACGAGGGTGACCCGAAGGTCATGACCGCTTTCCCGACCGAATGTCATGGCGGGGCCAACTGCGAGATCGCCCAGGTGGTGGAGGGGCCGATCCCGTTCTTCTCGCTGTGCGAACACCACGCGCTGCCGTTCTTCGGCGATGTCTATGTCGGATACGTCGCGCACGAAGGGATCATCGGAATCAGCAAGCTCACCCGGCTCGTCCGCGTGGTGACGCGTCGCTTCGGCGTCCAGGAACGGATGACCTTCCAGATCGCCGACGAGCTCGACCGGATGATGAACCCGCATGGTGTCGCGGTGTACGCCGAGGCGCATCACCTGTGCACCCAGATGCGCGGCGTCCGCGAGCTGCACCCGAAGACGCGAACGACGTCGTATCGCGGCGTGTACGTCGACAGCCCGCAGCTGCGCGGCGAGTTCTACGACGTGAGCGGTCTGCGCCGCGCCGGGTCGTGACCGCGACCGATCGGAACGGAGCCACGGACCGCGGCCACGGGCCCTGGCTCGAACGCCTGTGGGAGTCGCCTGACCAGCCGGCGACGGACGTCCGCGGCGGCGGTCTTCCGCCGGACCTGCGCGAGCGGTATGACGGCGAGCTGCGGGTCGCCCTGCGAGCGGACCGGCCCACGGTCATCGCCAACTTCGTCTCGACGATCGACGGTGTCGTCGCCTTCGACACCGACGGGAGCTCGGGCGGCGGCGAAGTCAGCGGCTTCTTCGAGCCCGACCGTTTCGTCATGGGCCTCCTTCGCGCCATGGCCGACGTGGTCCTGGTCGGGTCGGGCACGGTGCGCGCCGCGCCGACCCACGAATGGACGCCGCGACGCGTCCACAAGCGATCGGCCGCGTCGTTCGCATCATGGCGGCGGGCCCTCGGGATCCCGACCGTGCAACCGACGACCATCGTCGCCACCGCGAGCGGCGACCTCGACCTCGCTCACCCGGGTCTGTCCGCCGCCGACGTGCCGGTGATCCTGGCGACCACGCCGTCGGGCGCCGAACGTCTTCGGGCAGCCGGCCCACGGCCCAATGCGACCATCGCCACGGTCGGACACGGTCGCCGGGTCCCGGCTGCGGACCTGGTCGCTCTCGCCGCATCGACCGGCGCGCGGCTGGTCCTGTGCGAGGGCGGCCCCCACCTCATCGGCGAGCTGCTCGCCGCGAAGCTGCTCGACGAGGTGTTCCTCACCATCGCGCCCCAGCTCGCCGGCCGGGACGAGGCCACTCCCCGGCTGGGGCTGGTCCAGGGGACCGGCTTCTCGGTGGCCGACGCGCCCTGGGCGTCGCTCGGGACGGTCCGACGCTCGAGCGACCACCTCTTCCTTCGCTACCGGTTCAGCGCCGCCGACGGGCCGGCCGACGACACGATCCAAGGCTTCTCGCCGTGAAAGCTCGGATGTAGTGTATGGCCGCCGGGGGGCGGACCAGGGAGGAACGTTCGATGGCGGATCAGAAGGACCTCGCGGACCTGAGGAAATGCATGAGGGAGGCCGACGGCGACACGACCAAGATGGCGACGTGCGAGAAGACGTTCGCCGATGCCGGCGGGGTGGTCGACGACGGAAAGGTCTTCAGCATCCATGACGGGAACGCGGCGTTCGTGACCAAGAAGGGCAAGGTCTTCTAGCCCGAGCAAGGGACGTCGTCTGGCGGTTCAGCCTGGCGCGAGCGCCCGCCACGTGTCGAGCGCCCACTGCCAGTCGGACACATCGTCGAACACGATCCTGATGGCCGCCCCGGAACCCGCGACGGCCGAATAGCCCTCGAGGACGCACACTTCGAGCCCGGAGGTCGCGTCCGTCGACAGGGCGGCGCGTCCGAGGACCGGGCCCGCCTGATGCGGGATCGCGTCCGGCCCGAGATCAGCGGCGAATTGCTCGATGAAGGATCGGGCGTCCATCGCTCCGGTCTCGGTCCCGGTCTCGACGGCCGCCAGTGTGATGCTGCGCCCGACCCCGCCGCCCCACCACTCCTCGGGGGTCCGGCGTTCGGCGAACGAGCCCGGGATCTCCAGGGCCCAGCCCTCGTGGCTGATGGTCACCGGGTTGCGCCGGTAACCGATCGGCGCGGTGTCATCCGGCTCGCGGATCGCCCGCTCGATGACCTGGCGCGCCATCGCATCATCGGCACCGAGGTGTTCGACCACCTCGGCCCAGGCGCGCCACGGGTAGGCGAGCCGCGGCTCGAGCGGAAACGCCTTGGTGAGCAGCCGATGGACCTCGTCGAGGAGCAGCCGCTCGGCCGGCATGGCGGGAGTGCGCCAGCGAACGTCGAGCCACATCAGGCACAGGGCGCGATTGAGCATGGACTGGCCACCCGTCGCGTCCGGCCACCACGCGGTGATGTCGGTCGCGACGCGCGTGTCGGCCAGCGCCCTCTCGAGCCATGCGTCATCGCGTGGCCCGAGGACCGTCGCGATCGCGCCATCGAAGGTGTAGCGGATGCCGGGCGGGATACCGAGCTGGACGCCGTGGGTCCCCGCCGCTCGCCGTGCCCGCACCCCGACCAGCATCCGACCGAGCCAGGCGAGATAGGCCCGCTCGGTGGTGGGCCGGTCGGCGAACGTCATCGCAGCAGTCTCGAATGCCGGATCCGCATCCTCGGTACCCGACGCGTCCCAGTTGATCGCGAGGTCGATCGCCATCCGTTCGAGAAGACGCCCGACGAACCGGTGATAGCCGGGCCCGACCGCCTCCGTGCCGGCGGCGACCGTCACCCGGCCACTGTCCGAGGCGGTCAGGATGAGCTCGGGAGCAGCGGGATGGAGCACGACCGCGAACTCGGTATTGCCGGATCCGAGGACCGTCCGCCGCGAC
>DASYSM010000093.1:0-7159 GCA_036003325.1 Candidatus Limnocylindrales bacterium
GAGATCTACCTCGAGCTGGAGGCGCGCGGCTGGACGGCACAGGAGTACGAGGCGTGGCTGGCGGCCGCGCTGCGGACGCAGCTGCTGGGAAGGACCTGACCGACCCTGGTTCCTGCCAGGTCGTCTCCCGCAGACTGGTCGTCAGACGTTGTGTGGCGCCCCGGGTCGTGTGGGCCCGGATCCACGCTCGCTCGGACGCCGCCGGACCTGGCCCAGGGCCCGGATCGGGCCGGGAGTCGGACGAACAGTCTCCCCCAGGATATCTGTCAGGAATCGGCCCTCTATCCTGCCAGATAGTCTCGCCCAGACTGATCGTCCACGGCCTTGGGCCCGAACCGCGCAGGGCCGTGGCCGGCCGCGCGCCACGACCGCGCTGACAGCCGCCGGCGCCTCTCAGCCGATCTTGGCCGCGATCTCCCAGACGTGACCGCCAGGGTCGCGGAAGCTGGCGGTCCGGATCCCCCACGGCCGATCCATCGGGCCATTGAGGATCACCACTCCCCTCGCCCGCAGCGTGTCGCACATGGCGTCGACGTCGTCGACGGCGACGGTGAAGACCATCCGTGAGCCGGCGTCAGGCGACGCGACGGCTGCGGGATCGATGAGCTCGGGCGCCTGGCGCGCGTCGAGCAGGTTGATCGCCGTCGCACCGAACATGAACACGGCCGAGTTCGGGTCCTCGAAGGCGACCGGCAACCCGAAGACCTCGAGGTAGAACGCCTTCGCGGTGGCCAGGTCCTCGACGAACAGGGTGATGGCATCGATGCCCTTGGGCCAGGCGTCCACGGTGTCCTCCTGCGGCGATGAACCGGTGAGCGGCCCGGCGACTGCACCCGACACGATAGGTCATCGGGCCAAGAAGGCGACCGAATCGACCACCGCCTGCAGCTCCTTCTGCTGGGCGGCCGAGGCCAGCAACGGCAGCGCGGCATCGATGACCAGCGGCTCGCCGTTCATCGCGACGACCCAGAGCATGTCGATCTCGCCCGAACCGAAGCCGGTGCGGACGGTGCCATCGGCCGACTCCCACAGGACGAGCTGGTCGCCGTCGCAGGCGTAGAAGTCGAGGACGCTCGGGATCAGGATCTGGACCCCCCACGCCGGGACGCCGCCGATGGTCGTCTGGTGGGGCCTGCTCGCGATCGGGGCGATGTCCGAATTCGCGAACAGGGCCGAGTCCGGATCCTGCCCCCAGAACGAGGAGAGGGCCAGGGCCAGGCCCTCGACCGTGTTCGGGTAGCTCGTCTCGGTGAATCTGCCGCTTGCCCAGCGGCACGGGAACGTGTTGACGTGTTCGATGCGGTACGCGCCGATCGACAGACCCAGGTCGGACGACTCGCCGTCGGCCGACTCGGCGCCCCCGTTGAGATACAGGCTCGGGCTGGCCTGGGCCCAGCCGGCGGGGAGCGTGACCGTGAGGAGGGCCGACGTGTCACCGGCAGGGACGAGCGCGGTCCGGCCGATCGCTGCCGGACCTGCCGCGACGGTCGGATTGGGCGTGACGGTCGGGTCGCGAACGGGCGGGTCCGCGGGCGGCCGTGTGATGGGCGTCGCGGTCGGCCCGAACGATGCGACCCCGACGGCGGCACGCGGGACGGGCGAGGGTGTCGGGAGGGTCGGGCCAGGTGCCACTTCCTTCACCAGGACGGCGAAGCCGACGAAGGCGATCGCGGCCACGGTCACGGCGAGCGGCCCTCGGCGACGCCGCACCGTCGTGGCCGTGAACGCCGTCTCGCCGATCGAGCCCTCGTCCGGGGGCTGAGAGGATTCCTGCTGCACGGCCGACAGTCTCGGTCATCCGGCACAGGACGTCGCTCAGCCAGGTTGCAGCACCGACAGGATGTTGCCGTCGGGATCGGTCAACCAGGCGATGCTCGGGCCGTTGCCGCGGGCGATCCCCTTGGCGTCGGTCTTGAGCTCCGGGAAGTCGTACTGCTCGAACGACACGCCCTTCGCGGTGAGCTCGTCGACCGCCGCGTCGATGTCGGACACGACCAGGTTGAGTACGGTGAACGTCGCCGGCTGATGGTCGGGCTTCGGGTAGACGATCACCGGCGCGCCACCACCGCCGTGGATCTCGATGATGCCGGCCTCCGCGCCGTCGCGGACGTCGAGGCCGAGCGTGTCGCGGTAGAACGCCTTGGCCGCGTCGGTGTCGCGGGCGGCGAAGCCGGCGAAGACGGAGCTGTAGGTGACCATCAGTCTCTCCTTCTGCGTGCAGCCGATGGTATCCGCCGGGCCGGCCGGATCGGCTCGTCTCGAGCTGGCTGTGATGCGTCTGTAACACGCCCGAGGCGATACTGGGCATCCACAGGAGGGCGAGCGATGAACTTCAACAACATCCTCATCGGATCCGACGACGCGCCGCGGCTGGTCGAGTACTACACCAGGCTGTTCGGCGCGCCGACGATGGAGGACGGTGGCTACAGCGGTTGGCAGATCGGCGAGGGCTTCATCGCGGTCGGCGCCCACTCGGAGGTCCACGGCCGCAACGACACCCCGGGCCGGCTCATCTGGAACATCGAGGAGGCCGACGTCAAGGGGACATTCGAGCGGTGGAAGGCGGCCGGCGCGATCGTCGTCCGCGAGCCATACGACTTCGAGGGGTCTCCGGGCTTCTGGATCGCGACCTTCGAGGACCCCGACGGCAACTACTTCCAGCTGACCACGCCGTACGAGCCACCGGCCTGACACCGCGGGCAGGCCGCCGGCGGCGGCGCCCGGGGTCACCCGACCCGGGTGGACTCCATGATCCAGTTGACCTCCCAGGTCGTCCCGCCGTCGGTCGAGAACGCCTGTTCCCAGCGGCAGGTCGTGTCGGTGATGTCGGACCACAGGAAGCGGACGAGGATGCGCCGGCCGTTGAACGTGTCGGCCGCGAGGAACGTCCCGATGCCGTCCCTGAAGCCGCCGATGACCGGCGGGTCGAGCCGTCCGGGGCTGCGGCCGTCCAGCCACCAGATCGACCACTGGTCGGTCGCCGGGTCGAAGGTCCGCAGCGAGATCGCCCGGTAGGTGCCGTCCGGCAGCTCGAGGACGTTGTCGTCGACATTGCCGGCGCCGTCGAGGATCGGCCAGGCCCGCGACGTGCCCTCGAACTCGTCCCACTCGTCGCTGCCGGCGAGTCGCTCGCGCAGCCGGCGGTGATGGACCTGCCAGGTCCCCATGTAGAAGTCGAAGTCGTGGACGGCCGGGCCGGCCTCGATCACCTCGGGGGCGACCCCGGTCGCGGTGCTCGTCGTCATCGCCTGTCTCCTCAGCGGATCGGTCGCGTCCGTTCTACCGCGGATACCTGACAGGTGGTGTCAGGAAAGCCGCCCGGAGGACGACTTCACACGGGCGGCCTTGAGCCGCGGATCGATGACCGCCTTGAGGCACGACCGGTCGCGTCGGACCGCGCCCAGCGCCCGTCCGTAGTCGTCGAGCGCGAACGCGTGCGTGATCAACCCTTCGGTGAAGATCCGGCCGTGCTGGAGGGCGAGGACGGCCTGACGGAAGCTGGTGACCTGGGCGAACGCGCCCTTGATGGTGATCTCGCGGCGATAGACGTCGTACGGGCTGACCGTGACGCGGTCGTCCGGGCTCGTGATGCCGTACCAGAGGACGGTGCCGCCGTCGCGCGTGAGCGGCGTGGCGATCTCGAACACGCCCGGGACGGCTGTCGCGACCACCACGTCGTCGAAACCCTCGGGCCGGACCTCGTGCAGCAGGGCGAACGCCTCGGTCGGCTCTCGCGGGATCTGGATGACCTCGTCGATGCCGAGCTGCCGCGCGATCTCGAGCTTGAAGTGGGTCGGCGCGGCGACGGTCACGCGCGCGGCCCCGTCGTGCATCAGCAGCTGGGCGAGGAGCAGGCCGGTCGGCCCGGAGCCGAGGACCAGCGCCGTCGACCCCGGTCGCGGCCGGAGGATCTCCATCGCGTGCATGGCGCAGGCGGCCGGCTCGGCGAACACCGCGATCGCCGGATCGAGGTCACCGACGTTGACGCATCGGCTGGACGGCGTCAGCACGGCCTCGGCGAAGCCCCCTGGCCCGGTCACTCCGAGCGCCGACAGCGCCTCGCACTGGAGCGGCCGGCCCTCGCTGCAGAAGGTGCACGCGCCGCACGCCGAGGTGCCGTTCACCACGACCCGCTTGCCAAGGGCGAGACCCGTCACGTCCGGCCCCATCGACTCGACGATGCCCACCATCTCGTGTCCCGGCGTCAGCGGAAACCTGGCCGAGAACGTCCCGTCGTGGATGTTGAGGTCGGTGCCGCACACGCCGGCCAGCTCGATCCGGACGCGGACCTCGCCGGGCCCCGGCTCCGGCGTCGGAACCTCGACGATGTCGAAGTCGCGCGGCGCGGAGTAGACGACCGCCTTCATCGCTGGACTCCTTCGGGACGGGCGCCAAGTGTACGGTCGAACGGACTCGAACATCTGTTCTATACTGGGTCATGCGTCCCGAATATCGCGACGAGCCGTGCCGGACCGCCCTGACGCGTGTCCGGAACATGTCATTCCACTGGTCGCTCAACCCGTACATGGGCTGCGCCCACCAGTGCACCTTCTGCTTCGTCCGTGCCTTCGAGCGGCTGGCCGACCGGCCGGCGGACGCGCGCTACGGGACATCGATCCGGGTGAAGTCGAACCTTGTCGACGTGCTCCGGCGCGAGCTCGCCCGGCGGACCTGGAAACGCGAAGAGGTCGTCGTCGGCACCGCGACCGATCCGTACCAGCCGGCCGAGGGTCACTTCCGGCTGACCCGCGGCGCTCTCGAGGCGCTGGGCGAGGCGCGCACCCCGATCGGGCTGATCACCCGCGGGCCGATGATCGTCCGTGACGTGGACGTCCTCGCGTTCGCCAGCCAGCGGGCCGAGGTCGGCGTCACCTTCTCCGTCCCCACGCTCGATCCGGCGATCTGGCGGCTGACCGAGCCCGGGACAGCCCCGCCGCGGCAGCGGCTGCGGGCGCTCCGGACGCTGGTCGACGCCGGTATCGATGCCAGCGTCGGCATGGCGCCGATCCTGCCCGGGCTGTCGGACGACCCTTCGAAGATGGCTGACGTCGTGCGCGCTGCGCGCGACGCGGGCGCGACATCGATCTGGACGAACGTGCTGTATCTGCGGCCCGGCACGCGGGAGCATTTCCTCGACAACCTCGCGCGCGACTGGCCGTCGCTGCTGCCGATGTACGAGCGGCTGTACGCGGGCGGGCGTGCCTATGTCGCCAACGATGTGCTCGACCCGGTGCGAGCACGGGTCCGCTCGCTGGCGGCCGAGGCCGGCGTGGCCGACCGGCGCGTTCGGCCGCTGCGCCCATCCGCGGCCGACGTGTTCGCGGGCGAGCAGCTGTCCATGGCCGGGCTGCTGACGCCAGCCTCACCGGCCGCGAGCACCCGCTGATGGAACCGGCCGCGTACGATCGCGTCACTGCCCCATGACACGACCTGCCCGCTCCGCATCGTTCGCCGCCGTCGCGCTGTCCGCGATCGCGCTCGTCAGCGCCTGCTCGGTTGCCGCGGTGCCGAGCGCCATCCCATCGCCATCCTCGACACCCGGTGCGGGTTCGGTGGACGGCAAGACGTACCTGTCGACCGCCGTCAGCGGAGCGACACTCGTGCCCGGGAGCCGGGTCCGGATCATGTTCGAGAACGGCAGCCTGACCGCCAACGCCGGGTGCAACGCGATGGGCGGGACGTATACGATCGAGGGAGGCCGGCTGACGACGGCCCCGATGATGTCGACCGACATGGGTTGCGCGGACCCGTTGATGGAGCAGGATCGATGGCTCGCCACGCTCCTCGGCGACTCGGCCATCACGATCGCTGGAGACACGATGACGCTCGATGACGGGACCATCCGGGCCACCTTCCTGGACCGTGAGGTCGCGGATCCCGACCGGCCGATCGAGGGCACGCACTGGGTGCTCGATGGCATCGTGACCGGCGACGCGACCTCGAGCGTCCCGACCGGCGTGACCTCCACGCTCGTGATCACCGGCGGGCAGGCAGCGATCGACACCGGCTGCAACATGGGCTCGGCGACCGTCCAGGTCGCCGCAGACACGCTGACGTTCGGCCCGATGGCGCTGACGCGGATGGCGTGTCCGGAGGCGCAGTCGTCGGTCGAATCGGCGGTCGTCGGGGTGCTCGACGGGACCGTGACGTACACGATCGATGCGGACGTGCTGACCATCGATGGCGGTGGGAAGGGCCTGACCTACCGCGCGGCCTCCTAGCTGACGGCCGATGCGGGTCGAGGTCAACGGGACCCGGCTGTGGTTCGATGTCGATGGACCGGCGCTCGTGCCGGCCGGCGCCGTGCTGCGCGATCGACCGACGGTCGTCCTGATCCACGGCGGGCCCGGCACCTACGATCACTCGTACTTCAAGCCTGACTTCGGCGCCCTCACCCGTCTGGCGCAGGTCGTCTACCTCGACCTCCGCGACCACGGCCGGTCCGCCCGACATGATGCCGCCGACTGGAGCTTCGAGACGTGCGCCGACGACGTCGACGCCTTCTGCGAGGCGCTCGGCATCGAGCGGCCGATCATCTTCGGCCACTCGATGGGCGGCATCGTGGCGATGCTGTCCGCTGCTCGCCATCGAGGTCGCGCCGGCGGGCTGATCCTCCAGTCGACGTTCGCGCGGTTCGACCTGGCTCGGCTGGCGGCCGGGTTCCGTCGGGTCGCCGGTGACGAGATCGCCCGACTGGCCGAGCGCGACTTCGGTGGTCACCCCGTCGGCGATGCCGAGTGGACGCGGGTCTTCGCCGCGTACGGCCCGGCCGTTCCAGATGCTGACCAGCTGGCGCGACGCATCGCGAACCCGGCGGTCGCGGAGGCCGGGATGGACCGGCTTCGCGCCCTCGATGTCGTCGACCAGCTGGCGCGTATCGACTGCCCGACCCTCGTCTGTGTCGGTGCGCTCGATCCGGTCACTCCGGTCGAGGCCTCGCGCGAGATCGTCGAGAACCTGTCGCCCGGCGTCGGGCGCCTCGAGGTCATCGACGGCGCAGGCCACTTCCCGTGGATCGACGCCCCCGCGCGCTACTGGCCGCTGCTCGAGTCGTTCATCGCCGGCTGCTGACCGGTTCGCGTGCGGCCGGCGGGGCTGATCCGGGCGAACGACGGCCGTGGGCCATCGCTCGTCCCTGGCGAGCAGTCCCCGGGAGGGT
>DASYSM010000094.1:0-35856 GCA_036003325.1 Candidatus Limnocylindrales bacterium
GCGTCAGACCCGCCGTGCCGCCGCCACGAACGCGCGCAACCCCGGCCGCTGGCCGTACAGGAGCACGCCCGCCGCGTACATCCGCGTGGCCACGACCGCGACGACCGCGATCGCCGCGACGAGCAGCACGACCGAGGCGACCACCTCCCACGGCTCGACGGCCGAGACCATGATCCGGGCGAGCATCACGAACGGGCTGAACGGCGGCACGAACGACGCGACCGTGACCCACATCCCGCCCGCCCCACCGAGCGCCACGATCGCGGTCAGGTAGCCGACCATCGCGACCAGGCTGAGCGGCAAGGACAGCGTCTGGAGGTCGTCGGGCCGGCTGACGAACGAGCCCATCGCAGCGTAGATCAGCGCGAACAGGGCGAAGCCGAGCAGGAAGAACACGCCGTAGCCGGCCAGCAGGGCCGGGGTGAGCCCGACGAGCTGCGTGCCCGCGGCCCAGTCGGGCCCGAGCACTGCCTCGGCGATCCGGTCCTGGAACCCGAGGAGGATGAGGGCCGGTGCGGCGATCGCGAGGTACTGCGTCAATCCTGCGGCGCCGATCCCGACGACCTTGCCCGCCATCATCTGCCGGGGCGATGCCGCGCTGATCATCAGCTCCATGACCCGGCTGCTCTTCTCCGCCGCGACGCCGGTCGCCACCCACATCCCGTAGATGACGATGGTGATGAACAGCAGCACCACGAACACGATGCCCAGGAACCCGCGGCTGGCGGCCTGCTGCGCATCGATCGGCTTGTCCCCTTCGATCGCGGTGTTGAGGGTCTCGACCCGGTAGAGCGGCAGGAGGAACTGGGCCCGCGTGTCGCTCGGCGGAAGTCGGGCGTTCCAGTCGATGACGCCGATCCCGAACGCGGCGACGCTCAGGATCTGGCTTCGCTGGCTGTTCGCGCTCTCGAACGTCTTGAGCGCGACGTCGATCTGGCCGCTGGCCAGGCGCTCGACATCGAGCACGCCCCCGAGTCGTCCGGTGGCGAGGCGCGCCTCGGCCGCGTCGCGATCGGTCGCGACCTCGACCACGTAGGGCCGCTTGAAGTTCGCGTCGGTCACCCCGGCTGGCGGGACGTTGAGGACCGAATCGGCGATCGCGACCGCTCGGTTCGCCAGCTCGGCGTCGCTCGACACGATGGCGATACGGGTCACCGTCTGCCGGTCGATGCTGCGGATGCCGATCGGAGCGAGCGCGGCCATCATCGCCAGCCCGGCCAGGACGATGGTGGAGACCACGAACAGCGGGCTCCGCGTCCGTTCACGGTATTCGCGTCGGGCGATGATCCCGGCGTTGGGCAGGATCGGGTCGCGGCCGGCCATCAGACGGCCATCAACCGGCCGCCCCCGGCGCCAGCGCACGTGCGGACGTGCCGGGCGCCAGTGTCGGGTCGTCGTCCGGCGGGCGCCCGACGTACTCGATGAACAGCGTCTCGAGACTCGGCTCGACGACCTCGAACCGGCTGACCGAGCCGCCACGGGCGAAGATCGCCGACAGGATCGAGGCCGGATCGCCGCCCGGCAGCAGCTCGAGCTCGACGCCGGTGGCGTTCGATCGCGCGGCGCCGACACCCGGCAGCGACTCCAGCCATGCCGGCGTCGCCTCACCGCCGACGCCGATGCGGAGCGTTCGCCGGCCGCTGGCCTGCTTGAGGTCGCGGACGCGCCCCCCGGCCAGCAGCCGCCCATGGTCGACGATGGCCACCGATTCGCACATCGCCTCGGCGGTCTCCATCTGGTGGGTCGAGAAGATGACCGTCCGACCTCGCTCGCGCAGCTCCGCGAACGCCTCGCGCAGGAGGATCAGGTTGACCGGGTCGAGACCGGTGAACGGCTCGTCCATCAGGAGGACCTCGGGGTCGTGGAGGACCGCCGCGATGAACTGGACCTTCTGTTGATTGCCCTTCGACAGCTCCTCGGCCCGGCGTGTCGCGTACTCCGGGATGCGGAAGCGGGCCAGCCAGCCGAGCGCCTCGCGCCGCGCGCGTGCCGGCTCCATCCCGTACAGCGAGCCGAAGTAGACGAGCTGGTCGAGGACGTTCATGCGCGGGTACAGGCCGCGTTCCTCGGGCAGGTAGCCCCACGTCCGGCGTGGCAGCTCGGCGACCGGCCGGCCGTCCCAGCGGATGGCGCCGTCGTCGGCGACGACGATCCCGAGGCAGATGCGCATCGTCGTGGTCTTGCCCGCCCCGTTGGCACCCAGGAACCCGAAGACCTCGCCGCGCCCGACCTCGAAGGTCAGGCGGTCGAGGGCCGTGGTGCTGCCGAATCGCTTGGTGACGCGATCGATCTCGAGGCTCACCGGCGGAGGATAGCCCGGTTTCAGGCGACCCAGGTCCGACCGGTGACCGTGCGCACCACTTCCGCGAGCAACGCGGGTGCCAGGGCGATGACCGCCACGATCCCCCAATCGGACGCGTCGAGCGGCATGGCCCGGAACGCGTCGGCCAGGACCGGCACCTGCGGGATGATGGCCTGGACGGCGATGACCGTCAGCCCGGCCGCCAGCAGGAACAGGTTCGGTGGCAGGCGATGGATCGGGATCCTCAGACTGCGATTCGCATACGCCCGGACGGCCTGCGCGCAGACCAGGACCGTGTAGGCGAGCCAGCGGGTGTACTCGGGGGTCCCCGGGTGGGTGACCATCACCACCAGCGCCGCGATGGCGCTGAACCCGCCGGCCCCGACGATGCGGACGAGCAGCTCGTCGGTCAGCAGCGGCACGCCGCGCCGGCGTGGCGACCGGCGCATCAGGTCCGGCTCCGCCTTCTCGAGCTCGAACGCGACCGAGGTCGACAGGTCGATGAACAACTCGAGCCACAGGATCTGGAGCGGCAGGAGCGGCTGGCCGAACCCGTAGATCGTCGCGATGAGGATGAAGCCGAGCAGGGCGACGTGGGTCGAGATGAGGAAGACGAGACCCTTCTGGACGTTGTCGACGATGCGCCTGCCCTCGGACACGCCGTACAGCAGCGTGGCGAACGAGTCGTCGCCGAGGACCAGGTCGGCGGCCTCCTTGGCGACCCCGGTCCCCGACCCCATCGCCACCGCGACGTCCGCCCGGTGCAGAGCCGGGGCGTCGTTGACACCGTCGCCTGTGACGGCCACGGTCCGACCGGCGTCCCGCGCCAACCTGACCAGCCGCTCCTTCTGATCGGGCGTCGAGCGGGCGACGACCTGGAGCCGGGGCAGCTCGGACGACAACCGGGCGTCGTCCCATCGCGCGAGGTCCTCGCCGACGACGATGTGGTCACGGTCGAGGCCGGCCGCCGCCGCGATCGCCGCCGCGGTCGCCGGATGATCGCCGGTGACGATGACGACCGAGATGCCGGCGGTGCGGGCCGCCTGGAGCGCCTCGCGGATCCCGTCGCGCAACGGGTCGGCGAAGCCGATCAGCGCCTGGACGCGCCATCGCCCACCGTCCTGGGCGCCGGCCAGTGCCACGAGCCGCTCGCCGGTCGCCGCGTTCGCCTCGACGAGATCGTGCCAGGCCAGCCGCTCGTCGGGCGGCGCGTCCACAAGCGTCAGGATCGCCTCGGGCGCCCCGATGGCGAGCGCGACGACGCCGCCCGATCCGTCCGCAGCGCGGCTGCGGGTCATCGACAGCGGCCGCCCATCGAGGACGGGCTCTGAGGCGAGCAGGTCGGCCGGGTCGAGGGCCGTCGTCCCGCCGGCCGCCTCGATCGCGCGGCCGATCGACGCGGTGAACGACCCGGGCGCCGTGCCCTCGGCGCGGACCCAGGCGTCATCCTCGGCCCGCAGCGCCGCCTCGAGCGCGCCGATCCGGGCGGGCCCCGTGATCGGACCGGCGAGGTCGCGCACGGAGGCCACCTCGAGCCGGTTGTGGGTCAGCGTCCCGGTCTTGTCGGTGATGATGAGGTCGACCGAGCCGAGCGTCTCCTCGGAGTTGAGCCGGCGGACGAGCACGTTCCGCCGGAGCAGCCGGTAGGCTCCCAGCCCGAGGATGACCGCCAGCAGCACCGGTGGCTCCTCCGGGATGGCCGCGATCGCGGCCGAGATGCCGGCCAGCAGGTTCGCCCCCGCCGGAGCCCCGCGGGCGAAGCCGAGCCCGGTCACGATCACGATCAGCCCGATCGCGACGACCAGGAGGATCCGGACGAGCCGGTCGAGCTCGGCCTGGAGCGGAGACCGCCGGCGCTCGACCGAGCCGAGACCCTTGGCGATCCGCCCCACCTCGGAGTCCGCGCCGATGGCGACGACCACCCCCTCCCCGCGGCCGCCGACGACGCTCGTGCCGCCATACGCCATCGACCGACGGGCGACCAGCGGCGCGTCCTGCGGATCCGCGTCGGGCACCCCGGGCTCGGGGACCGATTCGCCTGTCAGCACGCTGCGATCGACGACCAACCGGTCCGCCCGGAGCAGCCGGAGGTCGGCCGGCACGATATCGCCGGCCCGGAGCAGCACGATGTCGCCCGGGACCACCCCGCTGGCGGCGGTCTCGATGGCCTCGCCGTCGCGGCGCACCCGCGCGGAGGGCGCGGACGCCTCGCGCAGCGCCGCCAGGGCTCGTTCGCCGCGGTATTCGGTCACGACGTCGGCGGCCACGATCGGGATCAGCGCGAGCAGCACCAGCAGCCCGTCGCGCAGCTCGCCGAGGGCGATCGCCAGCACGCCGGCTGCGATGAGCAGGACGACGAACGGTTCCGTCGCGGCTTCGAGGATGAGCCGGCCGAGCGAGGTCGTCGGCGGCGTTTCGAGCTCGTTGGGGCCGGCCGTCCGGGCGCGCCGTGCGACCTCGGCCGCCGACAGCCCGACCGCCCGCTCGACCCCGAGGGAGCGGGCCACCTCCGCCGCCGGCTGGGCATACGGAGCCACCCGTTCCATCGTCATCGCGACCCATCATCGTGCAAGGGCGTACGATCGGTCACGTGCCGATCAGCCCTATCTCGATCCACGCCGACCGGGCGGCCGGCCGTCTCCAGATCGCCTGGGACGACGGGCATGCGACGACCTACGACACGACCACGCTTCGCTGGCTGTGTCCGTGCGCGTTCTGCCGCGGCGAGGCCGGGATGCCCGGCTGGCTCGACAGCGGCCCGACCCTGACCGACGAGCAGACCCGCCTGGTCGACATCACGATGGTCGGCGGATACGCCATCGCCCCGGCCTGGGCCGACGGGCACCACACCGGCTACTACACCTTCACCCTGCTGCGCGATCGCTGCCCGTGCGAGGCGTGCACCGCCCGTCGCACCGCCGCGGCCGCGACACCCGCCCCGGCCGTCGCCCAGCGCCATGAGGAGCACGCATGATCGTCGTCACCACGCCATTCCTGTCCGGCCACCGGATCGTCGAGAGCAAGGGCATGGTGTTCGGTCTGGTCGTCCGCAGCCGCGGCCTCGGGGGCAACCTGATGGCCGGTCTCCGGTCCCTCGGCGGCGGCGAGATCCACGAGTACACCAGCCTGCTCGAGGACACCCGCCGCCAGGCGCTCGACCGGTTGGTCTCGAACGCCGCGCTGCTCGGCGCAAACGCCGTCCTGTCGATGCGCTTCGACAGCTCCGAGCTGTCGGGCACGATGAGCGAGATCGTCGCCTACGGCACGGCTGTCGTCGTCGCCGCGGACGCGTCGGCGACCGCCACCCCGGCCGCCAGCGTCGAATGACCGGCAGCCTCGGCGTCGCCCGGATCGTCGTCCTCGGTCTCGGGCTGACGATGTTCGTGGCCGGGCTGGCCACGATGACGCTCGGTGGCGCCGGCGCGTTCCTCGGCGGCTTCTGGCTCGGCGCCATCGGGCTGGCGTTCATCATCGGAGCGTTGATCGAGCGGGTGCGCTATCGCTCGGAGGCCACGGACCGCAGCGGCGACCCGGCGGGCCGGGCCGGCGGCGAACCGCCCGGGACGCGGCTGGAGCCTCGTTTCCGGCGCAGCGACGAGGTCTTCGCCGACCCGACCTCCGGCCAGCGGATGCGGGTCTGGGTCGATCCGGCCAACGGCGATCGGCGGTACCTGCCGGAGGAATGAGCGCGGTGGCGTGCTATCCTCGCCCGCCGGGTCGTCTCCGTCGAGCGACCCCGCTGTAGAGGCCTCAAGCACCCCGATGGCCGCGATCGAACCAGGCGCACCCGCTCGTCCCGCGGTCCTGCCACGCCCGCGACGGACCACCCGGCCGAAGCCCCCGGCGTACCCGTATCTCAACCGCGAGCTGTCCTGGCTGGAGTTCAACGCCCGCGTGCTCCACGAGGCTCGCGACGAGCGCAACCCGCTCCTCGAGCGAGTCAAGTTCCTGGCCATCTTCGCCGGCAACCTCGACGAGTTCTTCCAGGTCCGCGTCGCCGGCCTGCGCCAGCAGGTCGAGGCCGGCAAGGTCGCCCGCTCGCCCGACGGCCGGACGGCCGACGAGCAGCTGGCCGCGGCCCGCGAACGGGTCCTCGAGCTGGTCGCCGACCACTCGGCCATCTTCGTGTCGGTCCGCCGAGCGCTCGCCTCGGAGGGCGTCGAGCTGGTCGACTATGCCGCCATCCCCGAGCATCACGAGGCGCTCCGCCAGCGCTTCCTCGACGAGATCTTCCCGGTCCTGACGCCGCTGGCGGTCGATCCGGGCCATCCGTTCCCCTACATCTCGACCCTGAGTCTGTCGATCGCGGTCGGGCTGCGCGACCCGGAGACGGGCGAGCGCGGGTTCGCCCGGGTCAAGGTGCCGCAGATCCTGCCGCGCCTGCTCGAGGTCGAGCCGATGCGGTTCATCCTCCTCGACCAGGTCATCGAGGCCAACCTCGACACGCTGTTCTCGGGGATGGAGGTCGAGGAGCACCACCTGTTCCGGGTGACACGCAACGCCGACTTCGAGATCGAGGAGGACGAAGCCGACGACCTCCTGCTGGCGATCGAAGAGGAGCTTCGACGACGGCGGTTCGGAGCGGCCGTCCGCCTCGAGGTGGAGCGCTCGATGCCGGCGGCGACGCGGACCCTGCTGCTGCGCGGCCTCGGTCTCGGCGAATCCGACTGCTACGAGATCAGCGGCATGCTCGACCTGACCGGGCTGTACCCGCTGGCCGATCTCGATCGCCCCGACCTCAAGCCGGTCCCCTGGTCGCCGGTCACGCCACTCCGCCTCCTGCCGCCCGACGAGGACGAGCCGGCCGACGTGTTCGCCGCCATCCGGGCCGGCGACATCCTCGTCCACCACCCGTACGAGTCGTTCGCGGCATCGGTCGAGCGGTTCATCACGCAGGCCGCCGACGATCCCGAGGTGCTCACCATCAAGCAGACCCTGTACCGGACGTCGGGCGACTCGCCGATCGTGCAGTCGCTGATCCGGGCCGCGGAGCGCGGCAAGCAGGTGGTGGTGCTGGTCGAGATCAAGGCCCGCTTCGACGAGGAGGCGAACATCGTCTGGGCGCGCAAGCTGGAACGTGCCGGCGCTCATGTCGTGTACGGGCTGGTCGGGCTCAAGACGCACTCGAAGACCGCGCTCGTGGTCCGCCGCGAGGGCTCCGGCCTGCGACGGTACGTCCACATCGGCACCGGCAACTACAACCCGAAGACGGCCCGGCTGTACGTCGATCTCGGCCTGCTCACCTGCCGACCGGAGTTCGGCGCCGACGTCACCGACCTGTTCAACAACCTGACCGGCCTGTCGCGCCAGCGCAGCTTCCGGCGGCTGCTGGTCGCCCCGCACAGCCTCCGGTCGCGCTTCCTGGCGCTGGTCGATCGCGAGGTCGGGCACGCCGCGGCCGGCCGTCCGGCACGCATCGTCCTCAAGCTCAACGCGATCGTCGACGTGGCCGTCATCGAGGCGCTCTATCGCGCGGCGACCGCCGGGGTCGACATCGATCTCATCATCCGCGGCGCGTGCTCCATCCAGCCGGGCCTGCCCGGCGTGTCCGAACGCATCCGGGTCCGCTCGATCGTCGGCGAGTTCCTCGAGCACTCACGGATCTGGAGCTTCGAGAACGGCGGCGACCGCGAATTCTTCATCGGCTCGGCGGACCTGATGGATCGCAATCTCGACCGCCGGGTGGAAGCCGTGGCGCCGGTCGAGGACCGCGACGCCCAGACGCGGCTCGCCACCATCATCGATGTCATGCTGGCCGACGATCGGCGGTCCTGGCAGCTGCAGCCGGATGCGACCTGGGTCCGGACCGAGACGCTCGAAGGACGGGAGGGCACCATCGACACGTTCGAGGTCATGAAGGAAGACGCGCTCGAACACGGTGGCGTCGTCGCCGCACCGCGCCGGCCGGGCGCCGGATCGGGATCGCTGGACCCGCGCGCATGAGCCAGGCCGTCGAGCACCCGGTCGAGGTCGAGCTCAAGTACCGCGTGGTGGACCTCGCCGCGGCCGAGCGCTACCTGGCGGCCGAGGAGATCGGTGCGTTCAGCGGCACCGCCGCGCTGCGCTCGTCGCAGCTCGAGGACCGCTACGTGGACACGGCCGATGGCGCGCTCGGACGGGCCGGCTTCGCCGTGCGTCTGCGGCAGTCGGGTCGCGGCACGATCGTCTCGGTCAAGGGCACGGAGCGGACCGAGGGGGCCGGTGGCGCGATGCGCCGCCAGGAGCTCGAGGGTCCGGCCGACCGAACGGCCGGACCGATCGACTGGCCCGCCTCCGATGCACGCTCGCTCGTGCTCGAGCTGGCCGGTGATGCCCCGCTGCTCGAGCTGGTGACCATCCGGCAGCTCCGCCGAAAGCGGATCGTGCGGGACGGGAGCACCCGCGTCGAGCTGAGCCTCGACGAAGTCGATGTGGTCTCGCGATCGCGGGTCATCGACCGGTTCGTGGAGCTCGAGGCCGAGCTGGTCAAGGGCGCCGAGGAGCGGCTGGCCGGGCTGGCCACGGTGTTCGGAGCGGATCCTGCCCTTGCGCCGGCCAACGGCAGCAAGTTCGAGGCCGCCATGGCGGCGGTCCGCTCCGGCGGCCGACCGCACGCCGCCGACGACATGGACGACGTGGACGAGGACGTGGACGAGGACGTGGACGACCGCGACGAGGCCGCGGTCGACGGCGATGAGGCGTCGGCCGCGGTTGACCGGACGGCGCCGAGCTCGGCGGCCGCGCAGCCAGGCGCTCACGAGGTGCACGAGCACGCCGAGGCCACGCCGTCGACATCGGACGTCGTCAGCGAGGACATCGCCGAGGCCATCCCGCCGGACCTGCGCCTGGTCGTCGGTCGGACCCCGGGCGTGACGCCCGAGGATCACGTCGCCGAGGCCGGCCGCAAGGTGATGCGCTTCCATCTCGCGCGGATGCTTGCGCGCGAGGCCGGCACGCGGGCGGGGGCCGATCCCGAGGAGCTCCACGCGATGCGGGTCGCCACCCGCCGTCAGCGCGCGGCCTGGCGGGTGTTCGGGGGGTCCTTCCGGGCCGGGCGGACGAAGCGCTATCGCAACGGCCTGCGCGAGATCGCGTCGCGGCTCGGTGCCGTCCGTGACCTCGACGTCCTGCTCGAGGCGGCCGACCTGTATCGGGCGGACCTCCCGGTCTCCGAGCAGCGGGCGCTCGAGCCGCTGCTGTCCGACTGGCGCGAGCATCGCGACGACGCGCGGGTCCTGCTCATCCGCGAGCTGGACTCGGACGGCTACCGTCGCTGGGTCGACGACTATCGGGACTTCGTCCGGACCGAGGGCGCCTCGGTCATGCCGGTCGGACCGACCCAGCCGCACCGGGTCCGCGACACGACCGCGTCACGCATCTGGAACGCCTACGAGCAGGTCCGCAGCTACGAGCCGGTCCTGCGCTGGGCGGACGTCGAGACGCTCCACGAGCTCCGGATCGCGGGCAAATGGCTGCGCTACACACTCGAGTTCGTGCGTGAGGCGCTCGGCGACGATGCCGCCCCGCTGATCGCCCGCGTGACGGCCCTCCAGGACCACCTCGGCCTGATGAACGACGCGCAGGTGGCGGCGTCGATGGCCCGGACCTTCCTGGTCGAACACGCCGGGGACCTGTCGCCGCTCGAGGGCGCGGCCATCGGCCGCTACCTGGTCAGCCGCGAGCGCGAGGTCGCCCGGCTGCGGCGGACGATCGGGGCGCCGTGGCGAGGCGTGTCCGGGGTCACCTTCCGGCGAACGCTCGGACGGGTCGTCGCGGGGCTGTAGGCCGCATCGGACGGCGTCCGCTAGCCGCGCCAGCCGTGGGCCAGGTCGGCCAGACGGTCGCGCCAGGCTCGGCCGGCGTGCTCGATCGCGAGGATCGCCCCCTCGCGGACGCCCGCCTCGGCGACGCGGATCGAGGCGACCGCGTAGCGCTCGAGGATCGCCTCCATGATCGCGCCGCCGGCCGGCAGGATGCGCGCCCGAAGCGGGTTGATGAGGTGGCGCCCAGCGGCCGCGGCGGCCGGTTCGGACGCCAGGATCGCCTGGACCTCCGCGATCCGCTCCCGTGTGAGCGTCCGGTCGAGCATCGCCGCGGGCAGGACCTTGATGAGGTTCGACGCCGTCCCGCCGACCACGACGACCTCGCCGGGCATGGCATCGGGCGCTCCGCGGACCGCCTCGGTCGCGGCTCGGCGCATCGCCGCCAGCTCGGTCGCCGTCGGGGGATCGTGCTGGACGAAGCCATCGGTCAACCGCGCCGATCCGATCCGCAACCCGACGGCACGCGGCCGGTCCGAGACGTCGAGCAGGCAGAACTCGGAGCTGCCGCCACCCACGTCGACGACGAGGGTCTGCTGCCTGACCGGCCGCCCGGCGGTCACGCCGATCATCATCAGGAACGCCTCTTCCTCATGTGACAGGACGTGCACCGGCGCGCCGGACGCGGTCGCGATGTCGTGGACGATGCGCGCGGCGTCGGCCGCCCGGCGGATCGGCTCGGTGCCCAGGAACGTGACGTCGCTCGCCCCGAGCCGGCGGGCCGATCCGGCATAGCCGACGAGCGTCGCCGTCAGCTCGGCGCGAGCCGCGCGTCCGAGGTAGCCCCGCTCGGCGATCGCCGAGCCGAGCCGGAGGAAGACGGATTCGTCGATCAGTGGCTCGAGTCGATGACCGGCGATGGTCGCGACCAGCAGGTGGACCGAGTTGGCACCGAGATCGACCGACGCGCCGACGACCTCAGGCCGGCGTGTCGTCGACGCCGCCGCCGCTGTCCGGATGAAGGGACCTCCGTGCTGGGGTCCGCGTCGTGGTCGGTCGGCGGGTCGTCGAAGCCGCGCTGCCGGACGGCGCGCCGCCGGTCCTGGCGGTCTTCCGAGCGGTGGCGGGCCGTGGGGTCGAGGCCGGCTTGCGCGCCGTCGTGGTCAGCTTCGCGCTGGCGGGCTTCGCGGTCGTCGTGGGCTTCGCGGTCGTCGCGGGCTTCGCGCTGGCGGGCTTCGCGGTCGTCGCGGGCTTCGTCCGGCGGGACGCCTGCGTCGGCGGCTTCGTGGCCGTAGCCGTGGTCGATCGCGCCGTCGCCGGTCGCCTGCGCGTCGTCGGACGCTTGGGCGTCGTGTCCGGCGCGGCGGCCGCTCCCGCCGCGGGCGTCGGGGCCGTCTTCGTCGTCGCGGTCTTGGCGGCGGTCGCCCGGGGAGTGCGCCGGCTGGTGGTCGCCGCAGGCGTGCGCGCCGTCCGGCGTCGGGTCGTCGGTCGCGAGGTGGATGTGGGCGACGCAGCCGGAGTCGTCGTGGCGGGAGAGACGGGTTGGCCCTTGACCGGTGTCATCGCGCCGGCGGCCTGGATCGCGGCCGCTCCGACGCCCTTGACCGCAGCAGACCCCGCATCCTTGGCCGCCGACCCCGCTCCCCTTGCCGCGGCACCGGCCGCCTTCGCCGCGGTGCCGGCCCCGCTCGCCGCCGTGGTCGCAGCCGCGGCGGCCATGGACGCGGTCAACCGGGCGACCTTCGCCGCCAGCGAGGTGACCTCGGTCGCCGCCTTGGCGGCCTGCCGCTGGCGCTTGCCGATCTGCTTGCGGGCCTTCTCCGCGGACGCCAGCTGACGCAGTCGCCGGGCTTCGGTCGCCCGTGCCTCGGCCAGGCGCTTCTCGAGCTTGTGCAGCTTCTTGCCGGCGCTCTTCGGCTTGGCCATCGGATCGACCTCCGTTCAGCTGCGTGCGGCGCGCGCCTTCGTTCGGATCTAGGTGGGCCGGCCGGTCGAGACGGACCGTCGCCAGACGGGAAGCATGCCACGTTCCGCAGCGCGCACGCGACGTGACCGTGCGGCATCCGACCGACCGCCGACCCACGTTATGCTCTGGCCATGCCGCTCGTGCTCATCGGCCTCGGCGGGTTCGCCGGTGCGATCTCGCGCTATCTCGTCGACGGCTTCGTCAGCGATCGGACCGGCGGATCGTTCCCGTGGGGCACGCTGGCGGTCAATGCGACGGGTTCCTTCGTGCTCGGGCTGCTCTTCGCGATGACGACCGAGCGGGCGATCCTGCCCGCCGACATCCGCGGTCCGGTGATGATCGGGTTCATCGGCGCCTACACGACCTTCTCGACCTACATGCTCGAGTCGTGGGGCCTGCTCGAAACCGGGTCATATGGCGCGGCGATCGCCAACCTCGGCGGCTCGCTGGTCATCGGCCTCGCTGCGGTCGCGGCGGGTCTGGTCATCGGGCGGGCGATCTGATGCGCATCGAGGGACAGGCCCTGCTCGTCCGGATCTACATCGGCGAGGCCGACCATCACGACGGCAAGCCGCTCTACCAGGCGATCGTCACGTTCCTGCGCGAGCGCGGGATGGCGGGCGCGACGGTCATGCGCGGCATCGAGGGGTTCGGCGCGAACGCCCACCTCCACACGGCACGCCTCCTCCGCCTCTCGGAGGATCTGCCGATCCTGATCGAGGTCATCGACCAGGAGGATCGGATCCGGGCGATCCTGCCCGGGCTCGACGAGATGGTGGGCGACGGGCTGATCACGCTCGAGAAGGTCGAGGTGCTCGCCTATCGGGCCGGGTCGCCGGCTTCACCACCCGGCTGACCGACCGGCGCGTCCACGCCGGCGCCATCCGTTAACGATCGGAAACGCCCGACCAAAGCGGCGTTCACGACCGCCACCGACGCTTTCCTCGTCACAGCCATGGATACGCACGTCCAGGACCCCGACCGCGCCCCAGACCGCGGTCACGAGGAGGAACATCGAGTGACGATCAGCACACCCCGCCGTCTCGGTGCGCTCGCCGTGTTGGCGACGATCGCCTTCGCGGCCTGCTCGAGCAGCGGCGCCTCGACCGCGCCGAGCGCCGCGGCCACGAGCGCCCCCACCGCGGCAGCCAGCGCCCCGGCAGCGAGCGCTTCCGCGGACGGCGGCTCCGCCGCACCGAGCTCCGCCGCCGGCCCGACACCGCCGACCGCCAACGTCACCCTCCAGGGCGCCGGGGCGACCTTTCCCGCCCCGCTGTACATGACCTGGTTCCAGGACTACAACGCCGCGCACGCGAACATCCAGATCGACTACCAGGCCAACGGATCGGGCGCCGGGATCACGGCCATCACCCAGGAGACCGTCGACTTCGGCGCATCGGACGCACCGATGAAGGACAGCGAGATCGCCGCCCTGCCGTCGGGCAAGAAGCTGTTCCACTTCCCGACCGCGCTCGGTGCCGTGGTCGTCATCTTCAACCTGCCGGACATCCCCAAGCTCCAGCTCGACGAGGCGAACATCTCGGGCATCTACCTCGGCAAGATCACCAAGTGGAACGATCCCTCGATCGCCGCCAACAACGCCGGCGTCACTCTGCCTGACACCGCCATCGCCGTCGTCCATCGCTCCGATGGCTCCGGCACGACGAATGCGTTCACGTCCTACCTCGACACGGTGGACCCGGCCTGGCACGCGGGACCCGGGGCCGGCAAGTCCGTCAACTGGCCGGTCGGCATCGGCGCGTCGGGCAACGACGGCGTGTCCACCGCGGTCAAGCAGACGCCAGGGGCGATCGGGTACGTGGACCTGAGTGTCGCGATCAGCAGCAACCTCACCTCGGCCTACGTCAAGAACGCCGACGGCCAGTTCGTCCCGGGTTCGACCGATGGCGTCACCGCTGCCGCCGAGTCCGCGGTGAGCACGTTCCCCGCCGACTTCCGACAGAACCCCATCATCAACGGCACCGGGGCCGCGACGTATCCGATCGCGACCTATACCTATCTCCTGGTCTACGAGGACCAGGCCGACGCGACGAAGGGTCAGGCTCTCGTGTCGTTCCTGTACTGGGCCCTGACCGACGGCCAGGCCGCCGAGACGGCGCTGGGCTACGCGCCCCTGCCGCAGGAGGTCGGCCAGAAGGCACTGACCCAGCTCCATCTGATCACCACCGGCGGCGCCCCGATCTGGCCCTGATCCGGACCTCGCCGCACGGAGGCCGCACCATCCAGCTCATGCGCGCCTCGCTCCCCGGAGCGGGGCGCTCGCATCTCGTCCGCGGAGCGTTTACCCTCGTGGACCCACCGCAGCCAGGGGCCAGATGACCCACCTCACGCTCTCAGCCCGCTCGCGCCAGGGGTCCGGCCGTCTCGCCGACACGCTCTTCCGCGGGTCGTCGCGGATCGCGGCCGGTGTCGTCGTCGCCCTGCTGCTGTTCATCGCCCTGCTGCTGTACCTCAACTCCCGGCTGACCTGGGAGACCTTCGGCCTCAGCTTCATCACCGGCCAGACCTGGGATCCGGTCAAGGGCATCTACGGGGCGCTGCCGTTCATCTTCGGTACCGTCCTGGCCGCGCTCATCGCGGTCATCCTGGCCGCGCCGGTCGGCATCTTCACCGCGATCTACCTGTCCGAGCTGGCACCCCGCCGGCTCGCGACACCGCTGACCTTCACGATCGAGCTGCTGGCCGCCATCCCGAGCGTTGTCATCGGCCTGTGGGGCGTCTTCGTGCTCGCCCCGTTCCTGCGTGGCACGGTCGAGAGCTGGATCGTGTCGACCGTCGGCTGGATCCCGTTCCTGGGTGGTCCGGCGTACGGCGTCGGGCTGTTCAGCGCCGGGGTCATCCTCACCATCATGATCCTGCCGACGATCGTGACCATCTCGCGCGAGGTCATCCAGGCCGTGCCCGGATCCCAGCGTGAGGCGATGTTCGCGCTCGGGGCGACCCGCTGGGAGGTCATCCGTCGGGCGGTCGTGCCGTTTGCCCGCTCGGGCATCATCGGCGCCGTCATCCTCGGCCTCGGGCGCGCCCTCGGAGAGACGATGGCGGTGACCATGGTCATCGGCAACCGGGACGCGATCCCGAAGGGCCTGTTCGATCAGACCCAGACCATCGCATCCAAGATCGCGACCTCGTTCAGCGAGGCCCAGGTCGGCATCGAGACGTCGAGCCTCATCGCCCTCGGTCTGGTGCTGCTCGTGATGACGGTGATCATGAATGTCATCGCGCGGCTCCTCGTCTGGCGCGTCGCCGGTCCGGTGGCAGGCGAATGACCGCGGGTGCGGCGCCGGTCGTCGGGGCGACCCGCCTGACCGGGACGCGAGCGGCGAGCCGGCGGACGTGGGTCGACCGGATCATGCGCTCGGTCGCCGCGCTGGCGGCCATGCTGTGCGTCATCCCGCTCGCCGCCGTCCTGATCTACGTCACCATCAACGGCCTGGCGGCCCTTGATCTCGACCTGCTCACGAAGCCGACGCGCGCCCTCGGCATCGGCGGCGGCGCGGCCGGCGCCATCCTCGGTTCCATCCAGATGGTCGCGCTCGCGACGCTGATCGCCATCCCGTTCGGCGTCCTCGCCGGCGTCTACGTCAACGAATTCAGCTCGAGCCGCTCCGCGCGGGGCATCCGCTTCGCGGCCGACGTCCTGGTCGGCGTCCCGTCGATCCTGGTCGGGGTCTTCGTGTTCACCTTCCTCGTCCTGCCGTTCAAGCAGTACAACGCCTTCGCCGGGAGCGTGGCTCTCGCGGTCATCATGGTCCCGGTCATCATGCGGACGACGGAGGAGATCCTGAAGCTCGTCCCGGGCGCGCTCCGCGAGGCGTCCCTGGCGCTGGGGATCCCCACCTGGCGGACCGTGCTCTCGGTCGTCGTGCGCACCGGCCTCCCGGGCATCCTGACCGGGATCATGCTCGCCGTCGCTCGGGCCGCCGGCGAGACCGCGCCGCTGCTGTTCACGGCACTCGGCAGCCGGCTCGTCAACGTCGGCGACTTCACCAAGCCGATGGATGCCCTCCCTCTGTTCATCTACGTCAACGCCCGCCAGCCGGTCGAGCTCCAGAACGAGCAGGCCTGGGGCGCGGCGTTCCTGCTCCTGCTGTTCGTCCTCGTCGTCAACGTCCTCGTCCGAGCTCGCACCGCGGGTCGGCGAGCGCAATGAGGGAACCCGATCCGATGGCCACCGAGCTGCGTCCCGAACCCGCCGTCGACAGCCCGTCGCCCGGTCGCGATGGCCCGCCCGTCGGGGCGTCGGATGGCGTCGGCCCGAGTCCGGTCGGCACCCGGCCGCTCACCAGCGCGCCGCCCGCAGCCGCACTCGCGGCCGAGTCGATGTCGGGTCGGATCGAGACGGCCGATCTCAACGTCTTCTACGGCACGTTCCGGGCCATCCGCGACGTCAGCCTGACCGTCCAGCCGCACTCGATCACGGCGATCATCGGCCCGTCGGGCTGCGGCAAGAGCACGTTCCTGCGCACGCTCAACCGGATGCATGAGCTGACCCAGGGCACGCGGGTCGAGGGCTCGATCCGGCTCGACGGCGAGGACATCTACGCGCCGTCGGTCGACCCGGTCGCCCTCCGGCGCGTGGTCGGCATGGTCTTCCAGCGACCCAACCCGTTCCCGACCATGTCGATCTACGACAACGTCGTCGCCGGCATCCGGCTGACCGGGCGACACAAGCACGCCGAGCTCGACGAGATCGTGGAGCGGTCGCTGCGGCGGGCGGCCCTGTGGGACGAGGTCAAGGACAAGCTGAGGTCGGCCGGGACGTCGCTGTCGGGTGGCCAGCAGCAGCGGCTGTGCATCGCCCGGGCGCTGGCGGTCGACCCGGAGGTCATCCTGATGGACGAGCCCGCGTCCGCCCTCGACCCCGTGGCGACGCTCCGGATCGAGGAGCTGATGGCCGAGCTGCGATCGAACTACACCATCGTCATCGTGACCCACAACATGCAGCAGGCGTCGCGGATCAGCGATCACACGGCATTCTTCACGATGGGCGAGGATCGGGCGGGCTATCTCGTCGAGATGGACGAGACCATCCAGATCTTCACCAACCCCAAGCAGCAGCTGACCGAGGATTACGTGTCGGGCCGGTTCGGCTGAGAACGGAGTCCAGGCCATGACCGACGACCGGACGAGCGCGGAGACCATCATGGATGCACAGATCGAGCGCCTCATGGCAGACGCGGCGAGCGAGCCGCGACGCGTCCTCGCGCAGGCGCCACGCGAGGCGCTCGACCGCGACGAGGCTCTGATCCGCGACGCGGTCCTGCGCATGGGCGCGCTCGTCGAGACGGCGATCCGCGAAGCCAGCCGGTCGCTGACGGCCCACGACGCGTCGCTGGCGCTCGAGGTGGTCAAGGGCGACGCGATCATCAACGAGGCGCAGCGCGCGGTCTCGCGCCTGATCTCGGTGACCATCGCGACGCAGCAGCCGGTCGCCCGGGACCTGCGCTACCTGCTCACCCTCGACCACGTCACCTACGAGCTCGAGCGCATGGGCGACCACGCGGCGTCGGTCGCCAAGGCCGTCATCAAGCTGGCGCCAGAGCCGCCGCTCCAGGGATACCTCCATCTCCCGGAGATGGCCGAGCGCGCGGCCACCCTGGTCCACGGCGTTCTCCTCGCCCTCGTCGAGTCGGATGCCGTCAAGGCGCGCGAGGTGGCAGTCCAGGACGACGAGATCGACCGGCTGTACCACGCCACGTTCGATCGGGTCGTCGAGCTGATGCGCCAGGACCCGGCCAACGTCGAGCGGGGCACCCGGATCGTCATCGCCTCGCATTACCTCGAGCGGATCGGCGACCGGGCGACCAACATCGCCGAGGACGTGGTCTACCTCGAGACGGGCGACGTCGAGGACCTCAACCCGTGAGCGACCGGCCGATCCGGGTGCTGTTCGTGTGCACCGGGAACTCCGCTCGAAGCATCATGGCCGAGGGCCTCCTGCGCCGTCGCGGGGGCGACGCGTTCGAGGTCCACAGCGCAGGCACCCACCCCAGGGGCATCAACCCGCTGACCATCCGCGTCCTGGGAGAGGCCGGCATCGACCCCTCGTGGGCCCGCTCCAAGTCCGTCGCCGAGTTCCTCGGCCAGCGATTCGACTACGTCATCACCGTGTGCGACCAGGCGCGCCAGGCGTGTCCGGTCTTCCCCGGCGTCCACGAGACGCTCCACTGGGGCTTCGAGGACCCAGCCGAGGCCGAAGGCAGCGACGACGAGCGGCTGGCGGTCTTCCGGCGCGTCTTCATCGGCCTCAGCGAGCGGATCTCGACATTCGTCCCGCTGGCGCTCCGAACGGGTACCCTGTCGGGGACGTGACCGAGCTCCATTTCCTGCGCCATGCCGATGCCGGCGACCCGATGGCCTGGCAGGACGACGACGCCAGGCGACCGCTGTCCGACAAGGGCGAGAAGCAGGCCGAACGCCTCGGGCGCTTCCTGGCCGGGGTCGGTTTCACACCGGATGCGGTCATCACCTCGCCCAAGGTCCGCGCCGCCAGGACCGCCGAGATCGTGGCCGGCCATCTCGGTGTCCCGGTGGCCGAGGACGACCGGCTCGCGGGCGGGCTCGACGCCAGGTCGCTTGACGCCGTCCTGCGTGACGCCGGGGCGCCGGCACGACCGATGGTCGTCGGTCACGACCCCGACTTCAGCGATCTCCTCGCCGAGCTGTGCGGTGCGACCGGCCTGCCGATGCGCAAGGGAGCCCTGGCCCGGGTCGACATCGAGCCTCCCCTCCGGCCCGGCACCGGCACGCTCCGCTGGCTGATCCCGCCCGATCTGCTCAAGCCCGGGCGCTGACCACCGGTCGGTCGATCGTCGCCGGATCCGCCGCGGTCGTGCGGCGGGTGATCAGCAGGACGGCGGCGAGGACGATCACGACACCGACCCACTGGCTGGCATCGAGGTGCTCGCCGAGCAGCACGGACGCGCCGGCGACGCCGAAGATGGGGATCAGGTAGAACGAGACCGCGGCGAGGGATGCCGGCACGTTGCGCAGGCCCGACAGGTAGAACCAGTAGGCGAGGGCGTAATAGAGGATCCCGGACACGATCGCACTCGCCCACCCCGCAGCGGTCACGCCGACGGGCCAGGGACCGCCACCGAGCAGCCACGCCGCCGCGACGAGGACCAGCGCGAAGGCGATGGCGTGGGCCTGCTGCGCGACGATGACCTGGGTGGTCGAGTAGGCCGTGACCAGCCAGCGCCGCGTGACGACCGTGTACGAGGCGCAGCACACGACCCCCGCGATCGTCAGGAGCACACCGACGAGACTGCCGCCGCCGGGCTGGCCGATCACGAGGACGAGCCCGCCAAGCGCGACCAGCGACAGGACCACCAGCGATGACCCGACCCGCTCGCGCAGGAACCAGCCGGCCAGCAACAGGATGATGAGCGGCTCGATGGCCCAGATCATCACCGACAGGCTGGCGGTGATGGAGACGAGCCCCAGCAGGCTCAATGCATAGGCCATCCCCGGATTGAGGATGCCCAGCCGCCCGAGCACCGGCGACGCCGACGGATCACGGAACGGCAGCCCGCGCCAGCGCATCAGGATGGCCAGGACCGCGAGGCTGACGCCCAGCTGGATCGGCAGCAGGGTCAGCGGCGGGATCTCCTCGATCGCACGCTTGCTGACCACCGTGCCGACGCCCCAGCACGCGGCGGCGAGGGTCAGGGTGAGGACGTTGGTCCGGGACGACGGCGCGAACATCGACGGGCCGGGACGGTCGGGTCGCGGCCGGATCAGGCGTCCGGGCGGGCGCTGATGGTGGCGGCATCGGTCGCCCGGCGCGCTGCCACGAGGTCGGCCGCAGGGACGAGCCCACCCGGAAGGAGCGAACCGGCGATCGCGCCGAGACGTCTGGCCGCGTTCGGATCGAGCCGATAGAAGATGTTCTGGCCGCGTCGCTCGGAGGTCACGATGCCGGCCTCGCGCAGGACGCGGAGGTGATGCGAGACCGTCGGCTGGGCGACCCCGCAGCAGTCGGTCAGGTCACAGGCGCAGGTCTCGCTGTCGGCCAGCTCGCGGACGATCGCCAGCCGCGCCGGATCGGCGAGGGCCGCGAGCAGGCGGATGTCCGGGTCGAGATCGCGCGTTCGGGCAGGAGTCACGGGCGCAGTATATCGGTGACCATCGATATTGACAAGGGTCGATATAACGGACTATATTGATGGACGTCGATAAGAACCAGGGAGCCCGAGATGTACGACCTCATCGCCTCGTGGATGACGAACGGCGGACCGCTCCAGGAGCTGCGCCGTGACGATCGCCCGGCCAGCCGTCCCGCCGGCGCGACCCTCGAGCCGACGCTGACGGCGCCGGAGCGGCCCACCCGTCGGCTGACGTTCGCCTTCACCCGCCGCGCGCAGACGGGACAGAGCCTGATGTCGGCCCCCTGCACGGACGGCTGCGCCGCCTGTTGACCCGGATCACAGCACAAGGAGAGACTCCGATGACCGAGCTGTCGACGCGCCCCAGGACCGATGACCCACTCGTCGACGAGGTGCGTGCGCGCTACGCGGAGGCGGCCCGGGCCGTGCTCGACCGGGCGCCCGAGGCAGCGGACGCCGCCGGCTGCTGCGGGCCGAGCGCCGGCGCCGGCTTCGGCGAAGCTCTCTACAGTGAGCTCGACCGTGCCGGACTGCCCGATGCGGCCGTCCTGGCCAGCCTCGGCTGCGGGAACCCGACCGCGGTCGCGGAGCTGCGCGAAGGCGAGGTCGTCCTCGACCTCGGCTCCGGTGGCGGGATCGATGTCCTGCTGTCCGCACGCCGGGTCGGTCCGACGGGCTTCGCCTACGGCCTCGACATGACCGATGAGATGCTCGACCTGGCACGCCGCAACGTGGCCGAGGCCGGTGCCACGAACGTCGAGTTCCGGAAGGGCCGGATGGAGGACATCCCCCTGCCCGACGCCTCGGTCGACGTCGTCATCAGCAACTGTGTCATCAACCTGTCGACCGACAAGGCGGCCGTCCTGGCGGAGATCGCTCGCGTCCTGCGGGCCGGTGGCCGGGTGGGTGTCAGCGATGTCGTCGCAGACGACGACCTGACGCCGGCCGAACGCGCCGTCCGGGGCAGCTTCGCCGGGTGCATCGCCGGAGCCCTCTCGTTCGCCGAGTATCGGGCCGGGCTCGAGGCGGTCGGCCTGACCGACGTGACCGTCACCGCGACCCATCCGGTCGGTGATGGCCTCCATGGCGCCATCGTGCGCGCGACCAAGCCCGCGGGCTGGACGGCCGCCGCCATCCGCCCGATCGACCTGCCTGCCCCGGTCCGCGGCCTGCCGATCAGTGCCGCGGGGTCCTGCTGCGGCGGCGGCGGCTGCTGCTGACCGCGGGACAGCCGCTCAGCCCGCCAGCGTCATCGCTCGATCCGGTCGGAGCAGGAACGGCGGCAGGTGTGCCGCCAGGTTCGACAGCGGCAGGACGTCGTCGTGCAGCTCGATGCCGAGCGACTCGCGCATGAACCGGCGCCTCGCCTGGATGCGTGCCCACGCATCCGGATGGGCGCCCGCGAGCTCGGCCCGGAGGGTCGCGTCCGCGAGGACGATGCCGTCCTCGATGTTGGTCGTGAAATAGTCCGTGCCGGTCGCAGGGATGACGTCGACCTGGAATGCCATCCCCGACCGGAGCTCGACCGTCGACCCGGCGCAGAACGGTGACTCGATCCACTCGTCGAGCCCGATCAGATGGCCCGGGTTGAGGAAGATGCCGAAGAACGGATCGCTCAGGTGGTCCATCGCCGCGGCGTACACCGCGCCGGCGCTGGCGCCCACCCGGAGCGTGGCGTACCAGGCGGCGACGGCCTCGAAATAGGGCGCGACGAGCCGCTCCACGTAGTCGCCGATCGCGGCCGGCAGCTCGCCCGCGTCCTCGACGACGAAGCCCGCCCGACAGTCGAGGGCGCCCCACACGCCGAAGGCGACGGTGAACGGATCGCCCCGCTCGATCGGTCGGTCGCCGGGGCTCAGCAGTCCGAACCGCGCCCGAGGGCCGGCCGTGAGCATGAGATGGCAGGACAGCGGCATGCCGTTCCAGGCAAGCAGGCGGACGGCCTCGCGCTCGGTCATGCCGGGCCGCAGGCCGACGAGCAGGCGCCGGATCCCGTTGGAGGTCTGGCAGGCCGCGTACTCGAGCGACGCGAGCTGGTCCACCTCGGCGACGGTCCGCAGCCCGCTGGCGGGGTCGGTCAGCAGGTCGTTCGCGTTGTCGACCAGCCCGCTCGCACCCGTCGCCCGGCGGAGCGCGTCGACGAGATAGGCCGGGATCTCGATGCGCGACCGGTCGGCGAATGACTTCCAGCCGATCACGCCGACCCGGGCGCCGGGTCGGATGCCCTCGTCGGCGAGGATGGCCGCGAGCGCGCGAGAACGACCTCGGGGCTGTCCCGGCAGGCTGAGGTCCTGGTACAGCTCGCGGCGCATCGGGAGCGGCGCAGCGCCTGCCGTTCCGAAGCACTCGTTGCCGGCAAGGACCAGTGGCGGCACGCCGGGACGGACGATGGCGATGGCCTCCTCGAAGCGCGGGTCGAACCCGCTGAGCCAGGCGAGGTTGGCGCTGTGCTCGCGATCGGCGTAGACGAGCAGGTGCGTATAGCCGCGCTCGTCGGCGCGCTCACGCAGGCGCTCGAGGCGGGCCGCGTAGACGGCGGGAGGGATGAGCGGCTCACGGTCGGGCTGGCCGAAGTCGGGCAGCTCGACGTCGGCAAGCCGCGCGGTCCGCGCCCCGGCCGTCATGGCCGCATCATGGCCGGGCCGATGGCCACGGTGTCGCCGTCGTGGCGCCGCGGGCGATGCCGACGACCTGGTCGGCCGTGACATCCACCCACGGCCCTACCTCGCCGTCCGGCCATGTGACCCGGACGCGTGCGCTGGTCGCCGGACCGAGGCCGACGTGGATCGGCAGGGCCTGGCCGCCGACATGTCCGCCTCCCACCGTCAGCTCGCGATGGATCGTCAGGTCCCCGATCGCGATGTCGATCCAGGCCCCGATGGCGTCCCGGTCGGGACCGGGCTGGGTCGCCTGCACGCCGATCCAGTGCCCCATCGGGACCGGCGTCGCGGCCGTCCCCGATCCCAGGTTGCGCCAGATCCGGACGGGATCCTCGAAGTTCGCGACGACCAGATCGAGCAGACCGTCGCCATCGAGGTCGACGAGCGCAGCGCCCCGCGCCCGGGCGAAGCTGACGATCCCGGCGGCCTCGGCGTCGCTGGTGAACGTCCCGGACGGGCCGCCGATGAACAGGTCGGACGGATCCTTCGTGGCGTAGCCCTCCTGGGTCCCCACGTTCCCCTTGGACACGAACAGGTCGATGAAGCCGTCGTTGTTCACGTCGGCGAATTCCGGGTGCCACGAGGTCGACGGCAGCGGATCGCCGCCGGTCGAGGGCCGCGTGGCCTCCACCCCGACCTTGAGGGCGATGTTCCGGAACGTCGGGTGCGACGGTCCGTCGAGGAGCGTCTGCAGGACGTTCGCGCCCTGGCTCGTCAGATACGCGTCCGGGTAGCCGTCGCCGGTCACGTCGTAGCTGGCGATGCCCATCCCGTTGAGCCGGACGGACAGCCAGCCGTCGTCGGCGGTGTACAGCCGCGGCGCCTCGCCGGGGGCGATCCGCCACAGCTGGTCCTGACCGTCGGACAGGTCGCTGTAGTACTGGCGATCGTTGCTGACCCGGAGGTCGCGGCGACCCGACCGGTCCCAGTCGCTGAACAGCAGGGACTGGGCGCACCACGCCGGCGTCAACGGGATCGGCGTGCCGTAGTGGGTGCCGTCGGCGGCGGGCCGGACGAGCACGTTGTCGGCGCACAGGTTGTCGGGGTCCGGATCGTCGGGGTTCACGACGTAGTTGCCGAACGCGAGCGTCGGCAGCGTCGCCGAACCTTCCCATGTCGCGCTGAAGCCCATCGTGATCCGGTCCCCGCCGTCGAACCCGAGTGCCTCGTTCGCGCGCTCGAAACGGCAGTCACCGAGTCCACGCAGCAGGACGTTGCCTCCGATCCGCAGGACGGCCAGGTCCGTCAGCCCGTCGCCATCGATATCGAGCGGATAGGCGCCGGTCGCATCGGTCAGGTCGATCGCCGGGTCGTGGACCGCGCTGAAATGCGGGGACCCGCCGGCCGGCGTGTCGTTCCGTTCCAGGACCGCCGGACCGGCGCCACCGGCGACGTAGAGATCCGGCCGGCCATCGCCGTCGCAGTCGAGCACGGCCACGCCCCCACCGACCGCGAACGGATACGGTCCGTCATAGGTGACATCGACCCCCGCCGACGCGGTCACGTCGACGAAATGGGGCGTCCCGAGCGCAGTCGTCGGTCCCGTCGCCCGGAGTCCCCCGGTCACGACCCAGCCGGCGCCGGCCACGACGATGACCGCGATCACCAGGCCGGCGATGAGGGCGAGGCGCCGACCGGTCACGCGATCACGGCCCGCGCCCGGACCGCGGCCGGACCGCCCGCCGGGATCATGACCCGAGGTGACCTGCGTAGAGCAGCTCGGCCCGGGCGAACGCATCCTTGCCGCATTGGGAACCGATGATCCGACCGTTGAAGTCGTCGGCCTGGATGTGGATGCCGCCGTACAGGCGCGACTGACCCGCCTGGTCGGAGGCGTCGTAATAGGTCGCCCATTCGAGCGGGATGTCGGTGGTCGGCCCCTTCTCGAACTTCAGCGACCCGGCCTTGATGGTGTAGCCGCTGACGCCACCGGGGAAGTATTCGCTGCCGGTGAACGCGGTCATCACCTCGGCCGCGGCCCGGCTGAACGAGCTGTGCCCGGACGCGTAGCCCTGGAACGCTGGCGTCACGAAGGTCGGCAGCTGGTACGGCACCCAGTTCGCGGCCAGGATCCAGCGGACCCCGCCGATCTCGGTCTTGGGGTCCTTCGGGTTGCCGGCCCACGCCTTGATCGCGATCTCGCCTTCGTGGCCTGCGAGGGCGGCGTGCTCGCCGCCGGGCTTCGTCGTGTCGCTCGTGATCAGCTCGATGAGACCCGGCACGAGCGGGATGCCCTCCGGATCGTAGGACGGCGCGGCCGGGTCACTCGATTGGCCGCGCCCGGCGAGGTAGCGGATCATCGAGATCGGCCGCACCGAGTCGTACGCGCCCTTGAGCCCCCAGGCGGCGATGGCCGCGTCGTGGACCGCACCGTTGAGCGCGAGGTAGAGCTTCACATCCCATTCCAGCCGACCGACCGGCTGGCTCGTCCCACCGATCCGGAGGTTCGAGCCCAGCTCGTCCGACACGAGGTTGGCGAGCACGTTCCAGTGGCCCGGCGGCGTCTCGGACTTCGGACCGTCCGCCCAGAACTCGGCCATGACCCGGTAGAAATCGCCCTGGTTGACGAGGTCGGGCGGGTACGGCTGGCCGGTGACCGGGTTGACCGGGTGGCCGTGGCCGTCGTTGGTGCCCAGGTCGTCGTTGCCGCGCGCTCCCGGCGAGATGTCGATCATCGTCCCGTCGGTCGGGTCGAGCAGGCTGCTGTCGCGGATGACCTCGACGGCCATGTCCTTGTACGCCTGATCCGACGCCGGATCGCCGAGATGCGGGGGCGGCCCCGGGTCGATGGGCGTCCCCGCGGCGCCACCATCGGGCAGGGCGAAGCCGGTGACGTGTCCCCAGTACGGCCCGACCGCCTGCTGCACGCCGTTCGTCACGGGGATGCCGTTCTGGCTGATCATGTGCTCGATCTGCAGTGGCTGCCAGCGGTTCGGGTCGACCATCGTCGTGCCCGGCTGGGCGACGACGAGCGGCGGATTGACCGGGGTGTAGTCCGGATCCTGATAGCCGCCGGCCTGGTTCGAGCCGTCGGCGAGGCCGTACGCGATCACATCCGCCGCGATCGCCTTGCCGACGTTGGCCGGGTCAGCCGGGTCGGTCGAGACCGGGGTGATCGGGTAGCACAGCGACTCCATGACGTCGGCGAACTCGGACACCGAATCCGATCCGCCGACCGCCTTGACGAAGCGCGACGTGAGGACGTCGTACGCGGCATAGCTGATGGCCTCGGCGCGGGCGCTAGCGACGTCGGACGCGGTGTGCTTGTCCTTGTAGATGTAGCCCGCGGCGGTCGCGTCGTAGGTCGCCCAGGCATCCCACATCGCGACCGAGGTGTGGAACAGGTTCCGGGCGTGGACCGGCGGGTTCGGCAGAGAGCGCCGGATGGCATCGAGCAGAGCTTCGTCCCAGCGCCGCGCCACAGACCATTCTGGGTGCTGGATGGTCGCACTCGCGGCGCAGGCGGTCGGCGTGGCCCACGGGCGGGTCAGCGCGAGCCCGACACCCGACACCGCGACCACCGCGATCGCGACGACGAGCGCGACCGCCGTGCGACCGCGGATCCGGCGCGGCGGGCGGACAGGTGGGTCACCGACCGTCGGGCCGGCATTGTCGGGGCTCACGGTCTGGGGGTCCAACGCTGCTCCTCCGGGATTCGGTCCGTGACGGGTGTCCCGCGGATCCGCCGTGCGGCGGGGAGGATACCCAAGAACGTCAGGATGCGCCGCCCGTCCCGGCGGCGAAGACACGGTCGATGACCCGCATGTTGGCGACCGCGTCCTCGGGCGGCGTCGGGGTCGGGGTGCCGTCGAGGATCGCGGCCGCGAACTGCTCCGCCTGGACCGTGTACGGGTCCGCGGTCTCGAACGTGATCGTCTCCGTCGCGGGTGCGACCGGCGGCTCGCCGCCGGCGGTCACGAAGATCCGGGTCGGCCGGTCGGGCGGGATGTTGAACGGGATCTCGATCGAGATCCGCCCGTCCGTGCCGTAGACATGGACGCGTTGGTCCGGCTCGAGCCGGGTCGAGACGGTGAACGTCGCGGTCCCGTCCTCGAACGTGAGGATGGCGCTGGTCAGGACGTCGACGCCGCTCCCGGGCTCACGGACCACGGAGGCGCTGACGCCGACCGGTTCGGAGCCGAACAGCATCCGCGACAGGTTGATCGTGTAACAGCCGATGTCGTACAGCGCGCCGCCGCCGACCTCGAGCTTGTTGCGGATGTTGGCGGGGTCGTCGTTCGCGTACGAGAACCAGCTCTGCACGGCGGACAGGCGCCCGATCCGGCCGGACCGCACGAGTCTGCGGACCTCCTCCCACGACGGGTGGAGCCGGTACATGAAGGCCTCCATCAGCCGCACGCCTTCGGTGGCACAGACCTCCACCATCCGCTCTGCCTCGGCCGCGTCCATGGCCAGCGGCTTCTCGCACAGGACGTGCTTGCCGGCACGTGCCGCCGCGATCGTCCATTCGGCGTGGAGATGGTTGGGCAGCGGGATGTAGACGACGTCGACGGCCGGGTCGGCCAGCAGCGCCTCGTACGAGCCGTGGGCCGCCGGGATGTCGAGCTCGTCAGCCATCTGGCGAGCCCGGTCCACGTCACGCGAGCCGATGGCCACGACCTCGCAGCGGTCGGCCTTCAGGATCCCCGGGACGACCTTGTGTCGGGCGATGTCGGCGGTCGACAGGATGCCCCAGCGCAGGTTCGTCATCGGTCGCACCACCCAGACCCACGTCTCACGTCGCACGCGCCCCTTGACACGGACACGTCGTCAGGTGGAGTGTGTCACAACATTTATAAGAGAGGAACACAAACCGGTGACGATGCGGCTGGAGGCGATCGGTCAGCGCAGCGAGACGGTCCGCCGCTCGAACCTGAGCGCCATCGTCCGCGAGCTCCACGACGGCGGTCCGGCGTCGCGTTCCGAGCTGGTCGCCCGCACCGGGCTGACCCGCAGCGCGATCCGTGGGCTGATCGGCGAGCTTGCCGCGGCCGACCTCGTCATCGAGGAGCGCGCCGAGCCGCAGGGCACCCCGGGCCGGCCCTCCCCGGTCGTCCGGATCGATCCCGACGGCGCGGTCGTGCTGGCGCTGGAGATCGCCGTCGATTCGCTGGCGGCGGCGATCGTCGGCCTGGGTGGCGAGGTCTTCGAACGGGTCCGCGTCGACCGACCGGCCGGCCACACCGGGGTCGAGGGCATCGCCGCCGACCTCGCCGACCTGGCGGCCGCCCTGCGCTCCCGCCGCCCCGCCGGCGAGACACCCGTCGGCGTCGGCGTGGCGATCGTCGGGGTCGTCCGCCGCAGCGATGGCGTGGTGTCGCTGGCGCCGAACCTGGGCTGGCGCGACGTCCCCCTGGGCGACGCGCTCGCCGCCGCCCTCCGCGTCGATGCCCCGATCTCGGTCGCGAACGACGCCGACCTCGGGGCACTCGTCGAATTCCGGCGCGGCGCCGCCATCGGGGGCGGCGACGTCCTGTTCGTGTCGGGCGAGTACGGCGTCGGCGGCGGCATCATCATCGACGGCCGTCCCCTGACCGGGGTCGCCGGCTATGGTGGCGAGGTCGGCCACATGCCGGTCAACCCGATCGGTGCGACGTGTCGGTGTGGCTCCGTCGGTTGCTGGGAGACCGAGGTCGGCGAGGCGGCGCTGCTGCGCATGGCCGGCCGGCCGCCGGGCGGCGGTCGCCCCGAAGTCGAGGCCCTGGTGCGCGACGCCGAGGCCGGCGTCCCGGCCGCGCTCACTGCGCTCGAACATGGTGGGCGCTGGCTTGGCATCGGCCTGGCCAGCCTGGTCAACATCTTCAACCCGCGGCTCATCGTGCTCGGCGGGATCTTCGGGCGGATCCTTCCGCTCGTCGGCCCGACGATCGAGCACGAGCTGGATCGACGCGCCCTGGCCGCTCCGCGCCGGCTGGTCCGCGTCGTCCCGGCCGTGCTCGGCGAGGATGCTCCGTTGCTCGGGGCAGCCGAGCTCGCCTTCGAGCCCCTGCTGGCCGACCCGGCCGGCTGGCTGGTCCCGCGACGGGGCCAGCGGGTGCTGGCGTCCGCGTGATGGACCGCAGCCGGAGCGGTCCGCAGGAGGACCGGATCGACGCCGTCCCGCCCCGCGTGGCAGCGTCGTTTTTCGAGACAGAAGGGTGGTAGCCTAGCCGGACACCTGCGCCATTTCCGAGAGGGAAGACATCGGATCAGGAGGAGGAGACACAGGAATGGATCGACGATTTGGGTTGCTCGTGGGCGTGGTCGCTATCCTCGCGGCCGCCTGCAGCAGCAGTGGAGGCAGCCCCGCTGCCAGCGCCGGCGCATCGGCGGCGGCGGCGAACCCGCTCGGCTCGAGCGGGACGGGCTGCACCGTCGGCGTGTCGTGGAACAACTTCCAGCAGCCGCGCTGGGCGGCGCACGACAAGCCGAACATCCAGAGGACGGTCGAGGGCGCCGGCGGCAAGTACATCGATGCCGACGCCAACCTGAGCAACGAGCAGCAGGCGACCGACATCGACACGATGATCTCGAAGGGCGCCAAGGTCCTGATCGTCCTGGCCCAGGACACCCAGGCCGTCCTGCCGTCGATCGCCAAGGCGAAGGCGGCCGGGATCCCGGTCATCGCCTATGACCGGCTGATCGAGGACTCGAGCGCCCTGTACATCACCTTCGACAACGTCGCCGTCGGCAAGGCCGAGGCGGACGCGGTCATCAAGAAGGTCCCGAAGGGCAACTACGTCCTGATCAAGGGCGACCCGGGCGACCCGAACGCCAAGACCTTCCTGCCCCAGGGCTGGGACCAGGCGGGCCTGAAGGACAAGGTCACCTCCGGTGACATCAAGATCATCGGCCCGGCGGACGGCACCTACACCGACGCCTGGAAGACCGAGAAGGCCCAGTCCAACATGGAAGCGATCATCGACTCGGCGGTCTCGTCGAACACGAAGATCGACGCGATCCTTGCCGAGAACGACAGCACCGCGCTCGGCGTGGTCGGCGCGCTCACCGGCAAGTCGTACGGCTATCCGCCCCTCAGCGGTCAGGACGGCGACACCGCCAACCTGAACAACGTGGCGCTCGGCCGGCAGTACGTCGACATCTGGAAGAACGCCAACGAGCTGGGCAAGACCGCCGCGGCCGCAGCGCTCGCGCTGTGCAACGGCGGCAAGATGGACAGCCTCACGCTGCCCGCGAACTTCATCGACCCGAACGTCGCTCCGGTGGCGGGCCTGTCGTCGAAGCCGTTCACCACCCCCGGTGGCAACACGGTCAGCTCGTTCATCCTGCAGCCGACGCCGATCACGGCGGACAACCTGCAGGTCGTCATCGATGGTGGCCAGATCACCAAGGCGGAGCTGTGCAAGGGCGTCGACGCCTCCACGGCCCCGGCAGCCTGCAAGTAGCAGGCATCTCCTAGTCGATCAACACCTGCGCCCCCGGGTCCCCCGGGGGCGCAGGTCTCGTTCAGCCCCTGGCCAAGGAGGGCTGTCGTGGCGAACGTGGCCGACGTAGCACCGGTCCCGGGTCAGACCCAGGCGCAACCACCGGCAGCGCGCACCTCGATACGCGGTCTGTTCGCGCAGACGGAGATCGATCTCCGTCTGTTCGGCATGCTCGTGGCCCTCGTCGTCATCCTGGTGACCTTCAACATCCTGAGCGGCGGATCGCTCATCCAGCCGACCAACATGATCACGATGGCCGTCCAGGCGGCCGGCATCGCGATCATCGCGACGGGCATGGTCCTGGTCATCGTGTCGCGCAACATCGACCTGTCGGTCGGGTCGCTCGTCGGGCTCATCGCGATGAGCTACGCCCTGTGGATGACCGACTGGTTCCCGAACATCTTCGGGATCGGTGCCGACGTCCCGTTCCAGTGGGTCCTGGCGCTGGCCATGGGCATCGCGCTCGGTGCCGGGGTCGGCGCGATCCAGGGGTTCATCATCGCCTACATCGGCGTCCCGTCGTTCATCGTCACGCTCGGCGGCCTGCTGTCCATCCGTGGTCTCGTCTGGTACCAGTCGCAGGGCGCCGCGGTGGTCGGGCTCGACCCGACCTTCCAGCTCATCGGCGGCGGAGCGCTCGGCTCGGTCGGTGAGCTCATCACCTGGATCCTGGGCGTGGTCGGCTGTGTCGCCATCATCGGCCTCCTGTACAACAGCCGTCATCAGCGGCGCCGGTACGGCTTCCCGACCCGGCCGATGTGGGCGGAGGTGCTCCTGGCCGTGGTCGGCTGCGGCATCGTCCTCGGCCTCGCCTGGTTCGCCAACAACGCGTTCTGGCCGAAGGGTCTAGCCGACGAGTACGCGACCGAGCACGGGATCACGGCGCCGCCCGGCGGCCTGCAGATCCCCGTGGGCTTCCCCTACCCGATCGTGCTGCTCATCGGCGTGACGCTGGTCATGAGCTTCGTCGCCAACCGACGACGGTTCGGCCGCTACGTGTACGCCTATGGCGGCAACCCCGACGCGGCCGAGCTGGCCGGCATCAACACGCGCTGGACGATCCTGAAGACCTACGTGCTGATGGGCGTCCTGTGCGCGCTGGCGGCGGCCATCGCGGCCGCACGCCTGAACGGGGCGACCCTCGACATCGGCTCGGGCTACGAGTTGTACGTCATCGCCGCCGCGGTCGTCGGCGGGACCTCGTTCGCGGGCGGCATCGGGACCATCCCGGGAGCCGTGCTCGGCGCGTTCGTGATGCAGTCGCTGGCCTACGGCCTGAGCTTCCTGGGCGTGAACTCGCCCGGCCAGAACGTCGTGGCAGGCATCGTGCTGATCCTCGCCGTCGGCCTCGACACGCTGAACCGCCGGCGCGGCTCATGAGCGAGCTGGAGGGCAGGACCGTGACCGACGCGGAGCGAACCCCGCTCGTCGAGATGCGCCATATCAACGTCGCCTTCGGCGGCGTGCATGCCGTGCGCGACGTCAGCATCGACCTCCATCCCGGCGAGGTCATCGGCCTGGTCGGCGGCAACGGCGCCGGCAAATCGACCCTGATGCGGGTGCTGTCGGGCGCGCATCCGGCCGACAGCGGCGAGATCCTCGTCGACGGCAAGCCGGTCTCGATCAAGAACCCGCGCGACGCCAAGGCCTACAACATCGAGACCATCTACCAGACCCTGGCCCTCGCCGACAACATCGACGCGCCCGGGAACATGTTCCTCGGTCGTGAGAAGACGACCAGGCTCGGCTCGCTCGACGACTCGAGCATGGAGTCCGAGACGCGCAAGATCATGGCCCGGCTCAACCCCAACTTCACGAACTTCGCCCAGCCGGTGAAGTCGCTGTCGGGCGGCCAGCGCCAGGCCGTGGCCATCGCCCGCGCCGTCTACTTCAACGCGCGGATCCTGATCATGGACGAGCCCACCGCGGCGCTCGGTCCGGCCGAGACGGCACAGGTGCGCAACCTCGTCCGCCAGCTCAAGGACGAGGGCATCGGCATCTTCCTGATCAGCCACGACATCCACGACGTGTTCGACCTGTCCGACCGGATCAGCGTCATGTACCACGGCCGGATCGTCGACACGGTGAACAAGACAGAGGTCGATGCGGATGCCGTGCTCGGGATGATCATCCTCGGCAAGAAGCCGGGCGACGTCACCGAGAAGGAGCTGGCCGAGATCGAGCTGCGGGGCTGACCGCGCGACCAGGATCGGCTGACAGCCGCGGGAATGTCTCGCGCAAGGCCGGATACAGCTCGCGATAGACGGCATGCCGCTCGGCGTAGACGTCCGCGTCCGGACCCGGTGACGCCACCGGCGTGACCCGGACGACCGACTCGATGGCCGCGTCCACACTCCCCCACCAGCCGGCCCCGACCGCGGCCAGCAGACCGGCGCCATAGGCCGCGCCCTCGGTCGTCGCGACCGTGGCGATCTCCGCGCCGAGCACGTCGGCCAGGATCTGGCGCCACAGCGCGCTCGCGGTCCCGCCGCCCGAGGCATGGATCCGCGACGGCGGCGGCAGCCCGGCCGCCGTCATCAGGTCGAGGCCGTCGCGCAGCCCGAAGGCCACGCCTTCCAGCACGGCCCTCGTGAGATGCCGCCGGTCGTGGGCGAGGGTGAGCCCGATGAACGCGCCACGCGCGAGGGGATCGGGATGCGGGCTGCGCTCGCCGCTCAGGTACGGCAGGAAGAGCAGGCCGTCGCTCCCCGGCGGGATCGCCTCGGCCATCGCGACGAGCTCGCCGAAGTCGACGCCCGGCGCCAGCGAATCGCGGAACCAGCGCAGGCTGCCCGCCGCCGACAGCATCACCGACATCATGTGCCAGCGACCGGGCACGGCGTGGCAAAACGCGTGGACCCGACCGTGGGGCTCGATCAGCGGGCGATCCGTCGCCGCGAAGACGACCCCGGACGTCCCGAGCGAGAGGGCCATCGTCCCCGGCGATACGACCCCGACACCGACGGCGTTGGCGGCCTGGTCGCCACCGCCGGCCACGACCGGCGTCCCGGTACGCAACCCGGTCGCCACGGCCGCGTCGGCGCTGACGACGCCGGTGATGTCGGGCCCCTCGAACGTCGGCGGCAGCCAGGCACGCGGGATATCGAGCCGGGCCAGCACCTCCGACGACCAGTCGCGCGCCGCCAGGTCGAACAGCAGCGTGCCCGCGCCATCGGCCTTGTCGAGCGCGTGATCGCCGGTGAGACGCAACCGGACGTAGTCCTTGGGCAGCAAGATATGGGCCGCCCGCCGCCACACCTCGGGCTCATGGTCGCGGACCCAGACCAGCTTCGGCGCCGTGAACCCGGTCAGGGCGTCGTTCCCGGTCACCTCGATCAGCCGCTCCGGCCCGACCGCCACCCGGATCGCGTCGCATTCGGCGGCGGTCCGCTGGTCGTTCCACAGGATCGCCGGCCGGAGGACGCGGTCGGCCGCATCGAGCAGCACGAGCCCGTGCATCTGGCCGGTGAGGCCGATGGCCGCGACGTCCGCTCCGGAGCGACCGGCCGTGGCGAGCACAGCTGCGATCGCGGCGATCGCCCCGTCCCACCACAGGCCGGGGTCCTGCTCGCTCCACAGTGGCCGCGGTGTCTCGAACGGGTACTCGGCGCTGGCGACGCCGACGACGCCGCCGGCCTCGTCGATGAGGACGGCCTTGGTGGCCGTCGTCGAGACGTCGATCCCGAGGACGAGCCCCACGGTCAGCGGCCGGCGCCCGTCTCGATCGGTTCGCGCTCGGCCGCCCAGATGTGCTGGTTGACCAGGCTCTCGAGAAGCTCCTGGTGTCCCGACACGGGACGCGGGTCGATCTCGCCGGCTGCGACCTTCGCCTCGAGCGACGCCAGCGTTTCACGACCGTCGAGGATGGCCCGGCCGAGCGGACCGCTCCAGCCCGCGTAACGCTCCTCGAGCGGCCCGGACAGGGTCGCGCTCTCGAGCAGGTCGGCCGCCACGAGCAGCGCCCGCGCGAGGGTGTCGATGCCGCCGATGTGGGCGTGGAACAGGTCGGTCCGATCCGTGCTCTGGCGACGCAGCTTCGCATCGAAGTTGAAGCCACCGGTCGTGAACCCGCCGCCCTTCAGGATCTCGTAGATCGGCAGGGCCAGGTCCTCGACGGAGTTCGGGAACTGGTCGGTGTCCCAGCCGTTCTGCGGGTCGCCACGGTTGGCGTCGATGCTGCCGAGCATCCCGTTCGCGACGGCGTACGCGACCTCGTGATGGAAGGAGTGGCCGGCGAGCGTCGCGTGATTGGCCTCGATGTTGAGCTTGTACTCGGCCTCCAGGCCGTTCCGGACGAGGAAGCCGTGGATGGTCGCCGAGTCGTAGTCGTACTGGTGCTTGGTCGGCTCCATCGGTTTCGGCTCGATCAGGAGGGTGCCGTCGAACCCGATCCGGTGCTTGTGCTCGGCGACGAGATGGAGGAACCGGGCGAGCTGGTCGCCCTCGCGCTTGAGGTCCGTGTTGAGCAGCGTGTCGTAGCCCTCGCGGCCGCCCCACAGGACGTAGTTCGTGCCACCGAGGCGCTTCGTGACCTCGAGCATGTGCTTGACCTGGGCCGCGGCGTAGGCGAACACGTCGGGATCGGGGTTCGTCGCCGCGCCGCCCTGGTAGCGGGGGTGGGTGAACAGGTTCGCCGTTCCCCACAGCAGCTGGGCGCCGGTCCGGTCCTGGTAGCCGAGCGCATCGTCGGTCAGCGCATCGAGGTTGTCGCGGAACTCGGCGAACGAGGCGCCCTCCGGCGCGACGTCGCGGTCGTGGAAGCAGTAGTAGGGCGTGCCGAGCTTGTCGATGAACTCGAACGCGACGGCCATCTTCTGCCGGGCGGCCGCCATCGGGTCCGCGGCCGTGTCGAGCCACGGTCGGTCGAGCGTCCCGATCCCGAACATGTCGCGGCCGTCCCAGGCGAACGAATGCCACAGGCAGACGCCGATCCTGAGGTGGTCGGCCATCCGCGTGCCGAGGACCATCCGATCGGGCTCGTAGACCTTGAACGTGAGGGGGTCGGTGGAGTCGAGACCACCGAAACGGATCCGCTCGGGGACCTCGGAGAAGAAGTCATCGACCATCGCCGGGATCCTCCAGTGCCTGCTCGGGGCGGATCACTCGCGACGACCCGCGGTTCGTCTGGCGAATCTATCACTCCGGATTTGTTCGAGAGAAGCACAAACGTGGGTTCGGGCGGGGGCTGGGCTCGGGGGCGGGGCTCCGGGGCGGGGCGGGCCGGGACGGGGCGCCGGGGGCGGGCCGGGGGCTCCGGGCCGGGGGCTCCGGGGCGGTCGGGGCCGCAGTGGACGCACGGCCGGCGCCCGGGTCGCGCCCAGGTGGCGCGATTGCGACCATCGCGCCCCGCAGCCCGACCCGATCGACGACGACCAGTCTCCCCCAGGGTATCTGTCAAGGATCCGGGGTCGTTCCTGACAGATACCCTCCCCCAGACTGATAGTCACGGATCAGCGGCATCGGGAGCGGCTCAGGCGTCGAACCAATGCACGATCCACGTTCGATCGACTGCTCGTCAGCCGGCAAGTCGCCCTGTTCGTGCTGCGATATCGGACTACCAGTCTCCCCCAGGGTATCTGTCAAGGATCCGGGGTCGTTCGCGACAGATACCCTCCCCCAGACTGGTAGTCACG
>DASYSM010000095.1:0-3027 GCA_036003325.1 Candidatus Limnocylindrales bacterium
CGCTCATCGACCTCCAGCAGCAGATCGGGCCGCCGACCAGCTGATGCCGTACCAGATCGTCGTCGAGGACGTCGCCGCCCGCCCGCTCGCGGCCGTGCACAGGAGCGTTCCCGTCGGCCGGGTCGCCTCGGCGTGGCGACCGGCTCTCGACACCGTCTGGGCCTTCCTGCGTCGCAACGAGGGCCTTCGGACCGACGGCCACAACATCTTCGTCTATCGGCACCCATCGACGCCGGGCGGGCCGCTGGAGGTCGTTTTCGGGGTCGAGGTCGGTCACCCCTTCGAGGCCGAGGGCGAGATCGTCTGTACGCACACGCCGGCCGGGCGCGCGGCATCGACCGTGCACATCGGACCCGTGGAAGGCATCGCGCATGCCAACGCCGCGGTCGAGGCCTGGTGCCGGACCAACGACCGGCCATTGGCCGGCGTCTCCTGGGAGATCTACGGCGACCCGGGCGAGGACCCGACGACACTCGAGGTGCAGGTGTTCTACCTGCTCGGCTGAGGGTCCCTAGAATCGACCGATGAAGAAGATCGGGTTCCTGTCGTTCGGACACTGGTCGGCCTCACCGTATTCGCAGGTCCGATCGGGCTCCGACGCGCTCATCCAGTCGATCGAGCTCGCCGAGGCGGTCGAGGACCTGGGCGCGGACGGTGCCTACTTTCGCGTCCACCATTTCGCCCAGCAGCTGGCGTCTCCGTTCCCGCTCCTGGCGGCGGTCGGCGCGCGCACCAGGCGGATCGAGATCGGCACGGCCGTCATCGACATGCGCTACGAGAACCCGCTCTACATGGTCGAGGACGCCGGCGCCGCCGATCTCATCGCGGGCGGCCGGCTGCAGCTCGGGATCAGCCGCGGCTCACCCGAGCAGGTCATCGATGGCTTCCGATACTTCGGCTACATGCCGCCCGAGGGTCAGACCGATGCCGACATGGCGCGCCAGCATGCGGAGGTGTTCCTCCAGGCGCTGTCAGGCGCCGGCTTCGCTCAGCCCAACCCATCGCCCATGTTCCCGAACCCGCCTGGTCTGCTGAGGCCCGAGCCCCACTCCCCGGGGCTGCGCGACCGGATCTGGTGGGGTGCCGGGTCGCGCGCGACCGCCGAGTGGGCCGCGCAGCAGGGCCTGAACCTCATGTCGTCGACGCTCATGACCGAGGACGCGGGCGTGCCGTTCCACGAGCTCCAGGCCGAGCAGATCCGGCTGTTCCGCGAGGCATGGGCAGCCGCCGGGCACGAGCGCGAGCCACGGGTGTCGGTCAGTCGCAGCATCTTCGCGCTGGTCGACGACCGCGACCGCGCGTATTTCGGCCGCAGCGGCACCGAATCCGATCAGGTCGGCTATATCGACGCCCAGACCAAGGCGATCTTCGGCCGATCGTACGCCGCCGAGCCGGACGTCCTCGTCCGGGAGCTCGCCGGCGACACGGCGATCCAGGCCGCGGACACACTCCTGCTGACGGTCCCCAACCAGCTCGGCGTCGAGTACAACGCCCACGCCATCGAGAGCATCCTCAGGTACGTGGCGCCCGATCTCGGCTGGCGCTGACCGGGGCAGATCCGGGTCGCGGTCTCCGGAGGTGCGGAGGCGCGGGGGTCACTCGGCGCGATCGGCCGCGATGCGTGCCTCGGCCCGGCGGACGACGTCGTCCGGCGCCTCGCCGGGGCGTGGACTGGCCCAGCCGAATGCCAGGCGGATCGACTCAGCTCCTGGTGGCAGCGAGCGGGAACAGCCCTCGCGGACGCGTTCGACGAAATTGATCGCCTCGATCTCCCCGGTCTCGGTGAGGAGGATCCCGAAGCGCGTTGCGCCGACCCTCGTGCAGTAATCGCTCGTGCGGGCCATCCGCCGCAGGACCTGCGCGGTCTCGCGCAGCGTCCGGCGGGTCACCTGCCGGCCCCACGCCAGCAGGAAGTCCTGCAGACCCTCGATGTCGAGAAGGACGACCGTCAACGGGCGGCCATACCTCGCGCTTCGGGCGACTTCGGCGATCAGCAGACGGCGCCAGAAGTCGGGCCCCTCGAGGCCGGTTTCTGCGTCGCTCCAGCCAAGCGGCAGTGGACCGAGCATGTCGGTCTGCGAGTCTGCGACGTCATCGGCGGTCACGGTGGGTCCCTCGGTCCGTCCTGTGCGTGTCATAGGTTCCCCGCGGCGAATGCAATCGTGGTGCCCGGATGCATCACCGGCCAGATGACCATCGTCCCAGTGGCTCGTACCTAGGTCCCGTCTCGAGCTCGGGTTTGCGTCGCCGTCCGTCGACCGCGCATCTGCGCCGCGGCGTGCTACCGTCGCCATCGATGCCGAAGGACGCCGCGGTGACCGAGGACGTCGTGCTCACGGGGGCGGGCTACACGTTGCCCTCGACGATCTGTCTGCCGGCGCGCGACGATCCCGCGCCGTGCGTCGTGTTCTTCGCCGGCAGCGGGCCGACCGATCGCGACTGGACGTCCCCGCTCCTGCCGGGCAGGAACGGCAGCGGTGCGCAGCTCGCGCTCGCCCTCCAGCAACGCGGCGTGGGGTCCATTCGCTTCGACAAGGTCGGCTCGGGCGTCAACATGCCCAGGAGCGATGCGCCGGCCGATCTGCAGATGCTCGAGGTCTTGTCGCTGGCTCACTACGTCGACGAGGCCGAGACGGCATTCGACGCGCTGGCGAACCGGGATGGCTGCGGGACGATCTTCCTGCTCGGCCATAGCGAGGGATCGATCCACGCGTCGTCGGCGTCGATCGCGAAGCAGGCGGACCCACGCTTCGGCGGCTTCATCAGCCTGTCCGGGCCGTCGCGCTCGATCCTCGAGACCGCGATCGAGCAGATCCGGGCGATCCACATCAAGGCGGGTGACGACGCCGTCGCCGTGGACACGGCGCTCGTGGACTTTCGCGCGGCGATGATCGAGCCAGACGCGCCGGCGCCCGACCTGTCGGCGCTCCCCGAGGCCGCAGGACTGTGGCAGGCGACCCACTCGCCGCTGCAGCAGCGGGTCGCACGCGAGTTGGTGTTCGCGGATCCGCTCGCGGGACTCGGCGC
>DASYSM010000096.1:0-10144 GCA_036003325.1 Candidatus Limnocylindrales bacterium
TGAACGTCATCGAAGTCTCCAAGCTGACCAAGCGCTACGGCGACCGCCGAGCGGGGGCTGCTCGCGCCGAAGGGCCGCTGATCCGACCGGTACGACCGGCCGATGGACCGCGCTTCCGCGCCTCCGCTATGATCCCGCAACCTTGCAGAGTGCATACTCCTTATGCACTCATCGTCGTTCGCGCCACGGAGGTCAGGCTCGGTTGGACGCCCAGGAGATCAAGGTCACGGTCGCCCACCAGGACGCGGCCCGCGCCGCCGCGGAAGCGCCGTTCATTAACCGTCGTGACCCGGCGAAGGCGCTCGGGCCGGACGGGAAGCTCGCCGTCAGCCGCCGCGCCCCGATCTACGAGGACGTTCCCGACGAGAAGTGGAACGACTGGCGCTGGCAGCTCAGCAACCGCGTCAACGATCTCGAGGAGATCGCGGGGATCCTCAATCTGACCGACGAGGAACGCGCCGGCCTCAGCGCCCCGGACAAGTTCCGGGTCGATATCACGCCGTACTTCATCTCGCTGATCGACCCCGACGACCCCGACGACCCGATCCGGCGGCAGGTCATCCCGCTCGGCCGGGAGCAGCAGGCGTTCACCGCGATGATGGAGGACTCGCTCGCCGAGGACCGCCACTCCCCGGTGCCCGGCCTCGTGCATCGCTACCCCGACCGGGTGCTGATGCTCGTCACGACCCAGTGCGCCTCGTACTGCCGCTACTGCACGCGGTCGCGGATCGTCGGCGACCCGACCCAGAACTTCAACTCGCGCGACCACGAGGCCCAGCTCGAGTACCTCCGCCGGACGCCGCAGGTCCGCGACGTGCTGATCAGCGGCGGCGACGGCCTGACGCTCGCCCCGAAGCTGTTCGAGAAGATCCTCCGCGGGATCCGCGAGATCCCCCACATCGAGATCATCCGGATCGGCTCGCGCGTGCCGGTCTTCCTGCCCCAGCGGATCGACGACGAGCTGTGCGCGATGCTCGAGCAGTACCACCCCCTCTGGATCAACCTCCACTTCAACCACCCGAACGAGATCACGCCCGAGGTCTCGCGGGCGGTCGACAAGCTGACGAAGGCCGGCCTGCCGGTCGGCAACCAGAGCGTCCTCCTCGCCGGCGTCAACGACTGCGTCCATATCCAGCGAGCGCTCGTCCACAAGCTCGTCGAGAACCGGATCCGGCCGTACTACCTCTACCAGTGCGACCTGGTCGAGGGCTCGGGCCACTTCCGGACGCCGGTCGGCAAGGGCCTCGAGATCATGGAGGGCCTGCGCGGCCACACCTCGGGCTATGCCGTGCCGACCTACGTCATCGATGCGCCCGGCGGCGGCGGCAAGATCCCGGTCATGCCCAACTACCTGATCAGCTACAGCGACCACAAGGTCGTGCTGCGCAACTACGAGGGCTACATCACGACCTACGAGGAGCCCGAGACCTACCAGAAGCACGACTCCGTCGCCTGCACGTACTGCCAGCACGAGCGTGACGAGCCGGGCCAGTCGGGCGTCCTCGGCCTGCTCGAGGGCGAGCGGATGTGGATCGAGCCGAAGGGCTTCTCCGAGGTCCACACCCGGGGCAACGTCGAGGCCCACCGGCTCCAGGACCCGTCGAAATGGGTGCCATTCGGTGTCGGCGCCATCGAGGGCACCTCGTCGGCGGCCCTCCCGGTGCTCGAGCCCGGCGAGGGGTACGGCCCCGGCGAGGAGCCACGACCGCGCGACGGCGAGCCGACCGCGTCGGCGCATGGCGAGCTGCTCTAGCCCGAGGGCGCTGCCCAGCCCTGAACCGGAAATCATCCCGTCCGGGTGATGGCGCCGGCCTGCGACCGACCGATGCTGCGCTCGTCGCCGCGACGATGGTGACCGCCATCCCTGGCGGACCATCAGCGCCGATCGAAAGGAGAACCGCCCATGATGCGACGCCGAGGCGGCCTCGTCCGAGCCGCTGCCACGACCGCCGTCGTGGCCGGGACCGCCGGTGCGGTCAGCCACCATCAGCAGCAGAAGTACGCGCAGCAGGCCGAGGCACAGTCGTACGAGCAGCAGCAGGCTGCCGCGGCGGCGGCGCCACCTCCGGCCTCTGCTCCGCCGGTGCCGGCCACCCCCGCGGTCGATCCGACCACCGCGCAGCTCGAGAACCTGGCTCAGCTCCACGCGCAGGGCATCCTGTCGGACGAGGAGTTCGCCGCCGCGAAGGCGAAGGCGCTCGGGATCTGAACCCGGGACATCTTCGGAGCACCTCGGATCACTTCACGCCGACGCGGACCTGGGCTCGCTGGGGGCACCCGGTCCGCGTCGACGCATGTCCGTCAACCGTGGCACGGCCGCGACGAGGGAATGGACGATGACCTCCCATATCGAGCGTCTCAGGCGGCTGTCGATGAGCGACCGGCGATCGGTCGACGAGGTCCTGGGTGACGTCGACGACGCCGACGCCACACGGATCGGGTCGATCGCTCTCGATGCCCGGACGGTCGCCCTCGTCCGCATCGCCGCCCTCGTCGCCCTCGATGGACCGGCGTCGTCGTTCGATGCGGCCGTCGCGGTCGCCCTCGCGGCGGGAGCCACCCCCGACGACATCGTCGACACCATGATCGCGGTCGCCCCGACGGTCGCGTCCGCCTGCCTGGTCTCCGCAGCTCCGAAGCTGGCTGTGGCGCTGGGCGACGACGTCGATGGCGATCTCGACGGGACCGATCCGGCATCTTCCGGATCCTGACCGGCCCGAAGGCCCCGTCGCGCGTCGGGCGGGAGAAGACCGCGCAGGCCGCTGGCCGGCGCGGTCCGCCGTCGCGCTGGTCGCCCTACTGGCGGGCCATCGCGATCCGCCAGCGCTCCTCGGGCGTGATCAGGTGGTCGAGGTCCTCCTCGGCCGCCCCGACGTCGAGCTCGACCCAGGCGATCCGGCCGGTGAACGGCCGCCCGGTCGACCCGAAGTCATCGGTGACGGGCGTCCCGGTGTCGTTGCCGAGGTCTGTCGTCTCGTCAGCCGAGAAGACCAGCGGCACGGTCGCATCGAGCCGGCCCTCGCCGACCTTCGCACCATCGAGGAACAGCACGGCGGTCCCGCCCTTGCCGAGCCCGCCGCCGTCGTACGTGAACTCCATCCTGACCTGGTGGTCGCCTGCCGGGATGTCCGTGTCGCCGTAGATCTTGTAGCGACGCAGGCCGAGCAGGTTGTAGCAGTAGGCCGGCTTGCCGTCCCTGGCATAGAGCGACCAGCCACCGAATGCGCCGCCTTGGGCGACGATCACGCCGTCAGCACCACGCTCAGAAACGGTCACCTGGGCGGTCACCGAGTGCGACTTGTTCTTCGTGACGATGACCGAGTTCTCAGACAGGCGACCCATGCCGCCGAACAGGAGCTGTCGATCGCCGTGGACGAGCTCGGGCCGGCCCGCTAGCTCCGAGTTGAACCGCTCGATCCGGCGGTCGTCGAGCGGGAAGACGTTGTGCCGTGCCGCCTCGATCATGAACAGCCGCTGGAGCTCGTGGAGCCGCTCCGGCCGCTCGGTCGCCAGGTCGTGGGCCTGGGTCCAGTCGTCGGGGCCGTACAGCTCCCAGACGTCGTCGTCGAACGCCGGCGTCGGCGCGATGACCCACGGTGTGCTGTGCCGTGTCACCGCGGTCCAGCCCTTGTGATAGATACCGCGGTTGACGAACATCTCGAAATACTGCGTCTCGTGCCGGTCGGGCGCGCTCGCCTCATCGAACGAGTAGGCCATGCTGACGCCCTCGTAGGGCACCTGCTGGACGCCGTCGACGAAGAGCGGCTCGGGCAGCCCTGCCGTCTCGAGGATGGTCGGCGCCACGTCGATCACGTGGTGGAACTGGTTGCGGACCTCACCTTTGGCCGCGATCCTTGCCGGCCAGCGGATGATCGTCCCGTTGCGCGTCCCGCCCCAGTGGCTGGCGACCTGCTTGGTCCACTGGTATGGGGCATCCATTGCATGGGCCCAGCCGACCGCGTAGTGGTTATACGCCGCAGGCGATCCGAACTCGTCGATATGCGCCTGGAGGAACTCAGGCGTCTCGAGCGCTGCCGCGCCGTTGAACATGAGGAGCTCGTTGAAGCTGCCGTTGATCGTCCCTTCGGCGGAGGCGCCGTTGTCGCCGGAGATGAGGATCACGAGGGTGTCGTCGAGGATGCCGAGGTCGTCGACCGCATCGATGAGCCGCCCGATGTGGTGGTCCGTGTGCTCCATGAAGCCGGCGTAGATCTCCATCTGGCGGGCGAGGACGGGCTTGAGCGCATCTGGCATGTCGTCCCAGGCCGGGACCTCGGCCGGACGCGCGGTGAGCTCGGCGTCGGGCGGGATCACACCGAGCGCCTTCTGGCGCTCGAAGGTCTCCTCGCGCGCCTTGTCCCAGCCCCCGTCGAACTGGCCCTTGTACTTCGCCGTCCACTCAGGTGGGACGTGGTGGGGCGCGTGCGTCGCACCGGGGGCGAAGTAGACGAAGAACGGCTTGTCGGGCATCAGCGACTTCTGCGAGCGGATCCAGGCGATCGCTCGGTCGGTCATGTCCTCGGTCAGGTGGTAGCCCTCCTCGGGCGTCCGGTCGGGCTCGACGGGAGTCGTCCCGTCGTACAGCGCCGGCGCGTATTGGTTGGTCTCGCCACCCAGGAACCCGTAGAAATGCTCGAAGCCGCCGCCGACGCTCGGCCATGCGTCGAACGGTCCCATCGGGCTCGTCTGCCAGACCGGGACCTCATGACACTTGCCGAACTGCGCGGTCGAGTAGCCGTTGAGCGTGAGGGTCTGGGCGAGCGGCGCGCACGAGTTCGGGCGGACCGAGCTGTAGCCGGGGGCCGACGTTGCGATCTCGGTGACCCCGCCCATCCCGACGGTGTGGTGGTTGCGCCCCGACAGGAGCGCGGCGCGGGTCGGCGAGCACAGGGCCGTCGTGTGGAACCGCGTGTACTTCAGGCCGTCCGCCGCGAGGCGCTCGAAGGTGGGCGTCCGCGGTGCGCCTCCGAAGGCGCTGTTCGAGCCGAAGCCTGCGTCATCGATGAGGATGAGCAGGATGTTCGGCGCGCCGGCCGGGGGTCGCACCGCCTCGATCGGCGGATAGGCGGTGTCCGGATCCTTGGCGTCATAGGTCGTGACCCCGGTATAGGGCCGTGCGGGGATCGGCAGGATCGCCCGGCTCGTCTCGTCGATACCCATCTGGTTCTCCTCCAACGACGCGCGGCGGACCGGGCGCTCCGTCCAACTTGGCCTCGGGGCCTACGCCTCGATCAACCCGAATGCCTTCTTGACCGGTTCACGGTTCAGGTACCACAGCAGGATGAACGGGAACGCGGTGGTCGCCAGGGCGTAGTTGACATCGCCGAACCCGATGAGGGCGAAGATCGCTTCGAGGATGCCGAGGATCGCCAGGAAGTGGCCGAGCATCCAGCCCCACGGCTGGAGGCTCCAGGCGGCAAGACCGCCGAGCCAGAACCCGATCCCGGTGAGGACGAGCAGCCAGCCCCAGATCCAGGTGCCGGAGCCGGTCGGCAGCGGCCCGAAGGTCACGGCCGTGGTCATCTGGAACCCGAGCAGCATGAAGCTGAACCCGGCCGCCACGAAGATGATCGCGAGGATGGTGATCCCGAACGGACGCTTCATGATCCCTCCCAAGGACGCTGGCCGCGACCGCGCTGCGCGACGCGGGAGTGATGCTCCCGTGTCGAGCACGATAGGGTGGGTCGTGGACCGGGCATCATCCGGTTCGGTTGAAACGCACGCCGGCCCGGTCAGACGGCGCTGTCGATGAGGCCGGCCTGGGCGGCGTTCCCGATGGCCTCGCTCCGGGACGTCGCGTCGAGCTTCCGGTAGATCGAGATCGCCTGGGTCTTGACCGTGTTGGGCGAGACGAACAGGCGCTCACCGATCTCGCGGAAGGTCAGGTGGGTCGACAGGAGGGGCAGCAGTCGCAGCTCCGCGACGGTCAGGGTCGTGGCGCTGGGCGTCCCGCCACGGATCTGCTCGAGGCGAGCCTGCATGGCACCGACCTCCGCGACCAGGGTCCCGAGGTTCGGACGACGGATCATGACGTCGCGGATCTCCATCAGCAGCGTCCGAGCGCCGGCGGGGTCGGCCAGGCCGAGGTGTGCGGCCGCGAGATCGAGCCGCGTCCGGACCGCCAGCCACGGCAGCGCGTGATTGATGAGGGGGCGGACCCGTTGCGAATGCGCGATGTGCGAACGGGCAGCGTCGCGGTCGCCGCTGTGGACCGCCACCCGCGCCGCGACCGCGTCGATGGCGATGCCGGGCGAGTGCTCGCCGAGATGATTCGCCGCGACCAGGGCCTGGCCCATCCGGACGAGGCGGTCCGCCGTGGCCCAGTCGTTGCGCCCGATGGCGATGTCCGCGGATGCCGCGGCACCGATCGCCACCGAGGTCGGAGATGCCAGCCGACTGGTGGAGGCCTCGACCGCCTCGTCGAGGGTCCGCTCGGCCTCGTCGATGAGGCCGGACAGGGATTCGGCGATCCCGCGGACGGCCATCGCCGGGATCCACCAGCGATCGGTCCGCTCCAGCGGCGCGACCGCCCGCCGTGCGTCCTCGAGCATCCGCTCAGGTCCGAAGCGCATCCCGAACGCCCGTCCGAGCAGGCGCAGCGCCTCCCCATGCTCTGCCGTCGGGTCGGCCGGGTCCGGGCGCCAGCGATCCCCGATGTCCGCCCAGCGGTCCGCCCGGGCGGCCATGCCCATATGCCGGAAGATGAATGACCCGGCAGCCACGACCTCGATCCGCCGCTCGACGTCGGGCGTGGCCTCGAACCAGTCCGCCCAGCGCAGCGCGGTGTCGACGCGACCCGCGTTCCACGCGGCCTGGAGCATCCCCGGCAGCAGCTCGCCTGCCTCCGCGCCGGCGTCCGCCGCGATGAGGTGCTCGAGCGCCTGTTCGGTCAGTCCCTGCCCGCGGAGCCAGGCGGCGGCCCGCATGTTCAGGTCCCGGACCGCCTGAGGCTCCCGGCTGGTCAGCTCGGTGATCAGCACGTCGCGGAGGAGGTGGTGATAGCGGTACCAGGTGTGCTCGCCGTCGAGGGGGATCAGGAACAGGTTCGACCGTTCCCACGAGCGAAGGCGGGCGGCCGAGTCGTCGCGGTCGAGGAGGGCATCGCACAGGTGGCCGGTCAGTCGCTCGAGGACGGACGTCCGCAGGGCGAAGGCGAGATCGTCGGCGTCGAGCCGCTCGAGCAGCTCCGTCCGCAGGTACTCGCCGGCCAGCACGGTCGCCATCTCGGGATCGTCCGGCGTGGGCCGGGGCGAGTCAGGCCCCGCCGGCACGACGGGGGACCACCCGCCGGCGCGCATCGATCGGGCCGTCAGATAGACACCCGCCGGCCAGCCCTCGAGGTGGGCGGTCGCCCGCTCGACATCATCGCGAGGAAGGTCCACCCCGACCGACGCCAGCACGGCCGCGGTCTCATCGTGGTCGAAGCTCAGGTCCGTTACGCCAAGCACCGAGGCCTGGCCGTCGGCGATCAGGCGGGGCAGTGGCAATCGCCCCGATGTCCGCCCGATCAACACCAGCTGCGCACCCGGTGCGAGCTGGCCGGCGAGGCTGAGGACGGCGTCGGCGCCGTCGGGGTCGATCACCCGATCGAAGTCGTCGAGGACCAGGATCAGCGACCCGCAGCCGGCGATCGCAGCGCCGAGCCGCGGCATCGCCGAGGTCCAGATCGATCGCCCGCCGGCTGCGATCGCGGCCCCGACATCAGTGGGCAGCGGCGAGATCGCATCGAGCGCGACGTGGAGATAGCCGAGCAGAAGGTACGGGTCGTTGTCACGTGCGTCGATCGACAGCCAGGCGACGGGCCGCCCGTCGCCACGGGCCCATTGCGCGATGGCCGTCGACTTGCCATAGCCGGCTGGCGCGATGGCGAACACGATCGGGGTCGCCGTCCGGGCGAGCTTCGAGCTGACCGTCGGTCGCGGGACGATCCCTGGCCGGGACGGCGGCGCGACGAGCTTCGTCTCGAGGACCGGCAGGCCGCCGGGCAGCGTCGACCGACCGGCCGGTCCGCGTTCCGGGCCCGCCATGGTCTCGCCGGCATGCGTTCCGGCTCGGCGGGTTCTCCGTCCGCGGTCGGGTTCAGGCAATCGAAGGCTCCCCCGCGACGAACGTCCATGCGGACGTCGGGCTTCCCTCCATGGGCTCGACTGTGCTCGTCGCTGGCACCATCATGCCCGACGCATCGTGCGTCGCTCAAGTGCGGTGACCGGCGTCGGCGACGGCTGGGTCTATCGGTCGCGCCGCGCGTACCGCTCGTAGTAGTCGCCGGCGGCCTCGTCGGACGCTTCGCCCGCGGGGAATCGGTCGGGATCGAAGGCCGCCAGGCGGGCGGGCGTCTCGCCGGTGACGAACCGCGTCGCGAGGAGCTCGGTCAGATATGGCCCGAGCAGCATCCCGCGACCACTCCAGCCGTTCGCCTGCCACCAGCCGCCGAGCTGGTCCGTCGGTCCGACGAGCGGCATGTGGTCAGGGGAGATGTCATACATCCCGGCCCACTGGCGGATGACCGAGACGTCGGCGAGGGCCGGCGCCTTGCGGGTCATCATCGCCGCGGTCCGGCGGAGGAAGTCCCACGACGATCGCTGGTCGACGCCCGAGGGCTCCTCGGGATCGACCACGCCCATGACGATCTCGCCGCGGAGGGTCTGGTTGAACCAGCCTTCGGTCGGCCGGTAGAAGGTGACGGCCGCCTCGATCGTCCGCCGCACGGGTGCCGTGACGAGGACCTCGCGCCTGACGGGCCGGTTCGGCGCGCTGACACCGGCCAGCTCGTTGAGCCGGCTCGACCAGCCGCCGGCGGCATTGAGCACGGTCCGCGTCTGGATCCGGCCGCGATCGGTGACGACCGCCTCGACGCCGTCGCCGCGCGCGATCCCGATGACCTCGGTGCCCGCGACGATCCGGACGCTCGTCCGGGCCAGGTGCTCGAGGTGGGCCCAGACGACCGCGTCGTGATGGACGATCGCATCGTCGTTGAGGACGGCCCCGGCGACCGGTTCGCCGCCGCGCAGGATCGGCAGGCGGCGGAGCGTCTCGTCCGGGCCGAGGAAGGCACTGCCCACGCCGATCCGGTGGTGCATCTCCACGATGTCCCGCATCCGGACGACCTCGGCCGCGTCGTACAGGACCCAGGCGTACCCGAGCCGGTAGAACAGCACGTTGAACCCGAGCTCCTCGCCCATCCGGTCGTACTTGGACTGGCAGGCGATGGCGACGTGGGTGAGCTCCTCGGTCAGCTGCATCGCGCGGATGCGGGCGACGTTGCGGCCGGTCGCGCCGCCGCCCGGATAGCCGCGATCGACGATGACGATGTCGCGCACGCCGCGCGCCACGAGCTCGCGCGCGAAGCCGAGCCCGGCGATCCCGGCACCGACGATCACGACATCCGCGCTGGACGGAGGATCCGCCGTCAGGAGGCCCCCGAGACCAGGGTGGCTCATGGCGGCGGGACGAGGTCGCCGAGGCGGACCGGCCGGAGCGGCGGCCGGGCGGTCGGAACGCCGTCGGCGCCGGCCAGGCAGGCGAAGGCCTGGAGGCACGACTTGCCCTGGCACGGCCCCGTCAACGACCCGGTCCGGCGTTTGACGAGCTCGGGGTCCCGATAGCCGGCGGCCAGCTCGTCCCTGATCTCGCGGACGCGGACGTCCTCGCAGAAGCAGACCATCGCGTCGGGATGAGCGTGGTCCGCCGCCGGGCGTGCTCGGTCCGGTCGTCCCGGCCGGCCCGCCGCCGTGCCCGCGACCGACAGCCCCGGGACCGTCGTCCGACCGTCGCCGTCGACGACGGGCTGGAGCGTGTCGCCCTGCCGTTCGATCGCGCCACCGGCGGCCAGGACGAGGTCGAGGTTGGGGCTCGTGTCGCCGAACACGACGAGGTCGACCGACAGCCGCTGCCGCCGGCCGCCGACCGTCACCTCCGCACCGGTGACCCGTCGTCGACCGTGGACCCGGACGAGCGCAGCGGTCGGGATGGGCCCGTGCAGCGTCGCGGCGCCGGCACGTCGGAGCCGATCGGCGGCCGTTGCCAGATCCGCCTCGTCTCCCACCAGCAGGGCGCGACGGCCCGGCAGGACGCCGCGGCGGTCGACGAGATCGGCCACGAGGCGCGCGCTCATCACGCCCGGCCGGTCGGCGCCGGGAACGAG
>DASYSM010000097.1:0-3624 GCA_036003325.1 Candidatus Limnocylindrales bacterium
GATGCCGCCGTGAACCTGGTCGAGTTCCTGAACCAGATCTGGACCCAGATCCTGCAGGTCACGGCGATCTTCGTGACCCCCGACTGGGGCTTCCTGATCAGCCTCCTTCCGGTCTTCGTCCTGCTCGGTCTGGTCGGTCCATTCCTGACCGGGCTGGTCCTCGGGACCGGCGCCTACCTCGTCTCCAAGCCGCGGGCCAAGGTCGCTTTCGAGGAGGGTCCGCGCGTCGCCGAGATCGGCCCGGGCGGCGACCCGGTCTTCCCGGTCGGGCTCCCACACTGCCGGCGCGATGGGCTCGTCTATCCGTCGGGAACGCTGCGCTGCGAGCGCTGCCACGACGAGCTCGCGGTCCTCTGTCCGATGTGCGGGCTCGGCCGCTCCGCGCTCATCGACACCTGCTCGAACTGCGGTCTCGTCCTCAAGGTCAAGACCAAGGCCGTGGCCGTCCGGACGACGGCCGGACCCAAACCCGGTGGCGCTGCCGCCGCCTGACCCGAGGCGCCGATCATGCCCCTCCTTTCGTCGAACCTGTTCTCGCTCGGCGTCATCCTCGTGGCGCTGGGCTTCGCCGCCCATGTCGGCCACGCCGTGATGCTGGCCAACGGCCGGCGGCTGCCGAGCCTGGCGACCGCCCGCGCACCGGGGCGCCAGCCGGCCTACGCGGGCGTCGTGACCGGCTCCTTCGTGACCGAACAGACCCGAGCGGCCACGTCCGGTCTCGACACCTACGCCGCGCCAAGCCCGCTCTCGCGCGCTGCGATCGGCCTGACCTTCCTCGCCTTCCTGTCGCTCGGCGGCTCGATGCTGGCGCGGGCCATCGTCGTCGGGCGCGGGCCATGGGGCAGCCTGTACGAGTTCAGCGTGGCGTTCGCGTTCTCGATGCTGGGCGGCTACCTGTTCCTGCAGCGGCGCTATCCGATCCGCTCGATCGGGTTCATCCCGGTCGGGGTCGCCCTCGCCATCCTGCTGTACGCCTCGAGCCTGCCCGGCGAGATCCAGCCGCTCGTGCCCGCCCTGCAGAACGCACCCCTGCTGACCATCCACGTCGGGATGGCGGTCCTGTCGTACGGCATCTTCGCGACGAGCTTCGCGGCCGGCGTCGGGTATCTCGCCCAGGGCCAGGGCGACCGGTTCGCCTGGCTGCCGTCGCACAAGGTCCTCGACGAGGTCGCCTACCGCGCGGTCATCATCGGCTTCCCGATCTTCGCCACGATGATCATCCTCGGCTCCTGGTGGGCCTCGATCGCGTGGTCGCGCTACTGGGGCTGGGACCCGAAGGAGACCGCCGCGCTCGTCACCTGGCTGACATACGCCATCTACCTGCACGCCCGCAACCAGCGCTCGTGGGCCGGACGGCCGGCGGCGCTGCTGCTCGTCGTCGGGTTCGGCATGGTGCTGGTGACCTATTCCGGCTCGCTCTGGTTCAGCGGCCTGCACGCCTACTCCGGGCTCTGATCCCTCAGGTCGTGCGCGTCACCTTGCTGAGGTAGCGCGGGGCGTCGGGATCGAGCCCGCGCGCGCGGGTCAGATGGTATGCGTGGAGCTGTCCGGCCACGATCGAGACGATCGGCCCGAGCCACTCGGGCGTCCCTGTCGGCAGGGCCACCGGCCACGTCGCGAGCGCGAGGGCGGTCGGCTGGTCGGAGGCGACCAGCAGCTCCGCGCCGAGCTCGTCGCGAAGTCGGGAGAGGAGCGCGACGAGATCGGCTGCCGGTGCCCCGGCACGCGCGACCGCGATGACCGGCACGCCCGGTTCGACGAGGGCGAGCGGGCCGTGCTGGAAGTCGGCCGACGAGTAGGGATCGGCGAAGACCCGGGCCAGCTCCTTGAGCTTGAGCGCCCACTCGCGCGCGGTCGCGTACTCGTAACCCCGGGCGATGACGAGCGCGCGGGTCGCGGAGGCCTGGTCCGCGGCGATCCGCTCGATGGCCGGCTCGAGGTCGATGGCGCGCGCGAGCGCGGCAGGGATGGCGGCTAGCGCCGCGCGGTCGACGGGGTCATCCGTCAACGCCGCCGAGAGCATGGCCACAGCCAGCAGCTCGGCGGTGTAGGTCTTGGTCGCGGCGATCGCCCGTTCCGGGCCGGCTCCCAGCGCGATGGTCCGCTCGGCCGCCTCCGCCAGGGCGGACCCCGGCTCGTTGGTGATGGCGATCGTCGGTGAGCCCTGGGCGCGGGCCGCGGCGACGACCGCGACGATGTCCGGCGACGCCCCCGACTGACTGATGCCGATCACGAGCGCGTCGCCGACGTCCGGCGCGGCGCCGTACAACGACACGATCGACGGCGTCCCCAGCCCGACCGACAGCCGATGCCGCACGCCGAGGACGTACTGGGCGTAGATCGCGGCATGGTCCGAGGTGCCTCGGGCGGCGATGACGACGTGCCGGACCGGCCGTTCGCGCAGGGACGCGGCGATGGCCTCGACCGCGGCCGCCTGGTCGGCCAGCAGCCGGACGGCGACCTCGGGCTGCTCGCGGATCTCGTCGCGGAGGGTCATCGGTGCGGCAGGGCGACCGCGACCGGCAGCCGTCCCGGGAACCCGATCTCACCCGCGAGCGCCCGCGCGAGCGCGTCGAGCGGATGAGGCAGGATCGAGTAGGTGCAGACGGCCGCCACGCCCGGCGGGTAGGTCGCGGCGTCCCACGGCGTCCGCAGCGCGACCGCGATGGTCGTGACGTCGCTCGCGACGATGGCCCGGACCAGCGCGGCCTGCGCGGGCCGGCGGTGCGCCTCGATGGTCCCGACGACGACGGCGTCGAACGACATCGCTCGCGTCCGGAGTCCGGCGATCTCGTCATCGCTCGGGGAGCCCGGGACGACGACCTCCTCGACCGACCCGAACCGCGTCCGCAGCGCGCGCGCCAGCCCGGGCTCGACCAGCGACGACGTGTCGGCCGGGGTCAGGTCGGCCGGCTCGGGCATGATCGCGAGGATCCGCGTGGAGGGCGACAGGGCGATCGGTGCCGGCTCCCCGCCGTCGGGCGCTCGATCGGTCCGGGTCAGGGCCCGCTCCGCCAGCTCGCGCGACAGCGCGACATGCTCGGCCGATCCGACGACGTCGAGATCGGGTTGGGGGGTCGCGCCGCCCAGCCAGCGGCGGAGATCGGCCAGCCGGGCGCGCGAGGCGTCCAGATCGGCCGGCTCGAACAGGTGCCGCCCGGCCGCGGCCAGCAGCGTCGACTCGATGCGTCGGCGAGCGGTGCGATCGGCGGTCGTGAGTAGCAGGTCGTCGCCGGCGCGGATGGCGGCGATCACCTCGACCGCCTGGGCGGCCCCCTGCGCGAGCGCGCGCATGTCGAGCGCGTCGCTGATCGAGATGCCCGTGAAGCCGAGGTCGTTGCGGAGCGTGTCGGTCATGACGGCCCGGGACAGGGTCGCCGGCAGCGTCGGGTCGCCGCTCAGCGCGGGCACCGCGACATGGGCCGACATCGCGACCTTGGCCCCGGCCGCGATCGCCGCCCGGAACGGCACGAGCTCGGTGTCATCCAGCATCTCCCGGTCGCCACGGACGACCGCCAGCTCGTGATGCGTGTCCCGGTCGACGGCGCCCAGCCCCGGGAAGTGCTTGACCGTGGCGGCCACCCCGGCCGCCTGCAACCCGCGGATCATCGCCGCGCCAAGCCG
>DASYSM010000098.1:0-3496 GCA_036003325.1 Candidatus Limnocylindrales bacterium
CGCCGGCGGAAGCCGAAATAGCAGCGCTCGATGGTGTCGAGCAGCATCGAGCCGTCGATCGTCTCGGCGGTCATCGCCATGAACGCCGCGTCGCCCTCGAGCTTGGCCAATCGGAAATCGGGCCGGAGGGCGCTCACCACGGCACCGACGAGATCGGCCAGGATGTCCTGGGCGTGCTCGAGCTCGACGTCGACGAGGTAGCCGGTGTACCCGGAGATGTCGGCGATGAGGAAGCATGTCGGCCGGGAGGCGTTGAGCACGGTCGCCACTATAGGCCGCCGACGTGGTCGGGCCGCGGCGGTGCGTCGGGCCGCGTGGTGGTCGTGCCGCCCGGCCTGTTGCCCGGGCGACGGCCGGCCCCCCTCCCCGCCCGTTGCCCGGCCGTCGGGCCGCGGCGGCCTTTGTCGGCCACCCGCGCCGCCGAATCGCGCCCTAACAGTCCCGGGAGGGTATCTGTCACAAGACCGTGGCGTTTCCTGCCAGATAGTCTGGGGAGGACTGTTCGGCACGGTTTCGGCACCGTTTCAGCCCGATCCGGCCCGATCCGGCCCTCGGAACGAGCGGCGGCGAGCGTGGAGCGGCCGCAGCCCGCCCACCCGCGGGCTCGAATCGCTGCCTAATAGTCCCCGGGAGGGTATCTGTCACAAAACCGGGGCGTTTCCTGCCAGATAGTCTCGGGAGGACTGTTCGGCACGGCTCGGCACCGCTTCATCCCGATCCGGCCCGATCCGAACCTCGGAACGTGCGCCGGCCGAGCGTGGAGCGACCTCAGCCCGACCACCCACCGGTTCGAATCGCTGCCTAACAGTCCCCGGGAGGGTATTTGGCAAGGATGCGCTGACACGGTTCCCCACCCGCTACAGTGGCCGGCGTGAACGGTCGGATCGTGGCAGCCATCACGCTCGCCGTCGGGTTCCTGGTGACGAGCTGTACCGCCGCCAGTTCGTCAGTGGCGCCAACCGCACCGGCCGCCCCGACCGCATCGGCCGCCCCAACCGCCCCGGCCGCTTCAAGCTCCTCGGTCGCGCCGACCTCGTCCACGACCACCGCACCGGCCTCGCCGGGGCTGTCGGCGGTCGGTGGCTTCTTCGCCGTTTCGGTGGCGGACCTGCCATCAAGCGCGGCCTGGTATGCCGACAAGCTCGGCCTGACCGAGGCGCCGCAACAGCCGCCCGCGAACGGTGCGACCGTGGTCATCCTCCGCGGCGCGGGGCTGACCGTCGAGCTGATCCATCAGGACGCGGGTGTGTCCCTGGCATCGGTCGCGCCCAGGCTCACGGACCGGACGCTCCTCCACGGGTTCGTCAAGGCTGGCGTCATCGTCGACGACTTCGACGCGACGGTGGCGTGGCTCCATGCCCGGAGCGTGCCGATCGCCTATGGCCCGTTCCCGGCCACGGCTGACCAACCGGCCAATCTGATCATCGCCGACAACGAGGGCAACCTGATCCAGTTCATCGCCCGGTAGCGCCGGGCGAGCCGTCCAGCCGGGCCGACCGGATCCGATCGGTCGGCCACATCCCGAAGGCGAGCGGGCCCTACTTGGTGAGGGTCAGGGACACGCTCTTGGTGTGAGTCAGGCTCCCGCTGACCGCGCCGATGGTCAGGGTGTAGGACTTCGGTGGGGTGTTCGCCCGCGTCTGGACCGTCAGGGTCGACGTGCCGGTCGCGGGGTTGGGGCTGAACGTCACGGTCGAGCCGCCCGGCGCACCGGTGAGGCTCAGCGTCACGGATCCGCTGAACCCGCCGATCGCCCCGATCGTCACGGTGTAGGTCGCGGTGCCACCGCGCTTGATCGTCTGCGAGCTCGGGCTGGCGTCGAGCGAGAAGTCGGCGGACACGCCGCTCGTGATGGTGACGCTCGCGGTGCCGGTCTTGCCGCCACCGGCCGCCGTCACCGTGAAGGTCCCGGGGGTGGCACCGGCGGTCAGCAGTCCGGACGAGGCGCCGATGGTGTTGCCACTCCCGGTCACCGTCCAGGTGAACGCCGGCTGCGGGTCCACGGCCTGACCGTACTGGTCGAGCCCGGTCGCGGTGAACTGCTGCGTCCCGCCGGTCTGGACCGTGGCGCTCGCCGGCGTGACGGCGACGGAGGTCAGGACCGGAGCCGCGGTCGCCGCGGCGATGCTGCCGAGCCCGGTCGGGCCATCCCAGCCGACTCCGGCCGTGCACAGCACGGACGGGCTGCACGATCGCCTCGTGTTCTTGCCGGACGTGACATCGAAGTACGGCGTGCCGGCCGCCCAGGCGACCTTCCCCGCGAGGGTGGTCGCGTCATAGCCGCCCCGCGTCGCGAAGAGGGCAGCGATGATCGGCGAGGAGAGGCTCGTGCCGCCGAAGATCCAGTAGCCGTGGGTGCCGCTGTAGGTCGTGTAGATCGCGAGGCCGGAGTTCGGGTCCGCATCGGCCGAGACGTCCGAGATCGCCTTCTTCCCGGCGCACGGGTTGCCCGGGATCGTCTGCCACGAGGGCGCCGCGTTGTAGCTGGAACAGCCGCTGCCCGTGCCCGACCACGCCGTCTCACCGGTCCGGACGCCCGAGGCGTCGACCGCGAGCGTCGTCCCGCCGACGCCGAGGACGTTGGTGGCAGACGCCGGGAATGACGCGCCATAGCCGTCATCGCCGGCCGACGCGGTGACCGCGATCCCCTTCTTGGCGGCGTTGTCATAGGCCGGTGCGGAGGTCGCAGGGTAGTCGCCGGTGACGCCATAGCTGTTCGAGATCGCCACGACGTGGGCCGTGCCACCCGCGGTCGTCACGGCGGTCGCAAGGTCCGCGACCGAGGCCGAATTCGATTCGAGCAGGAGGATGCTGCACATCGGGCAGACGGACGACACGGCCTGCAGGTCCAGGTCGATCTCGGTCGCCCAACCCGCATTGGCGGCCGGCAGCGACGTGCCGCCGGTCTGGTTCGTCTTGGTGAAGCACGGGGCGCTCGCCGAGCTCGACAGGCTCGTGAGGGTGGCCAGCGTGCAGCTCTGGATCGCCGGCAACCCCGAGTCGCTCCGGAACCGGGTGACGTTCGCGAACGCATTCGCGTCGTCGTATGCATCGACGATCGCGACGACCAGCGAGGGGTCGCCCTGGGCGGTCAGACCGTAGGCGGTCCGCAGCTCTGTCCCATCGAAGGAGGTTGCCTGCGCCGCGGCCGTGGTGACGTCGAGGGCCGCCTTGGTCCGCGAAACGACCTCGTGCCCGTCGACGAAGAACGATCGGGCGATCGCCGTGCAACGGGCCTGGTCCGGCCCGGGCTGGCTGCAGACCTGCGAGTCCCTGTGGCTCCAGGCCGGCGCCTTCGCCGCGACGGGCAAGGCCCCGACGACCGAGAAGAGAAGGAGCGCCCCGGCGACGAACGCCGCGAGCCGCTGGCCGGACCTGATCTTGGACATGCCTTTCACTCCCGCTCGTGACGGCGCGGATGGTGGATCTCGTGGGTGCCTTCGGGATGATGCGGCGCGGCACGAACCACGGTCAAGAGTCTGGACATCACCGGACC
>DASYSM010000099.1:0-10750 GCA_036003325.1 Candidatus Limnocylindrales bacterium
CGCCCGAGGCGCCCGGATGACGCTCGAGATCGACATCCTGACGCTCTTCACCGGCATGTTCGCCGGACCGCTCGGCGAGAGCATCCCGGGTCGGATCCAGGAACAGGGGCTCGCCGCGGTGCGCGTCCATGACCTGCGCGACTGGGGTCTGGGCCGGCATCGCTCGGTGGACGACGCGCCATACGGTGGGGGTGCGGGGATGATCCTGCGGCCCGAGCCGGCGGCGGCCGCAATCGACGCTCTTCGGCGCCCCGACTCGACGGTCATCCTGCTCGACCCGGTCGGCGAGGTGTTCCGCCAGGCACGGGCCGTCGAGCTCGCCACGCGATCGCATCTCATCTTCCTGTGCCCGCGCTACGAGGGCGTCGACGAACGGATCCGCTCGCTGGTCGACCTCGAGCTGTCGATCGGCGACTACGTCCTGACGGGGGGCGAGCTGCCGGCGCTGGTCGTCATCGATGCCGTCATCCGGCTCCTGCCCGGCGCCATCGAGGCGGCGTCGGTGGCCGACGAATCGTTCTCGGCCGGTCTGCTCGAATACCCGCAGTACACCCGGCCCGCGGTCTTCCGCGGGATGGACGTGCCGGCGATCCTGACGTCCGGCGACCATGGGGCCGTCGAGCGCTGGCGGCGGGAGCAGGCGATCGAGCGCACCCGGACCCGTCGGCCCGACCTGGCCGCCGAGGACTGACCGAGCCCGAGGCCGTGCTATACTCCGCCGCCGACGCCCGTCCGCGTCCCATCCGAACGCCCTCCGCAGCCACGGCTGCCCAGAACAGTCAGGAAACCGAACCGTGACCGTGCTCGACGAGATCGTCCAGGACCAGCTTCGCACCGACCTTCCCGAACTCGCCACGGGTGACACCGTGAAGGTCTCGGCCAAAGTCGTCGAGGGCAACCGCGAGCGCATCCAGGTGTTCGAGGGGACAATCATGCGGCTGCGTGGCGGCGGCATCACCCGGTCGATCACGGTCCGGCGGATCGCCTCCGGCGTCGGTGTCGAGCGCACGTTCAAGGTCAACAGCCCGCGCATCGAGAAGATCGAGGTCGTGCGCCACGGTGTCGCCCGCCGCGCGCAGCTGTACTTCCTGCGCGACCGCGTCGGCAAGGCGGCCACCCTCCGCGAGCGCCGAACGAACGGCTGATCCGGCACGCGCGAACCGCGCCACCGCGACGGATCCACTCACTCGACCCCGCCCGACCGGCGGGGTCGTGCGATTCCGGTAGGCTACGGGTCGATGGCTCCGATCGTCCCGACCCTCCGCCACGAGCGCCGTCTCTGGAACGAGGGCCTCGTGCGGGTCGTCGGCGTGGACGAGGTCGGGGTCGCGCCGACGTGCGGTGCGGTCGTCGCGGCAGCGGTGGTCATGCGCCCCGGCTGTCACCGCATCCCGGGCGTCCGTGACTCCAAGACGCTGTCGGCGGCGCAGCGCGAGCGTCTCGCTCCTGTCATCAGGTCGAGGGCGGTCGCGGTCGGGGTCGGCGCGGCCTCCGTCCGCGAGATCGACCAGCTCAACATCTATCACGCCACCCACCTCGCGATGCGCCGGGCGATCGCGCGGGTCGGCGATCACGAGCACGTCCTCGTCGACGGCAACCGGATCGCCGGGTTCGAGGAACAGGTCGGGCCGTACACCAATGTCGTCGACGGTGACGCGCGGGTGTACTCGATCGCCTGCGCATCGGTGGTCGCCAAGGTGGTGCGCGATCGGATGATGACCCTGCTGGCCGCCCGCTATCCGGGCTACGGCTGGGAGCGCAACCAGGGCTATGCCACGCTGGAGCACCGGCAGGCCATCCGGGCGCTCGGGCTCACGCCGTTCCATCGCCGGTCGTTCCTCGCCCTCCAGCGGACGCTTGCCGGGGACCAGCTCGACTTCGACCTCCTCGCTGATCCGTCCGCGTCGGCGGAGACGTACGACCGGCTGGCGGGCGAGCTCGTTCCGGTCATGGCCGACGATTCGATGCTCGACGCCCTCGACCTCGCGTCGCTGGAGCTGATCGCGCCGGCCTGAGCGTCCGATACGTGCCGGATAAGCGGCACCTGCGACGATGCGGCCATGGCGGATCAGCCCGGCCGACCGGGCCGGACGGCGGCGCAGCGGGCGGGTGATGCCGCCGAGGCGGCGGTCGCGGACCGACTCGCGGGGGCTGGCTGGCTCGTGCTGGCCCGGAACGTCCATGTCGGTCGCCACGAGCTTGACCTCGTGGCGGTCGACCCGGGTCCCCCGCAGACCCTCGTCGTCGTCGAGGTCCGCTGGCGTGCCGATCGCACGTTCGGGCTGCCGGAGGAGACCGTCGACCACCGAAAGCGCGCCCGGGTCCGGGCGGCGGCCTACGGACTCCTCGATCGGGGGTCGCTGCCGGGCGGCGAGCCGCTGCCCCGGCTGCCGCTCCGATTCGACCTGGTCGTGGTCGAGCCGGGTGGCCGGATGCGCCACCACCGCCACGCGATGTGAGCTCGTGGCGTCGGCCAGCTGCGGGGTTGCTGATCGTCGGTCACGGATCCGACACGGTCCGCTGGACTGCCCGCCGCACCCGGCCGGATCGCCCGTCGCGGACGCCATCTGGGCTCGGCGTCGACTCGGAGGCGACGAAACCCCGTGCGTGGGACGCCGCAGCCATCGTCGAACCGTCCCGGGGGCAGTGGCGCGGGGATCGTCGCCTGGGAAGCGATGGATCGGTCGCAGCCGGGGACCGGCGGGCCTCCGCCCGAGGATCCGTCGTCTCGGATGCGACGACACCGCGCGTCCGTCGTCGCCGGCCTATCGGTCCCTCGGCCGCACGGCCACCTCCCGCTCGGCCACCGTCCCGCTCGGCCACCGGACCGGACCCGTGCTACACTCCCGCCCGGTCCGGGGCCCGACCCCGAGCCACCAGCAAGATCCAACGCCCACGTCACAAGGCGTGGAGCACACACGCGGACCGTTCCGACCGGGACGGTGCCGGCAGGGCCACAAGCCCACCGGCCCCCGGCGACGAGGTCCGCGGAGGAACGAACCGACAGGAGGTCGCCACCGTGCCGTCCGTTTCGATGCGGCAGCTGCTCGAGGCCGGAGTCCACTTCGGCCACCAGACCCGGCGCTGGAACCCCAAGATGAAGCCGTTCATCTTCGCGGAGCGCAACGGGATCCACATCATCGACCTGGCGCAGACCGTCCAGCGCCTGGATGTCGCGCTCGCGTTCGTCACCGAGACGGTCGCCCGCGGCGACCAGGTGCTGTTCGTCGGCACCAAGAAGCAGGCCCAGGAGCCCGTCGCCCAGGAGGCCACGCGCGCCAACCAGCCGTACGTCAACAAGCGCTGGCTTGGCGGCATGCTCACCAACTTCGTGACCATCAAGAAGCGCATCGGCCTGCTCGAGCAGCTCGAGGCCCGCCAGGCCAACGGCGACTTCGAGCGCATGACCAAGAAGGAAGCGGCCAAGCTGACCGAGGAGATGGTCAAGCTCCAGGGCACGCTCGGTGGGATGCGCAAGATGAAGCGTCTGCCCGGCGCGATCTTCATCGTCGACCCACACCGCGAGCGGATCGGGGTGACCGAGGCCAACAAACTCGAGATCCCGGTCGTCGGCACCGGCGACACGAACGTCGACCCCGACGAGCTCGACTACATCATCCCGGCCAACGACGACGCCATCCGGGCCATCCGACTGCTGTGCACGCTGGTCGCCGACGCCGCCATCGAGGGCGCCCGCGAGCGCTCGGCCCGCAGCTCGACCGAGCCGGACCAGATCGAGGCGATGGCCATGCCCGAGGCCGAGGACGAGGAAGTCCCCGGCGCGACCGACGAGCTCGTGGCGGCCCTGGCGGGCGGTGCGGCGCTCTCGTTCGAGCCCGACGCTGACGAGGACGACCTGCTCCCCGGCGACCGCGTCGCGCGGGCCGAGGCCGCCGTCGCGGAACCCCCGGCCGAGGCCACCCCGGAGGAGATCGCCGCGGAGCTCGCGCGCGAGGAAGCCGAGAAGAACGCCGACGAGTCCGGCGCCGTCCCGGCGAGCTGACCACCCCGGCGAGACCGGCACCGACCCACACCACACCCCAGCCGGCGAGCCCGTGCGGCCGCCGCGAGACAGGAGAACGAACAGGCATGGCGGACATCTCTGCGGAGCTCGTCAAGGAGCTTCGCGAACGGACCGGCGCGGGCTTCATGGACTGCAAGCGCGCGTTGACCGAGGCTGACGGCGACCTCGACAAGGCGGCCATCCTCCTTCGCGAGAAGGGCCTGGCGGCGGCCGCCAAGAAGGCCGATCGAGACGCCCGCGAGGGCCTCGTCTCGAGCTACATCCACACAGGCGGGCGCGTCGGCGTCCTCATCGAGGTCAACTGCGAGACCGACTTCGTGGCGCGGACCGACGAGTTCCAGAAGCTCGTCCGCGACCTCGCCGTGCAGGTCGCCGGCCTCGACCCGCAGTACGTGGACTCGGACCACGTCCCGGTCGACGTCCTCGAGGCGAAGAAGGCAGAGCTCCTGGCCGACGAGTCCGTCCAGAAGAAGCCCGAGAACATCCGCGGCCAGATCGTCGACGGCCAGCTCAAGAAGTGGTTCTCGCAAGTCTGCCTCTACGACCAGCCGTTCCGTGACGAGGAGCGGACCGTTCGTGAGCTGATCACGGACCGGATCTCGACGATCGGCGAGAACATCCGCGTCCGGCGCTTCACCCGCTACGCGCTCGGGGAGGAGATGTGACGGGTCCTGCCACGAGCGCGGCCCCGGAAGCGAAGCCCCTGCGCTATCGCCGGATCCTCCTCAAGCTCTCGGGCGAGGCGCTCCTCGGCGATCGCCAGTACGGTGTGGACCCGGCGGTCTGCGTGTTCATCGCCCGGCAGGTCGCCGAGATCCACGGTCTCGGTGTCCAGATCGGCATCGTCGTCGGGGGCGGCAACATCTTTCGCGGGCTGGCGGCATCGGCGCGTGGGATGGACCGGGCGACGGGCGACTACATCGGCATGCTCGCCACCGTGATGAACGGTCTCGCCCTCCAGGATGCTCTCGAGCGGGCCGGCGTCCCGACCAGGGTGATGACCGCGATCGCCATGAACGAGGTGGCCGAGCCGTACATCCGGCGACGGGCGATCCGCCACCTCGAGAAGGGCCGCGTCACCCTCTTCGTGGCCGGCACGGGTAACCCGTACTTCACGACCGACACCGCGGCCGCCCTGCGCGCCGTCGAGATCAATGCCGAGGTCCTGCTCAAGGCGACCAAGGTCGATGGCGTGTACGACAAAGACCCGATGGCGTACCCCGATGCACAGCGCTACGCTCGTCTCGACTACGCCGACCTGCTGCGGGACCAGCTGAAGGTGCTCGACGCGACCGCCGTGAGCCTGTGCATGGAGAACGACCTGCCCATCGTCGTCTTCGACCTCAACCGTCCCGACAACATCACCAAGGTCGCCGCCGGCGAGCGGGTCGGGACCCTCATCTCGGGCGCCTCGGGCGCCGCCGGAGGTGCGCCAGCATGAGCAGCGAGATCATCGCCGATACCGACCACAAGATGGCGCGTGCGGTCGAGGCCATGGAGCGTGACTTCCAGGGGATCCGGACCGGTCGCGCGTCGACCGCGCTCGTCGAGCGGATCCACGTCGAGTATTACGGGACGTCGACGCCGCTCAACCAGCTGGCCGGCATCAGCGTGCCGGAGCCGCATCAGATCGTCATCCAGCCGTGGGACCGCGGCGTCCTCGGCGCCATCGAGAAGGCCATCACCAAGAGCGACCTCGGGTTGATGCCCAACGTCGACGGGACGGTCGTCCGGCTGAACATCCCGCCCCTGACCGAGGAGCGTCGCAAGGACCTCGTGCGCGTCGTCCACAAGCGGATGGAGGATGCGCGGGTCGAGATCCGCAACCTGCGTCGCGACGGCGCCGATCAGCTCAAGAAGGAAGAGCGCGACGGCGAGGTCGGCACCGACGAGGCCCATCGGCAGCTCGACTCGCTCCAGCGCACGACCGACCGCCACATCGCCGAGGTGGACCGGCTCGGCGCCGCGAAGGAACAGGAGGTCCTCGAGGTCTAGTGGCCCGCTCCGTCCATCTCGCCAGGCCGACCGACGCGCCGCCCGCGGCGCATGACCCGTCGGCCGACGGCGAGAGCGGTCCCGGCCCGGTCGTTCCCGTCGGCGAGATCCCGTTGCTGCCACCGGACGAGCTGCCGCGGCACGTGGCCATCATCATGGACGGCAACCGCCGTTGGGCACGCATCCGCGACCTGCCCGAGCTTGACGGCCACGCCGCCGGGGTCGAGGCCATCCGCGCCCTCTTGCGTCACGCCGTCCGTCGCGGTGTCCCCGTCCTGACGTTGTACGCCTTCAGCCGCGAGAACTGGGCCCGGTCCGACGAGGAGGTCACCGGCCTGTTCGGACTGCTCGAGGCGGCGATCCGCAGCGAGACCGAGGAGCTGCGCGCGCAGGGCGTCAGGATCCGGCTCCTGGGCCGTGTCGACGAGCTTCCCGATGAGACGCGCCGGTCGATCGGCGAGGCGCTCGACGCGACGTCCGACGGCGAGCGACTGTTGCTCAACATCGCGTTCAACTACGCCGGTCGGACCGAGCTGGTCGACGCGTTCCGGCGGCTCGCCGCCAGTGGCGTCCCGGCCGACGAGATCGACGAGGGCGCGATCAGCGCGGCCCTCTACACGGCGGGTCTGCCCGACCCGGACCTCGTCATCCGGACCGGCGGTGAGCAGCGGCTGTCGAACTTCCTGATCTGGCAGTCGGCCTACGCCGAGTTCTACGGCTGCGACGCGCTGTGGCCGGATTTCGGACCCGACGAGTTCGATACCGCCCTGCTCGAGTTCGCGAGCCGCCATCGCCGGTTCGGTCGCTGACCAGCCAGGGCACGGACGCGATGCGACAGCGAGCGATCAGTGCGGTCGTGCTCGTCCCGGTCCTGCTCATCGTGCTCGCCATCGGCGGGCCGGTCCTGGACGCCGCCGTCGCCCTCGTCACGGTCCTCGCCGCGATCGAGGTCTTCCGCCTCCTGAAGGGCGCCGGGTACGCGCCGTTCGCCGCGCTCGGCAGCGTCCTGGCGCTGGCGATCGTCCTCGAGGCGGCGTTCCCGGAGGAGCTCGAAGGCAGCGGCATCCTCCTCGGAGCGATCGGCATCGTCCTGATCGGGGTCGCGGGGTTCACCAAGGTCGAGCCGCGTGACGGCCTCCAGGCCTGGATGGTGACGGTCTTCGGCGCCTTCTACGTGTCGCTGCTGTCGTTCATCATCCGCCTCGGCAACACCGCGCCCGATGTCCCGAGTGGCGCCCCGTTGGCGGCCCTCGGCGCGGAGCGTGGCTGGATCCTTCTGCTCATCCTTGCGGTCTGGTCGTTCGACACCGGCGCGTACCTGACCGGCCGGAGCATCGGTCGGACCCACTTCATCACCCACATCTCGCCGGCCAAGACGATCGAAGGCGTCGTCGGCGGGGTGGTCGCCTCGACGGTCGTCGTCGGCCTCATGCTCTGGGGACTCGGCTCCAACCCTGTCCACGCTCTCGCGCTCGGCCCGCTGGTCGCGCTCGCCGCACAGGCCGGCGACCTGGCGGAGTCGGTGATCAAGCGGGCGGCCGGCGCGAAGGACTCCGGGACGCTCATCCCGGGTCACGGCGGGATCCTCGACCGGGTGGACTCGTTCGTCTTCGCAGCCCCGGTCATGACCCTGTATGTCGTCGCTGTCATCCGCTGAGCGAGGCGGAGCAGGGGAGCGCGCACCGCGTCGGGTCGCCCTCATCGGCTCGACCGGCTCGATCGGACGGCAGACGGTGGACGTCCTGGCCGGGCTGCCTGACGCGTTCCACGTCGTCGCCCTCGCCGCCGGCAGCAACGCCGCGCTCCTCGCCGAGCAGGCCGCTCGTCTCCGGCCCGCTGTCGTCGCCCTCGCCGCCGAACCCGGCCCCGTCGGCCTGGACCTGCCACCGGGCACGCAGCGCGTCGGCGGACCCGAGGCCCTGACCGAGCTCGCGACACGAGACGACGTCGACATCGTGGTCGTCGGCACCGGCGGCGTCGTCAGCCTGCGGCCGGTCCTCGCTGCCCTGAGGGCGGGCAAGGTCGTCGCGACGGCCAACAAGGAGACCCTGGTCGCCGGCGGTCACCTCGTCATGCCGCTGGCGCGCGCTCTGGCGGTGCGCGCCGCGGCCGCCGATCCGGGCGATCCATCCGCCAGCCCGCTGGCCTGGCTGCGTCCCATCGACTCGGAGCATTCGGCCATCTGGCAGTCGCTCGTCGGCGAGTCGATGGCCGGGGTCGCGACGCTGATCCTGACCGCCTCGGGCGGCCCGTTCCTCGAGGCGAGCGCGGCGGAGCTCGAGACCGTGACACCGGCGCAGGCCCTTCGTCACCCGACCTGGATGATGGGCGCCAAGATCACCATCGACTCGGCGACGCTCGCCAACAAGGGCCTGGAGGTCATCGAGGCACACTGGCTGTACGATGTCGACTACGACGCCATCGAGGTCGTCATCCACCCGCAGAGCGTCGTCCACTCGGCCGTCCGGTTCGTGGACGGCTCGCTGAAGGCCCAGCTGGGCACCCCCGACATGAGACTTCCCATCCAGTACGCCTTGACCTACCCCGACCGCCGGCCGTCACCGGCCACGCCGCCCGACCTGATCGCGGCGGGCCATCTCGACTTCCGCGCCCCCGACCCGGTCCGCTTCCCGGCCCTGCGGATCGCCCGCGAGGCCGGGCGTCTCGGTCCGTGGGCCTCAGCGGCGCTCATCGCGGCGGACGAGGTCGCCGTCCGGCGTTTCCTCGACGGGTCGCTGAGCTTCACCGGCATCGCGGCGCTGCTCGAGGCGGCCGTCACCCGGTACGGGGGAACCGACGCCCCGGCACCCGACGTCGAGGACCTCGTCGAGCTCGACACCGACGTTCGCGCGGCCTTCGCGACCACCCGCTTCGGAGCACCCGCGTGACCCCTGTCGTCCAATCGATCATCACGATCGTCCTGTTCATCTTCATCCTCGGGGCGCTCGTGATCATCCACGAGCTCGGCCACTTCCTGACCGCGCGCGCCTTCCGCGTGCGCGTCCTCGAGTTCGGGATCGGCTTCCCGCCGCGGGCCAAGGTCATGCGCTCGAAGGGCGAGACCCTGTACACGCTCAACTGGCTGCCCATCGGTGGGTTCGTCAAGCTCGAGGGTGAGGACGGTGCCGAGGTCGACGATCCGCGCTCCTTCGCTGCCCAGCGCTACCTGACCAAGATGGCGATCCTGGTCGCCGGGGTCGTCATGAACATCCTGCTGGCGTTCGCGATCTTCACCGGCATCGCGCTGTACGGCGACCCGACCATCGGCGCGAACGTCACGACCGTCCAGCCCGGCTCACCCGCGGCGGCCGCCGGTCTCCAGCCGGGCGACGTCATCGTCAGCGTCAACGGCAAGGTGTACGGCGCGTTCTCGTCGGCCGGACCGACCGGCGACCTCCAGACGATGCCCGGGCAGACCGTCGTGCTCGGGGTCAAGCATCCAGATGGGACGACGTCCGATCTGACCGCCACGCTCCGCACGACCGAGGAGCTCCAGACCAACAAGGGCGCCCTCGGCATCGTCACGGCGGCGGCCGTCCTCGAGCAGCGCCTGACCTACACGCCGCTCGAGGCCGTCAGGGTCGGCGCCCAGCGGACGGTCGACGCCCTCGGATTGATCGTCAACGGCCTCGGCCAGCTCGTCGATTCGATCGTGAACCACCCCACCGAGGCGCCGCCCGTCCAGGGCCCGGTCGGCATCGCCACCCAGATCGGCGACATCTTCTGGCAGCTCGGACCGCTCTTCACGCTCTATGTCGCGGGGATCCTGTCGGCCAACCTCGCGGTCGTCAACATCCTGCCCTTCCCACCGCTCGACGGCGGCCGGATGCTGATCATCACGCTCAAGCGCCTGTTCGGGAACCGGATCAGCGTCCGCGCCGAGCAGCTGACCTACATGGTCGGCTTCGTGTTCCTGTTCGCCTTCCTCATCTGGATCACCGGCTTCGACCTCGTCCGCCTCGGCGGCTCGTAGGGGTCCGCGTGAGCTCGCCCGATTCACTGCGGCCGCGCCGTCGGCCCACGGTCAGCGTCGACGTCGGCGGGGTCCTCGTCGGGTCGGCGCACCCTGTCGTCGTCCAGTCGATGACCAACACCGACACCGCGGACGCTGACGGGACCGCGATCCAGGTCGCGCGCCTGGCCCACGCCGGATCGCAGCTCGTCCGGGTCACGGTCAACAACGAGGAGGCGGCGGCCGCCGTCCCCGAGATGGTCCGCAAGGTGCGCGGCCTGGGCGTCGACGTGCCGATCATCGGTGACTTCCACTACAACGGCCACAAGCTCCTGGCCGAGTACCCGGACATGGCGGCCGTCCTGGCCAAGTACCGGATCAACCCCGGCAACGTCGGGGCCAAGCGTCACGACGAGCACTTCGCGACGATCATCCGGATCGCCAACGACAACGGGAAGCCGGTCCGTATCGGCGTCAACTGGGGCTCGCTCGACCAGGCCATCCTGACCGAGCTGATGGACGCCAACGCGACGGCCGCGGAGCCTCGCGATGCCCGCGACGTGATGATCGACGCGATGCTCGAGTCGGCGATGCGCTCGGCCGAGCTGGCCGAGGCGACCGGGATGCCGCACGACCGGATCATCCTGTCAGCGAAGGTATCGGGCGTCCGCGACCTGGTGGACGTGTACCGGCTGCTGGCGACGCGGAGCGACTACCCGCTCCATCTCGGGCTGACCGAAGCCGGCATGGGCGACAAGGGGATCGTGGCGTCGACCGCC
>DASYSM010000100.1:0-3988 GCA_036003325.1 Candidatus Limnocylindrales bacterium
GGTCCGGTCCGCCGGGACGGGCCGCTTACCGGCACGGACCGGGTCACCGGCACGGGCCGCGCCACCGGGCCGTCGCCGCCTGGCGGTCGTCGCCGTCGTGCCGGCCCTCGCGCATGAGGCGGCTGTCGCCTGGCCGTCGCCGCCTGGCGGTCGTCGCCGTCGTGCCGGCCCTCGCGCATGAGGCGGCTGTCGCCTGGCCGTCGCCGTCGTGTCGGCCCCCAGGTCCCTCGCGCCTGGCCGTCGTCGCCTGCCACATAGTCCCTGCCGGACTATCTGTCAGGAATCGGCCTCCGACTTTGCCAGATAGCCTCAGTGGGACTCCTAGGCAAGATCTCGGGGCCCTGGACGCGTCGGAGGCTTGCAACCGGAGCGTGGATCGGTCCCGGATCCGGACCGTGTGCGGCCGTGGGTCTGCCTACCAGTCTGGGGGAGGGTATCTGTCAAAGTCGCGGCCCCAGAGCCGGCGCGACCCGGCCCGGAGCCCGGAGAAGGTCCGGCCCCGCGCGCCCCGGCACGGCCCCGAGAGCCGCCCCGCGCGCCCCCGCCCCCGCCACCGCCCCGCGTCGCCGTCAGCCCACGAGCTTGAGGAGGACCGGGTGGTGGGCCGGGGGCGCCGCCACGACGCCCATCGTCCGGGTCTTGGCGCCGACGTCGAACCACGGACCGCCGACCAGCGACGTGACCGTGGCCCCACCCCGCTCGGCGATCAGCCCGGCAGCCGCCACGTCCCAGGGCGACAGGCCGCCCTGCTGGATGAACGCATCGAACCGGCCGTTGGCGACGTAGGCGAGCGCGAGCGCGGCCGAGCCCATGTCGCGCGAGATGCGGACTGCCTTGCGCACATTGCGTGTCCGGCTGGCCGCGGTCCGGCCGTGGAGCGACATGGCCACCACGCAGTCGGTCAGCTTCTCCTTCTCGGACGCACGGATCGGGCGCCCGGCAAGGGTCGCCGGGCCATCGACCGACGCCGCGAACAGATCGCCACGGGTCGGGTCGAGGATGACCCCGACGGTCGGCACCCCGTCCACGACCAGCGCGATCGAGACGCAGAACACCGGCAGCCCGTTGGCGTAGTTGACGGTGCCGTCGAGCGGATCGACGATCCAGACCCGGCCACGCCCCGAGGTCGGTGGCTCACCCGCCCTGGCCCGGTGCTCCCCGGTCTCCTCGGCCAGGATCGCGTCGCCCGGGTGGCGCGCGCGGATAGCATCGAGGATGAGCGCCTCTGACATGTGGTCGGCCTCGGTCACCACGTCCCGGGCGCTCTTGTAGTCCACCCGCTCGAGCCGCTCGTAGCGGTCCATCAGCACGGACCCGGCCCGCTCAGCGAGTGTGACCGCGAATGCGAGGTCGTCGGCCCAGGCGGACGGGGTGGCGTCGGGCGCCGCGGCGACCGCGGGCCCGGTCACGGGGCGCTGCAGTCGGCGGCGAGCGGCCGGACGGTGTCGCCCAGCTCGGTCATGTGCTGCGTGAACGTGACCGACGCACCCGGCTGGATCTTCGGGCTGAGGACGAACCCACCGAGGTTGCCGGTCCGGTCGGCCGGGTCGGAGATGCGGCATGTCGTCTGCCCGACGCTCGTGCCGTGGTTGGTCACGGTGAGGGTGACGGCGAGGCCGGTGCCATCGGGGACGGCCGTCGCGGTCGCCTCGAACGGACCGATCCCGGAGATCGCGAAGCGCCCCGCGACCGCGAGGATGACGATGAACGCGAGGATGCCCGCGACGGCGATGCCGTGGACCTGCGAGCTCGCCGAGTCACGCAGGCCGAGCGGATTGCAGCGCTCGCACAGTCCGACGTCGATGGCGACCGGGGCCCCGCAGCGCACGCAGGCGTGGGTCGGTGCCGGGCGGGGCGTCGGCGCGCCGGCGGCTGCGGCGGTCGGCGGGACGGTGCGCGGGGTGGTCACGGCCTGATGGTGCCACGAAACCCTCCGGCGGGCGCCCTACCAGCGCTCGGTCGCCTCCACGAGCCTGTCGACATCGGCGGTCGTCCGGGCCAGCACGATCACCGAATCGGCGCCGGCCGCCTGCCAGCGCTGCCAGGTCTCGCGCGGGGCGGTCACCCACGGCGAATCGGCGATCGATTCCTCGCTCAGCCAGTCGCCCTGGAAGCCGACGATGACCTGCTGGTCCTCGCGCCTCCGTCCGCTCGCCGCGAGCGACTCGAGATAGAGCGGCAGGTGCGCCTCGAAGTTGACGTCGAAGGCCGACCACCCGTCGCCGATCCGGCCGGCCAGCCGGGCACCAGCGGACGTCTCCCCACCGACGATGACCGGCGGCGGCGGGTCGGGCACCGGATGGGCGTATGCCTCGCGCAGCGGATAGAACGGCGAGTCGCGGTCGATCGGACCACCGGTCCACAGCGCACGCATGACGGCCACGGCTTCCTCGAGCCGGGCGACGCGTTCGGGCGGTGGCGGGAAGTCGATGCCGTACGCGGCGTGCTCCTTCGGCGCGCCGCCGATGCCGACGCCGAGGACCAGGCGCCCGCCGCTGGCGATCTGGAGGGTCGAGGCCATCCGCGCGACGACGGCCGGGTGCCGGTTCATGACGTTGAGCACGAACGGACCGACCGTCACCCGCTCGGTCGCGGCCGCTGCCATCGCCAGGATCGTCCAGCACTCGATGACCGGGACGGTCAGGTCGCCCCGCCCCATGAAGTGGTCCCAGGTCCACAGGCCTGCATACCCCGCGGCGTCGAGCCGCCGGGCGCTGTCGAGCCACCAGCGCGGTTCGCCGCGGATCGACCGCAGACAGACGCCGATGGGCAGGCGTCCGTCGGTCACAAGCCGGTCTCGAACAGACGGATGTCCTCGGCAGCGATGGCGTGGCCGTCCCCGCGGGTCGGGCCGAGCGCCGCACGGGCGCCCAGCGCGTCGAGATCGGCCGGGAACCGCCCGATGAGGTCGAGCACGACCGACTGGATGCGCTCGGCGTTCTGCTGGAAGACCTCGAGCACGCTCATCGCGTCGACGGCATGGGTCCCCTCGAGGACGCCCGCGTCGTAGTCGGTGATGAGGCTGATATTGACGACCGCCATCCCGAGCTCGCGACACAGCCACGCCTCGGGGTACTGGGTCATGTTGATGACCTCCCAGCCGGCGCTCGTGAACCACGTCGATTCGGACTTGGTCGAGAAGCGCGGCCCGTTGATGACGACGACCGTCCCCTGCTCGTGGACCTCGATGCCGTGGTCGCGGATGGTCTCGATCGCCAGCTGGCGGAGGACCGGGTCGTAGGTCTCGGCCGACGACAGGTGGGTCACGATCGGCCCGTCATAGAAGGTGTCGGCACGGCCGGTGGTGCGATCGACGAACTGGTCGCAGACCACGAAGTCGCCGGGCTTGACCGGCAGCTGGAGCGAGCCGGCCGCGCACGGCGAGATGACCGCCTTGACCCCCAGCGAGCGCAGCGCCCAGACGTTGGCGCGGTAGTTGATCCGGTGCGGCGGGATGGTGTGCCGCCGGCCGTGGCGCGGCAGGAAGGCGACCTGCCGGCCCGAGACCTCCGCGAGGAACACCGAGTCCGACGGCGCGCCGTAGGGCGTGTCCACCTTGATCTCGCGCACGTCGTCGAGGAGCGAGTAGAAGCCCGAACCTCCGACGACCCCGATCTCCGCCGTCCCAGAGCCGTGGGCCACCGATCGCCTCCCTCGCTGTCGCGCTCGTCATCCCGAACGTCGACCCGCCGGACGCACCGGCGGGTCGAGCGATTCTAGGCGACCCGTGCGCGGGCCGCCCCGGCGCCATCGACTCGTTCCGCTTGACTGGAACCAACACAAGAAGGCCTCCCTGCGCGGTCCCGTCGCCGGCCTCTCGCGCGGGCCACGTACGATGACGCCATGCCCGGCGCGGACGACACGACCACGACATCCTCGGGCGAGGGAGCGCCCTCCGACGCCTGGCGTCCCGGCGATGGATCGGCGACCGACCGTGCCTGGCTGGCGGACTGGCGACGCCAGGTGGCCACGCTGTATGCCGAGGTCC
>DASYSM010000101.1:0-6276 GCA_036003325.1 Candidatus Limnocylindrales bacterium
GAGCCGATGTCGAGCGTCAGGACGCGCTTGTTGATGAGCGTCTCGGGGACGTCGCCGGCCACGATGCGGTGGGCCAGACCCTCCGCGATGGCGGTCTTGCCGACGCCCGGTTCGCCGATCAGGGCAGGGTTGTTCTTCGTGCGTCTCGAGAGGATCTGGATGACCCTCTCGATCTCTTTGTCTCTGCCGATGACGGGATCCAGCTTTCCTGCACGCGCCGCGTCGGTCAGGTTGATGCCGAGCTGGTCGACCGTCGGGGTCTTGCTCGCGCGCTTCGCCTCGGGGGTCGGGCCGGCCGAGGAGCTCTGCGACAGGACCCGGATGACCTCGTGACGGACCTTGTCGAGGTTGACGCCGAGCGACTCGAGGACACCGGCGGCGATCCCCTCGCCCTCGCGGACGAGGCCCAGGAGCAGGTGCTCCGTTCCGATGTAGTTGTGTCCGAGGCGGCGTGCCTCATCGATGGCCAGCTCGATGACCCGCTTGGCCCGTGGCGTCAGGCCGACCTCGCCGACGACCGGGCGGTCCCCGCGGCCGATGATGAACTCGACGGCGGTCCGCACCTTGGGGAGCTCGACGTTCATGTTCTCGAGGACGCGCGCCGCGACACCCTCGCCCTCGCGGACGAGGCCCAGGAGCAGGTGCTCCGTGCCGATGTAGTTGTGGTTGAACCGCTGCGCCTCGTCCTGAGCCAGGGTCAGGACCTTGCGCGCGCGGTCCGTGAACTTGTCGAAGCGATCCATCGAGTCGAACGCCTGTTCCCTTCTCGAGCGCCACGAACGTGTCGCTCCGGCCATGCTAGCACGACGACCCTGGCCGCAAGTCTGCTCCCGGGGACCCCGTCATCTACCTATACGAACGTACCGGTCCGCCGTTTGGATCCCTGCGGACCGGGTAAGAAATCGAAACGACCCGCCGGTCACCGGCGGGTCGTCAGGGCTGCGTCCGGCGACCGTCAGCCCTCGGTGTTGGCTTCCATGGTTTCTCTGGCGATCTCCTCGATCGCCTCGCCGGCGGCGGCCTCCTCGGCGGCCTCGTCGGCGGCGACGGTCTCGACGATCGTCTCGATCGCGGCCTCGGCGGAGGCTTCCTCGGCGGCTTCGTCGGTGGCGACCGCGTCGTCGATGGTGGCCACCTCGTCGGCTGTCGCGTCGGCTTCGGTCGCCTCGTCATCGGCGACAGCCCCGAGGATCTCGTCGGCGGTCTCGTCGGCCGCCTCCTCCTCCATGGCCTCTTCGGTCGCGACGGCCTCGACGACCTTGACCGCGTCCTCGGTGGCGGCGGCTTCGTTGTCCTCGTTCGCGGCAGCGGCGTCGACCAGCCGGTCGATCTCGGCCGCGGCCGATGCCTCGAGGGCAGCCTCATCGGCTGCGACGGTGGCGTTCAGGTCCGCGATCGCCGCGGCCGCCCCGGCCTCTTCGACTGCGTCGTCGTCGCCGGCCATGGCCTCGACCTCGGCGACCACCTCGGCGGCGGCGGCCTCCTCGGCGGCCTCATCGGCAGCGACCGTCTCGACGATCTCCTCGACCGCCTCGGTCGCGGCGGCCTCCTCGGCGGCCTCATCGGCGGCGACCGTCTCGACGACGTCGTCCACCTCGGCTGCGGCGAGCTGCTGGCGGACCTGCGCGAAGGCCGAGGCCAGGGTGTTGTCGATCCCGCCCTCGGGCTCCTGGACCGCGTCCGACATCGAGTAGCTGCGCTCCGGGCGCGGCCGCCGCTCGGGGCGTGGTGCGCCGGGGGCGCTCGGTGCGCTCGGGGCGCCCGGCTCGACGACGGGTCGGGCCGGCGGCTCCTCGGCCTGCTTCAGGCTGAGGCCGAGACGATGTCGCTCCGAGTCGAGCGAGATGATCTTGAGCTTGAGCGACTGGCCCTCGTGGACGACGTCCCCCGGATGGGCCACCCGCTGGTGGGACAGCTCGCTGATGTGGATCAGGCCCTCGAGCCCGTCGCGGACGCGCACGAATGCGCCGAAGTTGACCAGCTTGGTGACGGTCCCGTCGATGATGTCGCCGACCTTGAAGTCCGCGACCGTGGAGTGCCACGGGTCGGGCTGGAGGCGGCGGATCGACAGGCTGATGCGACCCCGCTCGTGGTTGATGTCGATGACCTCGGCCTCGACCTCCTCGCCGACGTGGTAGCCGGACTCGGGGTTGTTCACCTTGTTCCACGACAGCTCGCTCTTGTGGACGAGGCCGTCGATCCCACCGAGGTCGATGAACACGCCGAACGGCGCGATGGAGCGGACCGTGCCGGTCACCTTCTGGCCGACCTGCAGGCTGCTGAACAGCTCGTCGCGCTTCTCGCGCCGCTCCTCGTAGAGGGCGACCTTCTCGGACAGGATCAGGCGGTTCGCCTTGCGGTTGACCTCGAGGATCTTGAGCCGGAGCTTTCGGCCGACGAACGGCATCAGCTTCTCGGCGATCTCCTGGGCCGCGTCGCGCGGCTGGTCGTTCTGTGGCCGGCGCGGGAAGTCGACGATCTGGCTGATCGGGACGAAGCCGCGGATGCCGCAGTCGACGATGAGGCCGCCCTTGTTGTGGTCGATGACAGGGGCCTCGATGATGACGCCCGCCTCGAACTGCTCCTGCATGGCGCGCCACTTGCGCTCGAGGCCGGCGCGGCGCAGCGACAGGACGACGTGGCCCTCCGGGGATTCCGGCTGGAGCACGTAGACCAGGACCGTGTCGCCGATGCTGAGCTCGGGCTGACCCTCGCCGTGGCGACCGAACAGCTCCCGGTTGCTGACGACGCCCTCGCTCTTGGCGCCGATGTCGACGAGGATCTCGTCCTTGTCGATGCGGACGACCTGACCCTCGACGACGTCGCCGTGCTTGAAGCTCTTGATGTCCGAGTCCTGCTCAGCGAGGAGCTCCTCCATCGTCGTCGGCTCCGGACCGAGGTCACGGGCCGGAGCCGGCTCCTCCTCGTCGTCGCTGGCGGCGGGGGCGTCTGCCGTCTCGTCAGCGGTCAGCGTGTCAGCGGCCGGCTGGGAGGCGGACGCGGGCTGGCCGTTGAGGGATGCCTCGACGGGCGTCGCCGCCGACTCGTCGTCGGCGGTGGACACCGGTGCCTCGGCGACGGCGCCGGCCTCGGCTGTGGGCGCGTCGTCGTCGGCCGTCGCGATGGATTCGGCTGTCGCCGCGGGCGCATCGTCGTCGGCGGTCGCCGCCGAAGCGTCGGCGGTTGGGGTGCTCTCCGCTTCGGGGGTCGTGTCGGCTTCGTCGGTGCTGGTGGCGGGCTCGTCTGCGACGGCCACCGCCGCGACGGTCTCGTCGGACGCCTGGTCGGCGACGGAGGCGCTCGCCTCCGGCTCCGGCGTGGGCCCGCCCTGCTGCTCTTCGGTCAAGGGTCTGGTCACTCCTGGTGGTGGATTCGCGCCCGAGAATCACGAACGGCCTGAGCGACGCTCAAGCCGTGTCCGAAACGTTCAGGTGGTCCGTGGTGATCGACTCCGCGGTCCGCTCCTTCGTGCGTCGAATGGGCTCATATGTCGCTCGTTCGCTGTCCATGCCCCTTGGGGCCGGGAGAGTCTAGCACACGCCTTCCGACCGCTACAATCGCCGCGCCGTGCCCGAATTGCCCGATCTGACCGTGGTCGCCGATGCGCTCCACGCCGCGCTGGCGGGCCGGGTCGTGCGTGCGGCGAGCGCGCCGGGGCCACTCGCGGTGCGCGGGACGCCGGCGGAGCTCGCAGCGCTGGTCGGCCAGCGCGTCGGCTCGATCCGACGGCGCGGCAAGTTCCTCCTCATCGAGCTCGAGCGCGACGAGATCGCCTGCAATCCCATGCTGACGGGGCGCTTCCAGCTGGCCGCGCCCGGGGACAAGCTGCCGGCCAAGACCGCGTTCATCCTCGCGTTCGGCGAGCGATCGTCGGGGCCCGGAGATGCTGCCGCCTGGACGGTCGGTGCCGGCTGGCTGCCCGCCGACGACGCCCGACCCGAGGTCCGCTATCGCGACCCGACCCAGATGGGCAAGGTCTACCTCCGGCCGGCCGGCGTCGAGCGGGCCGTGCCCGGACTGGGTGAGCCGGAGCAGGGACCCGATGCCGACGACCCGGCACTCAGCCTCGAGGTCTGGCGCGACCGGATCCGCCGGCACCCGGGCGAGCTCAAGAATCTGCTTCGCAACCAGTCCTTCGTGGCCGGCATCGGCAACGCCTATAGCGACGAGATCCTCCATGCGGCCCGCCTGCTCCCGTTCCGCAAGCGCGCCAGCCTGGCGCCGGAGGAGATCGACACCCTGTACCTGGCCACACGCACGACACTCGCCGATGCGATCGAGGTCCTCCGCGCGCGCGTCCCGCCGACGTTCGAGAAGCAGGTCCGCGATTTCCTCGCGGTCCACGACAAGGGCGGTCAGCCGTGTCCGCGGTGCGGGACCAGGATCACCGAGGTCAGGGCCGGCGGCTTCATCACCTCGTACTGTCGCGGCTGCCAGCGTTGACTCGCGTCCGGGGCGGCCGGCGCGGTCGCGCGGGCGACCGGCGCCGTCGCGCGGCGGCGCGGGATCACGGATGGATCAGGGGATCTTGAGGACCTGCCCGACGTGGAGGTTCGCGGTGTTGGTGATCCCGTTGAGCTTGGCGATGGCTTTCGGCGTCGTGCCGAACTTCGCGGCGATCCCGATCAAGGTGTCGCCGGCCTTGACCTTGTATGTCTGGCTGGCCGGCTTCGCCGTGGCAGCCGGCGACGCGCTCCCGCCTGGATCGGCCGACCCGGCGGCCAATCCCGACGGTGCGCCCGACGGCGCGGATGAGGCGGCCGACGTCGGGTGCGCCGATCCGGACGGCGCGCTGGCGTGGGCGCTGGCGGGCGGGCTTGCCGACGCGTCTGCGGCGCCGGCCGGTGAGTTGCCGCCCGAGAGCTTGGCGAAGACGATGAGCGCGAAGGCGACGGCCATGAGCACGATCAGGGCGGCCTGACCGACCGACCGCTCCGAACGGAACGCCGGCACGGTGATCGCGATCCGACCGTGATCGAGCACCATCGGCGTCGCGCGCGCCAGCGGACGCGGCAGGGTCGGCTCTCGGTCCGGGCCGATCGGCCGGGCGGCGCGGGCGGCCTCGAAGGTCGGGCAGGTCAGGTGATCCGCGGTCAGGCACAGCCGACGCTGCTTCTCCGCGGCCAGCAGCGCCGGCGGGGCGACGGCACCACAGCGGTGTTCTCGGGCGACCGTCGAACTGCGCCACAGCCCATCGGCTGCGACCAGATACGGGCACATCCGGGACAGGGTCCGATCGACGACCGGGTCGGGAACGGCTGCGCTGGGGCGGTGATCTGGGTCGACCGCGGTCATGACGTCAAGGATAGCCGGGTCCGTCCCATCACCGATGCCGGCCCTGGACCGGGCCGCCCCCGGGAACGCAAAAATCCCGGCGACGACCTATTTTCCCGAAAGGCTGCCCTCTCAGTATCTTCGGCGCTGGAGAGCTTAACTTCCGTGTTCGGGATGGGAACGGGTGTGGCCTCTCCGCCAGAGTCACCGGGATTCTTTGCGTCTGGATCGTTTCGGCAGCGGCTCGACGCGTCGGTCGCGATGACCGCGCGGGGCGCCGGAATGTGTCTTCGATTCGTTTCGAGTCGTCGATATGGATCTGATCGCGATCCCCCCAGCCACCGACCCCTGGTCAGGTGCTGAAGAGGTCAAGCCCTCGACCGTTAGTACCGCTCAGCTTCATCCGTCACCGGACTTCCACATGCGGCCTATCAAACAGGTGGTCTCCCTGCGGTCTTACCCGGTTGACCCGGTGGGGAACCTCATCTCGAGGCGAGCTTCGCACTTAGATGCTTTCAGCGCTTATCCCGACCGAACATAGCTACCCAGCGATGCCCCTGGCGGGACAACTGGCACACCAGCGGTTCGTTCACTCCGGTCCTCTCGTACTAGGAGCAACTCCTCTCAAGTTCCCTACGCCCACGGCGGATAGAGACCGAACTGTCTCACGACGGTCTGAACCCAGCTCACGTACCGCTTTAATGGGCGAACAGCCCAACCCTTGGGACCTTATCCAGCCCCAGGATGCGATGAGCCGACATCGAGGTGCCGAGCCTTGCCGTCGATGTGAACTCTTGGGCACCATCAGCCTGTTATCCCCGGGGTAGCTTTTATCCGTTGAGTGATACCCCTTCCACTCGGAGGTACAGATCACTAAGCCCGACTTTCGTCTCTGCTCGACTTGTGGGTCTCGCAGTCAAGCTCCCTTATGCCTTTGCACTCTTCGGCTGGTTTCCATTCAGCCTGAGGGAACCTTTGGGCGCCTCCGTTACATTTTAGGAG
>DASYSM010000102.1:0-2722 GCA_036003325.1 Candidatus Limnocylindrales bacterium
ACCCCGATCAGCTGGTCGTGCTCGAGCAGGTCGACGAGCAGCGCCGTCAGCGGGCGACTGGCGCGTTCCTCGTCGGACCGGACGCCCGCCGCGATGAGGATCCGCGAGGAGGACTCCTCGCGCAGGAAGTAGTGGAGCCACTCGAGCGTCTCCTCGTCGGTCCATTGGGCGTCGTCGAGCACCAGGAGCAGGGGCGCCGGTGCCGTGCGGACGGCCCGCGCGATCGCCTCGAACAGGCTCTTGCGCTGCCAGCTCTCGGTCATCGGGGCGGGCCGCGGCAGATCGGGATGGTCGACCAGCAGCTCCGGGAGGACGCGGGCGAGCTCGGACTGCCAGATCGGCTCGAGCCGATCGATCGCGCCGCGGAGGGATTCGTTGCGCAGCCAGTCGGCGATCGGCGCGTAGGCCAGCGCGCCTTCCGCCGCGTACGACTTCGTGTAGGCGGCGCTCGACCCCTGGGCGCGGCACCAGCGGACGAGCTCCTCGAGGATCCGGGTCTTGCCGATGCCGGCCTCGCCGCGGATCTCGACCAGCCTCGAGGGACCGTCCGCGACCGACCGCCACGCGTCGACGATCGACGCCCACTCCTCGCGGCGGCCGACCAGCGGCTGAGTGGCGGAGCCGATCCGCCGCTGCGCGGTCGATAGCGCCGCCGGCGCCGTGGGCGTCGCGGATCGATCGGCCGGGGCGGCGGAGTCGAGCGCGAGCAGGCGTTCGTACGTGGCGCGGGTCTCGGTATCGGGCTCGACGCCGAGCTCGTGGCGCAGGTTGGTCACCGCAGCGTGGTAGGCCTGCAGACCGGCCGACCGATCGCCGGCGGCCGCGGCGATCCGCATCAGCGCCCGGTACGACGACTCCTGGATGGGGTCGAGCTGGATCAACCGGCGCAGGAGCTGCATGGCGCGGCGATATTCGCGACGCTCCTCGAGATCGGCGACTAATCGCTCCGACGCCTCGAGCTGGAGCCCGTGGAGCCGATCGCGGTCTGGCTCGATCCAGTCGTCGTAGCAGGTCGGCAGGAGCGGCCCGTCGTACAGCCGCAGCGCTTCCTCGAGGGCGGTTGTATCGCCGGCGCGCCCGCTCTCGACGGCCGCTTCGAACTCGGCGACGTCGAAGCGGAACGGCTCGGCTGGTCGCCACTGGACCGTCCGTCGATCGAGGGCGATGAAGCGGTCGGGATCGGGCAGCGCCCTCCGCAGGAAGTGCAGCTCCCGTCGAAGATTGGTCAGCGCCTGCGCGTCGCTCGAGTCGGGCCACAAGGTGAACGCGAGCTGGTCGCGCGCGACCGGGCGGTCGCAGTGCATCAGGAGGTAGGCGACGAGCGACTCGAGCCGGGGCGTGCGGATGCCCTCGATGCGTCGGCCGCCGACGCTCAGCTCGAAGTGGCCGAGCAACTCGACGGCGAGTCCGTCGCTCACCTCACTGCGTCCCGCTAGGCCGAGACCCAGCGCACCTCGATCGGCGGCGGGGTGAGCAGCGTCTGGAACACCACGCAGTAGCGTTCGGTGCGTTCCTTGAGGCGCTCGAGCCGGTCGGGCGGCAGGTCGCCGTCGAAGCCGAACTCGACCCTGATCGCCTTGAAGCCGACCGGCACGTCCGCGGTCCCGAGCGTGCCCCGCAGGTCGAGGTCGCCCTCGACCGTGACCGAGATCGTCGCGCCCTCGAGGCCCATGTTGGCCGCCACCATCTGACAGGTGATCTGGGCACAGGCCGCGAGCGCGCCAAGGAGCAGGTCGCCGGAGCAGGCCGATGCCCCGGAGCCGCCGACACCGGGATGCGCTCCCGCCGCGTACAGCGCCCGTCCGAGATCGACCGAACAGCTCATCGCGCCGTCCGCGAGCGTGCCGACGGCTCGCAGCGTGATCTCGGCCGCGCCGGGCTCCTCCCGATAGCGGTCCTTGATCGGTTGCTGGATCTCTCTCAGGGTCACGTGTCGCTCCCTCGATCGTGTATGGACGCCGATCGTCTCATACAGGTCTCGAGCACCGAGCCACCCGTCGGGTGGTTGGCTGGCGAGGAAGGATTCGAACCTTCGCTCTCCTGATCCAGAGTCAGGCGCCTTACCGCTTGGCCACTCGCCATTTGGAGCGGCCGCGATGATACCGCATCAGGACACCCGGCCCGGCGCGCGAGCCATCAAAGGCGGTACGTTCAGGTCAGCGACACCGGTTTGCGCGGCCTGCGAAGATGGCCGCCATGGCAACGAGACCCCAGGCCAAGGCGGCGCGCCTCCTCGTCCTTCTCCTCGCGACGGCCATCGCGTCCGGTCTGGCCACCACGACGGTCGTCTCGGCGAGCGTCCTTCCCGCATGCCGCGTCGCCGACGTGGCCACGGCCAACCGTTCGCTGACCGATTGGTCGAGGAGCGTGCTCGACACGACATACCGACTCACCAGCACGTACGTCCCGCGCGACCTGCGATCGACCGTCAACGCCGGACTGAACAGCGGCTACCTCGTTCGCTCGTTCGTGATCCCGGATCTGAAGGCGATGGCCCGGGCGGCGCGTGCCGGGGGCGCGCGGCTGGCCGTCCAGTCGGCGTACCGCAGCTACGGCACGCAGAAGGCGACGTTCGCCTACTGGGTCCGGGTCTCGGGCTACGCTGCGGCGCTCAAGGGCAGCGCCCGCGCCGGCCACAGCGAGCACCAGCTCGGGACGACGCTCGACTTCAAGAGCTACGGCCGAACGGCGCCGTGGAACTATCGCGATTGGGGGACGACCA
>DASYSM010000103.1:0-2283 GCA_036003325.1 Candidatus Limnocylindrales bacterium
TCGACCCAGCGGACCTTGGCGTCGACCTCGTGCGCCCAGGCCGCATGGCGAAGCGCCTCGGTGACGCTCAGGTAGGCGTCCGGGAGCTCGATGTACTTGCCGACCAGGGCGATCTCGAGGACCGGCTTGGGCGCCTTGATCCGACCGACCAGCGCGCGCCACGAATCGAGGTCCGGCTCGACCTCCGGGTCGCCGAGCCCGAGCTCGCGCACGACGAGCTTGCCGAGGCCCGACGCCTCGAACATCAGCGGAACCTCGTAGATCGTGTCGGCGGTCTCGGCCGGGATGACCGCCTCGGTCGCGACGTCGGTGAACAGCGCGATCTTCTCGCGGATCTCGTCGGGGACCGGGTGGTCGGAGCGCAGGACGATGACATCGGGCTGGATGCCGATGCCGCGCAGCTCCTTGACCGAGTGCTGGGTGGGCTTGGTCTTGAGCTCACCCGTGGCGGCCAGCGCGGGGAGCAGCGTCACGTGGACATACAGAACGTTCGCCCGCCCGACGTCCTTGCGCATCTGGCGGATGGCCTCGAGGAACGGCAGCGATTCGATGTCGCCGACGGTCCCGCCGACCTCGACGATCACGACGTCCGGGTCGCCGTCGCGCGCGACCCGGCCGATCCGTTCCTTGATCTCGTTGGTGATGTGCGGGATGACCTGGACGGTGCCGCCGAGGTAGTCGCCGCGGCGCTCCTTGGCGATGACCGCCTGGTAGATCCGACCGGTCGTGACGTTGCTGAGCTGGCTCAGGTTCTCGTCGATGAACCGCTCGTAGTGGCCGAGGTCGAGGTCCGTCTCCGCGCCGTCGTCGGTGACGAACACCTCGCCGTGCTGGTACGGGCTCATCGTGCCCGGATCCACGTTGATGTACGGATCGAGCTTGAGGATGGAGACCCGCAGGCGACGTGCCTTGAGCAGCCGACCGATGCTGGCGGCGGTGATGCCCTTGCCCAGAGAGGAGGTCACGCCTCCGGTCACAAAGACATACTTCGCCATGGATCAGGTCCTCCCGGGGGTTTTTCCAATGCTACCGGATGGACCTTCGGCCGTCGAATCGGTGATCGGAGGCCGGTACGGCTGGCTGGATCGGTGCGCGGTGACGAGATGATACCGAGCGGTATCATCCGACCATGCCGATGACCCTCCGGTTGACTGCTGCCGAGACCGAGGCGCTGCGCGAGACGGCGCGACGCGAGCGGCGTTCGATGCAGGACGTCGCCCGGACCGCGATCGACGAATACGTGAAGCGTCGTATCCGTCTGCGCGACGCCTATCTCGCTGAGATCGTGCGGGAAGACACCGAGTTGCTTCGGCGGCTCGGGGAGATGTGACCGAACATCTCGATCTCGACGACCTCCTCCGTGCGGCCGAGGTCGCGCTCGGACGATCTCCCGAGGTGCGCGACATCGGGATCCTGGAGGGAGCTGTCGCGCGCACGCGGGCGACGGTCTTCGGCGCAGAGGCGTATCCGGACCTCGACGCGAAGGCTGCCGCTCTCCTCCACTCGGTCGTGACCGGCGACGCCCTGATCGACGGCAACAAGAGACTCGGCTGGGTGAGCGTCCGCCTGTTCTACAGGCTGAACGGTCGATACCTCCGTATGCCGGAGGACGATGCGTTCGACATGGTCGCATCGATCGCCGACGGCTCGTTGCGCGACGTGCCAGACATCGCCGCTCGGCTACGCGGCCTGACGATCGATGCCCGCGGTGATGCGCCGATGCGCATTCCCGGGCCCTCGTGTGCGGCCGGACTTGGCGCGGACGGCGAGCAGGGCGACGATACGATCCACGACGAATTCGAACCGTGAGTCTGTGTCGCGCCATCGCGACATGATCGAGGTGGACCGTGGAATTCCGCGATGTCGTGATGAAGCGCCGAGCCGTCCGCAGATTCGAGGACGGCGGCGTCGCGCCCGAGGTCATCGAGCGCATCGCGCGTCTTGCCCAGCGGACGCCGTCGGCGGGGTTCAGCCAGGGCCAGCGGCTCATCGTGGTGACCGATCCGGAACGCCGGCGCGAGGTCGCCCGGATCTGCGGCGAGGACGAGATGGTCGAGGCGTTCGGACCGTGGGTCAGCGAATGTGCCGCCCAGTTCATCCCGTGCGTCAGCGAGGCGATCTACCACCGCCGCTACCAGGAGCCGGACAAGGTCCGCGAGGACGGCACGGAGATCGACTGGCCGATCCCGTTCTGGTGGGTCGACATCGGCGCGACGATGCAGACGATCATGCTGGCCGCGGTCGACGAGGGTCTTGGCTGCGGCTTCATCGGCCCCGACATCG
>DASYSM010000104.1:0-17116 GCA_036003325.1 Candidatus Limnocylindrales bacterium
ACATCACGAATGAGCGGGCTGTGAACGGGACGAGTACCCGTCGCGCGTCGATCCAGAGATCCGGCGGTCGGTGTGAGCCGGAGCGACGACGACAGGGAATGGACCCGGGAGCCTCCGGACCGAACGCGAGGCGGCGCAGGCCGCGGTCGCCAGTAGGCTCCGGCGCAGAGCGCCAGCGATATCGGGCAGCGCCGATCGGCGGCAGCAGGGTGCGAACCCGGCCGGCCGTCCCGTCGGTCAGATGAGTGCGGCATCGCCGAATGAGGGTGGCACCGCGGAAGGCACGACCTTTCGTCCCGGAGACGAATGGTCGTTCTTGATTCTCCGAGGCAACCAGCGATGACGACAGCCGATCCGATCAGCCTGGCGCAGGCCCAGCGCCTCGCCGCCAACGCCGACACGATCCTGCTGCGGGCGACACGGCCGGCCGACCTCGAGACGCCGATCGGGGCCTTCCTCCGGCTCGATGACGGCAATCCCGCGTACCTCCTCGAGTCGGTCGAGGGCGGTGAGCGGCTCGGGCGCTACTCGTTCCTCGGTGTCGGGCCGCGGCGGCTCCTCGAAGTCCGCGACGGCCTCGCCCGGATCCAGACCCGGCCCGTGACCGAGCCGACCTATTCGCCGGACCTGCCCATCGAGTCGGTCCCGGCCACCGATCCGCTGGCCGCCATCCGCGCATTCGTCCCGCGCCGGCGCGTCCAGCCGACCGAGGGGATGCCGCGCTTCACCGGCGGGGCGGTCGGGGCGCTGGCCTACGACGCGGTGTCCGCCTTCGAGCCGACGGTCCCGCTGCCCGAGCACGATCCGGTCGGCGTCCCGACCGCCGCCTTCATCGAGACGGACCTCGTCCTCGTGTTCGACCACCTGACCCACACCCTGTCGGCCATCGCCTCGCTCCACACCGAGGCGCCGGATCTCGAGGGCCGCTACCGGATCGCGGAGAGCGCGATCTTCGAGGCGCTCGAGCGCACGTCGCGGCCGAGCGCCGCCGAGCTCGGCGGCACACCGCGGACGACGAACGGGACCGGCCCGACCGACCTCGGTCGACCGATCGAGACCAGCCTCGGCCGCGACGAGTACATCCACGCCGTCGAAGTCGCCAAGGACGCCATCGCCGCCGGCGAGGCGATCCAGGTCGTGCTCGCCCGGCGCCAGTCGTTCGGGCTGCCGGTCGACCCCGCGACCGGTCTGGCGCTCGACGGGATCGGGCTCTACCGCGCGCTCCGCCGGGTCAACCCGAGCCCGTACCTGTTCTTCACCCGGACGCCCACCTTCGAGGTCGTCGGTGCATCGCCCGAGCTCCTCCTCCAGGTCGAGGGCGACCGGCTGACGACCCACCCGATCGCCGGGACACGACCGCGCGGCACCGACGCCAGGGAGGATGCCCTCCTCGCCGAGGAGCTCCAGGCCGACCCGAAGGAACGGGCCGAGCACGTGATGCTGGTCGACCTCGGACGCAACGACCTCGGGCGGGTCGCCCGGCCGGGAACCGTCACGGTCAGCAAGTACATGGAGGTCGAGCGCTACAGCCACGTCCTCCACCTCGTGTCGCATGTCGAGGGCCGGCTCAAGCCCGAGCTCGACGCGCTCGACGCGCTCCGCTCGGTCTTCCCGGCCGGCACGCTGTCGGGGGCGCCCAAGGTCCGGGCGATGCAGTTGATCTCCGCCGCCGAGGGCGAGCGCCGCGGGCTGTACGGCGGGGCGGTCGGCTACCTCGGCTACGACGGCAACCTCGACACGGCGATCACCATCCGGAGCGCCGTGCTCAAGGACGGCCAGGCGCACGTGCATACCGGGGCCGGGATCGTCGCCGGCTCGGTCCCCGAGCGCGAGTTCGAGGAGACCGAGCACAAGGCGGCGGCGCTCCAGCGGGCGATCGAGCTGGCGGCCGGCCTTCCCGAGAGGACCCGCGCGGAAGGGGCCACGCCGATCCCCGAGACGGCGCCCGGAGCGCGGCCGTGATCCTGGTCATCGACAACTACGACAGTTTCACGTTCAACCTCGTCCAGGCCCTGCAGGCCGCCGGGGCGGAGGTGCACGTCGTCCGCAACGACGCGCTCGAAGTCCGCGACGTCGCGGCCATGGCCGGCGACCCGGCGGCCGACCTCCGGGGCATCGTGATCTCGCCCGGCCCGGGCGACCCAGACGACGCCGGGATCTCGGTCGGGACGGTCGGAGTCGCGGCGGAGCGCGGCCTGCCGTTGCTCGGCGTCTGCCTCGGGATGCAGGCGATGGCCGCGGCCTACGGTGCGTCGATCGTGCGCGCCCCGACGCTCGTCCACGGCGAGGCGTCCGAGGTGACCCACGACGGTGCCGGCCTGCTGGCCGGGCTGCCGCCATCGTTCATGGCGGCTCGCTACCACTCGCTGTCGATCGATCCGGCGACGCTGCCGCCGGAGCTGCGGGTGACGGCCATGAGCGAGGCGGACCGGGTGATCATGGGCATCCGCCACGTCTCGCTGCCGCTCGAGGGCGTCCAGTTCCACCCCGAGTCGGTCCTGACACCGCAGGGCCCGCACCTGCTGGCCAACTTCCTGCGCCTGGCGGGCGAGGGCGAGGCGTCACGGCTGGATGACGTGTCGGGCTCGTTCGCCACGTCCGGGATGGCGGAGCCGGTCGCGGACGGCGCGCGATGAGCGATCTCGTCCGGGCGGCGCTCAACGCCATCGTCGACGGCGGCACGCTGTCGCTGGAGGAGGCGCACGGCGCGATGGGCGCGGTGATGGATGGCGAGGCGACACCCGCCCAGCTGGCGGCGCTGCTGATGGGTCTGCGGATGCGCGGCGAGACGGTCGACGAGCTCGCCGGCTTCGCCCAGGCGATGCGCGACCGGGTCGTGCGCGTGGACGCGCCCGACGGCGCCATCGATGTCGTCGGGACGGGTGGCGACGGCAGCGGCACGTTCAACATCTCGACCACCGCGGCGCTCGTGGCGGCGGCCGCCGGCGTGCCCGTCGCGAAGCACGGCAACCGGGCCATGACGTCCCGCTCGGGGTCGGCCGACGTGCTCGACGCGCTCGGCATCCGGATCGACCACGACGCGGCATCCGCGGGTGCCGCGCTGCGCGACCTCGGCTTCGCCTTCCTGTTCGCGGCGAACTTCCACCCGGCGATGCGCTACGCGGGTCCCACCCGGCGCGAGATCGGCGTGCGGACCGCGTTCAACCTGCTCGGTCCGCTGACCAACCCGGCCGGCACGCGCCGGCAGCTGCTCGGCGTGGGCGATGCGGCCATCGCGGCCCGGATGGCCGAGGTCGTCCAGCGGCTCGGCACGGACCGGACATTCGTGATCCACGGCGACGGTGTCGACGAGCTGCCGCTCGACGGCAGCGGTGTCCTCTACGTCATCGCCGACGGCGGCATCGAACGCCACGCCATCGACGCGACGGCGCTCGGCTTCAAGCGGGCGGCGACGGCCAAGCTGGCGGGCGGGACGCCCGATGAGAACGCGCGCCTGACCGAGGCCGTCCTCCGCGGCGAGCCCGGCATCAGGCGCGATGTCGTGCTCCTCAACGCGGGAGCCGCCTTGCTCGTGGCGGGCGTCGTCGGCCAGCTGGAGGAGGGCATCGAGCGCGCGGCGCTGACCATCGACGCGGGCCTCGCGACCGAGCTGCTCGAGGCGTTGCGCGCCGAGCGTCGTGCGGCCGAGGCGAGCGGGGCGCCCGCATGACTGTCGCCACGCGCCGCGCCGCTGCCACCCGACGCAACGTCCTCGCCGACATCGCCGACCGGCGGCGGGCCGACATCCTCGCCGAGGTCGCCGCGGCGGACCACTCGGGCGCGACCGCGGCCACGCCGGCGACGAGTCCGGCGCGCCCGATCGTCGATCGTCTCGCGACCCCCGGGCTGCATCTCATCGCCGAGATCAAGCGCGCCTCGCCGTCGGCCGGCCGGATCGCCGTCGAGGGCGAGGACATCGTCGCCCGCGCCCGCGCCTATGAGGCCGGCGGCGCGGCGGCCATCTCGGTCCTGTGCGAGCCGCACTGGTTCGGTGGATCGGTCGACGACCTGCGCGCGGTCCGCGCCGCGGTGGCCATCCCGGTGCTGGCCAAGGACTTCGTCGTCGAGGACATCCAGCTGCCGATGCTGCGCGCCGCCGGTGCGGACCTCGTGCTGCTGCTGGCGGTCCTCCATCCGGCGAGGCGACTCGCGCGCCTCGTCGAGCGGGCGCTGGAGCTGGGGCTCGAACCGCTGGTCGAGGTCCACGACGCACGCGAGCTCGATGCCGCGCTGGCGTCGGGGGCCCGGATCATCGGGCTCAACAACCGGGACCTGCGGACGCTCGAGGTCGATGTCGAGCGCGCCGCGCGGCTGCGCGAGCTCGTCCCCGACGATCGGCTCGTCATCGCCGAATCGGGCGTCCGCCAGCCGGCGACGGTCGCACGCTGGAGGGCGCTGGGGTTCGATGGCGCGCTCGTCGGCGAGGCGCTGGTCCGCTCGGCGGATCCTGCCGCCGCGGCTCGGGCATTCGTGGCCGCCGGCGCGGCCCCGGCCGACCCGGCCAACGTCGCGCGCCGGCCGTTCGTCAAGATCTGCGGCGTCACCGACAGCGCGGGTGTCCTGGCCGCAGTCGCCGCCGGGGCCGATGCCATCGGGCTCAACATCGTCCCGGGCACGCCCCGCGAGCTGACCCTCGACGAGGCCGCCGAGCTGGCGCGGCTCAGCCGCGCAGCCACTCTTGCGGACCGCCGGCCGGAGATCGTGGCGATCACCGCGGACGCCCCGCCGGAGCGCCTCGACGCGATCATCAGGGCGCTCGACCCGGACGTGGTGCAGCTGGCCGGAAGCGAGTCGATCGCCGCCGCCGGCGCGGTGGGCCGGCGGACCTGGAAGGTGCTGCATGTCCCGCCGACCGACCCCACGGACCTCGCCGCAGCCGTCGCCGACCTCGTCTCGCGTGGTCGGGCGTACCTGGCAGCCGGGGTCGACCGGATCATGCTCGATGCGGCCGGCGGGCCACACCCGGGCGGCACCGGGATGCGCGCCTCCGAGCGGCTCGCCGCCACCGTCGCGCGCGAGCTGCCGATCGTGCTCGCCGGCGGGCTCGCGCCGGCCAACGTGGCCTCGGCGCTCCGGTCCGTGCCGGCCACCGCGGTCGACGTCGCCTCGGGGGTCGAGGCGCCGCGCGTCCCCGGCGTCCGGCCGACCAAGGATCCGCTCCGGGTCGCCCTGTTCGTCAAGCGAGCCCGGGCTGCCCGTGACGACCGGCCGAACATCGCCTTCGGGCCGACACCCGTCCATGCCGGCCTGCTCGAGGCGGACGCGGCGGGCAGGTGGGGGATGGAGCGTGATTTCGGCGGCCGCTACGTCCCCGAGACGCTGATGGCGGCCCTCGAGCAGCTCGAGGACGCCTACGACGCGCTCCGCCAGGACCCGATCTTCTGGGCGGAGCTGCGCGAGCTGCTCGGGTCGTTCGCCGGCCGGCCGACCGCGCTGTACCGTGCCGACCGCCTGGCCGAAGCGGTCCGGGACGAGGCGACCCGGCTCGCCGGCTCCGGACCGAAGGCGCCACGCATCCCGGGGCTGCGCCTCTATCTGAAGCGCGAGGACCTCGCCCACACCGGCGCCCACAAGATCAACAACGCCCTGGGCCAGGCGCTGCTCACCCGCCGGCTCGGCAAGACCCGTGTCATCGCCGAGACGGGTGCCGGTCAGCATGGGGTCGCGACCGCCACCGCCTGCGCGCTGCTCAACCTGCCGTGCGTCGTTTACATGGGCGCCGAGGACATCGAGCGGCAGGGGCCGAACGTGCTCCGGATGCGCGCCCTGGGCGCCGAGGTCCGGTCGGTGACGTCGGGCACGGCGACGCTCAAGGACGCGGTCAACGAGGCGATGCGCGACTGGGTCACCAACGTCGAGACGACGCACTACGTCCTCGGCTCCGCGATGGGTCCCCATCCGTACCCGACCATCGTCCGTGACCTCCAGCGCCGGATCGGCGACGAGGCGGCGGCGCAGCTGTTCGCGGTCGAGGGGCGGCTGCCGGATCTCGCCCTCGCCTGTGTCGGCGGCGGGTCGAACGCCATCGGGCTGCTGGCCCGGTTCATCGGCGAGCCATCGGTCCGGCTGGCGGTCGTCGAGGCGGCCGGTGACGGCATCGAGACCGGGCGGCACGCTGCCGCGATCCTGGGCGGCACGCCCGGCATCCTCCACGGCTCGCGCTCGCTGATGCTCCAGGACGTCGACGGCCAGGTGACCGAGGCACACTCCGCGTCGGCCGGGCTCGACTATCCGGGGATCGGGCCGCAGCTCGCCGCGCTCGCGGAGGGGGGTCGGATCGAGGTCGCCGCTGCGACCGACCGCGAGGCCGTCGCCGCGATGAAGACAACGACCCGGACCGAGGGCATCCTGCCGGCCCTCGAGACGGCCCATGCGGTCGCGGCGCTGCCGCGGCTGCTGGCTGGGGTCGGCGGGGTGGGCGGATCGTGGCCCGACGATGTCGTGGTGCTGGTCGGCTTCTCCGGGCGTGGCGACAAGGACCTCGCCGCGCTCGAGCGATTCGCCGATGTCCAGCCGTGGGAGGGCGCACGGTGACTGGCGCCGTCGTCGCGCGCGACGCGCGTCCGGCCGAGACCGCCGGGACGAACGGGACCGCCGGCGCGCGCCGGATCGCCGCCGCCTTCGCCCGGACGCGCGCCGACGGTCGGACCGCGCTGATCCCGTACGTCGTCGCCGGCTACCCCGACGCCGACGCCAGCTTCGAGATCGCCCTTGCCACGGCGGACGCCGGCGCTGACCTGCTCGAGGTCGGCCTGCCGTACTCGGATCCGCTGGCCGATGGCGCCACGCTCCAGCGTGCGTCGGGTGTCGCGCTCGCCGCCGGAGCCACGCTCGAGCGCTCATTGCGCCTGATCGAGCGCATCGGCGCCGCGCGGCCGGACCTGCCGCTGGTGCCGATGGGCTACGCCAACCAGGTCATCGGCGGCGGGGACGGCGAGGCCGTGGCGCGACGGCTGGCCGGCGCGGGCGCGGCCGGCCTGATCGTCGCCGACCTGACGCCCGACGAGGGTGCATCGTTCGAGGGCGTAGCGCGGGCCGCCGGGTTGGCCGTCGTCTACCTGGTCGCCCCGACAACACCGCCCGCCCGCCGTGCGGCGGTGGCGGCCCGGAGCGGTGGATTCCTCTACTGCGTCTCGCTCGTCGGGGTCACCGGGGCCCGATCCGCGCTGCCGGCGACGGTCGGACGACTGGTCCGCGAGGTGACAGCCGTCTCGCCGGTGCCCGTCGCCGTCGGTTTCGGCGTCAGCGCGCCGGCCCACGTCCGGGCCATCGCCAAGGCCGGCGCCGACGGCGTCATCGTCGCCTCGGCGCTCGTCGACGCGCTCGGTCCCGACGGTCGGGACGTGGCCCGGCTGGCCCGGCTGGTGGGCGACCTCAGGGCGGCGACCAGACAGACGGGAGGGGCACGGCGATGAGCACGTTCGACGAGCGGGCACGCGACTGGGACACGCCGGAGCGGCAGGCCCGCGCCGAGGCCGTCGCTGCGGCGATCGGCGACGCCGTGCGGCTGTCCCCGAACACCCGCGCCATCGACCTCGGTGCCGGCACCGGGCTGCTCGGGATGGCCCTCGCGCCACACGTCGGCGAGGTCGTGCTCGCCGAGCCGTCGACCGGGATGCTCGAGGTCGCCAACGAGAAGCTGTCCGCAGGCGGCCCGGCCAATGTCCGGGCGGTCCGGTTCGACCTGCTGGCGGACCCGATACCCGGCGACCCCTTCGACCTGGTCGTGTCGCTGCTGGTGCTGCACCATCTCGAGGACACGGCAGCGGCGCTGGCGGCCATCGCCGGGCTCCTGCGGCCGGGCGGGCGACTGGCGCTTGCCGATCTCGACACCGAGGATGGCACGTTCCACTCCGCCGAGGCCGAGGGGATCCATCACCTCGGCTTCGATCGCGACCATCTCGGCGGCCTCGCCCGGGCCGCCGGCTTCACCGACGTCGAGTTCCGGACGGCGACGACCATCGAGGACGACGGCCGCCGCTACCCGGTCTTCCTGCTCCTGGCCACGCGGAGCTGAGACGACCCACCGTCCCCGGCGCGGACGTGGGGCCCACTCTGACCTCGCCCAGGGACGCCCACGATCGGCGCGTCAGGCCGGGCAGGCCGCGGTGAGCGTGATCCTGGCCTGGCCGTAATCGCTGTAGCCCGAGTGGTAGGGCATCGTCCCGCTGACCGCCAGCGTGGTCCCGGCGGTCGCGGACCGGATGGCGACCGCCATGTGGTTGCGTCCGACCGGATCGTGCATCCGGAACCCCGCCTCGTCCATGTGGAGATAGCCGCCGTGTGCGTCGATCTCGAGGGCGAACTCGTTGGCATGTCCGGGCTCACCGGCGTGGGCCCCGACGAACAGGTCGACGGTCGGGCCGCCGGCGGAGTACTGGACGCGCCACGCGCCATCGCTGAGGTGCTGGCACACGGCGAGGGGCGCCTTCGGGTCGGCCGGCCACGTGCCGGCTGCTCCACCGCCTTCGATGGTGAGATCCACGGTCGGACGGTCGCCGAAGGACGCGACCGGGCTCGAGCCGGCCGCCGTCGCGCCTCCACAGGCTGCGACCACGATCGCGAGGACGCCGATGAGCGCGCTGGACCGAGGCATGGTGTCGCTCCTTCCCTGCTGTGGCCGAGAGACGAGGCGCGCGACGGCGCCACCCTCATGTCGGACAGGTCACCGTGAGGTCGACGCGGATCCGCTCCGCGTCCGCGCCGGTCGAGGTATCGGGCGTCATCGCCGCGACGACGAAGGTCGTGAGCCCGTCGGCATGGCTGACGGTGACCGTGGCGGTGCTGCGTCCGGCCGGATCGCCGCCACGAAGGTCGGCCGGATCGAACCGGACGTAGCCCGGTCCGTAGTCGACCTCGACAGCGACATCCGCTGACCCGGTCGTGCTCGCGCCCGAGCCCACGAGCATGTCGAGGTTCACCGCCGGCTGTCCGCCGACGTACAGGAATCGCCACGAACCATCGCCGTTGTGCGTGCACATCGAGAGGTTCGGGGTCGGGTCCGAGCGATAGGTCCCGGCCCCCGTGCCGCCGCCGACGTCCAGGCGGAACGATGGCCGCGCCGGGCCCGACGACGGCCCGGAACCAGGGCCGACGCCGCCGAGCCCCGTGATCCCCACCAGGAGGACACCCGCTGCGACGACGATCGCGACGACCGCCGCCATCCCGGCCAGCCGGGTCGTCGGGTCGGCCACGCGGTCCATCGCGATCCGCCACGCCCGGCGCTGGCGCATCCGCGGGATCGGCCGCAGCGTGCGCTCGACGAACTCGGCCGACGCCGCCTCCGGTCCGGACCGCACCCACGCGCGGACCGCATCGTCGAGCGGCTCGTGGCCGGTCATCGACCCGACTCCGCGAGGGCCGGCGCCGCGGGCTCGCTCGCCTCGAGCGCGGCCCGCAGCTTCTGCAGGGCGTAATGCAGCCGCGAGCGCGCGGTCCCCGCCGGGACGCCGACGATCGCGGCGATCTCGTCGAGGCCGAGCCCCAGGTAGTGGTGGAGGACGACCACGGCGCGATGCTCGGTGCTCAAGGCCGTGAACGCCCGCTCGAGGGCGTCGCGATCGGTGATCTCGTCGGCATCGATGAGCCCGGGCAGCTCCTCCATGTCCGGGAGGATCCGGACGACCGATGCGCGGCGCCGGCGGGACCGGCCGGTCCGATAGCTCGCCCGGACCACGAGTCGGTACAGCCAGGCGTCGATCCTGGCCGGATCGCGCAGGCCCGGCAGGTCACACCATGCCGTCCAGAGCGCCTGTTGCACCGCGTCCTCCGCGTCGTGATGGTCCCGCAGGATGCGGACGGCGATCGCGAAGAGCCGATCGATCCGGTCGCGGGCGAGCGCGTCGAACGCCTCGGCGTCGCCGCGGGCCGCCCGTCGTACCAGCTCTTCGTCCATCGACCCTCCGGGCCGGCCGACCATCGGCCGTCTACCTCATATGGGGCGTCCCGACGTCCTCGCGTTCACGTCCGTGTCGGCCGATCGTCGGATCGCCCGTGAAGCCGATCGCCGCGGCAGCCATGGCCACGACCTCGTCGGGCGTGTGACCGGCCGCCCGGAGCTCACGGACGCCGGTGTCGCCGGCCGCCTTCGACAGCTTCGAGCCGTCCGGCCGGCGGACCAGCGGGTGGTGCCCGAAGGTGGCCGGCCGCTCGCGCCCGAGCAGACGACCGAGACGGATCTGGTCCGGCGTCGCGGCCAGCAGATCGCGCCCGCGGACGACCAGGTCGATCCGCTGACGACGGTCGTCCACGACGACCGCGAACAGGTAGGTCCAGTTCCCGTCGCGGTCCCGGATGGCTGGATCACCGCCGCTGGCGACCTCGCCCGTGCATGGCCCGACGATGACGTCCATCCAGGATTCCGAACCGCCGCCGATCCGGACACGCAGGACCGGGCCGCCGAGGTCGCGCGCCCGGCACGAGCCGGGACAGCCCGCCCCGTGCCACGCCCGGCCATGCTCGGCCAGCCATGCCGCGAAGGTGGAACGCGTGCAGTCACAGCCGTACACGACGCCGTCGCGGCGGAGTCCCGCGAGGGCCTCGAGATACGGCGCCGGATCGTCGGATTGGCGGACCGGTCCGTCGTCGGCGACGAAGCCGAGCCAGGCCAGATCCTCGAGCAGCGCGGCGTCGAACTCGGGGCGGCATCGGGTCCGGTCGTGGTCCTCGATCCGAAGCAGGACGCGGCGGTCTGTCGCGGCCGCCTGGCTCCACACCCAGATCGCATCGGCGACGTGGCCGAGGTGGAGGTAGCCCGTCGGCGCCGGGGCGAACCGCGTCCGGCCGGCGGGCCGTGCGGCGGCGTCAGTCGACGTCGCCGGGCCCTCCCGGACGCCTCGCTCGCGCTCGATCGCTCGCCTCGAGCGCCCGCGTCGCCGCCATCAGCCGGCGGTAGAGCGCGAGCAGGTCGGCCTGCGCCAGAGGGCCCGTGTTGGCCATCGTCACGCGGAGCAGGACCTCGCGCTCGCGTTCGGCATCACGGATGGCGCGGCGTCCGCCGGCGGCCTTCGCTCGACCTGCCTCGCGGGCCAGCTCCGCACGCTCGTTGAGCAACCCCACGATGCGCCGGTCGAGCGCGTCGATGCGGTGGCGGAGCCGGCGCAACTCGGGTGTCTCGGCTGCCCTGGCGGTCCGGCGTGCCCCGGCGGGCCGATCGGTCGGGTCAGCCATCGCCACCGCCGTACCGTCGGGCGATCGACTCGAGCGCGAGGTGATAGCCACGCGCACCCTGGCCGACGATCGACTCGAGCGCGATGTCGTGCAGGAAGTTGACCTGGCGGAATGCCTCGCGCGTGGCGGGATCGGACAGGTGGACCTCGATGAACGGCCGATCGATCGCGAGCAGCGCGTCGCGCAGGGCCACACTGGTGTGGGTCAAGCCACCGGCGTTGACGATCGAGACGTCGAAGTCGCGGCGATGGAGCCGGTCGATCAGGGCGCCCTCGTGGTTCGACTGGAAGAAGTCGATGGCCAGGTCGAGGTCGGCGGCCCGGCTGGCGAGGTCCGCGTGGATCTCGTCGAGCGTCTGGCGCCCGTAGATCTCCGGTTCGCGCGTCCCGACGAGGTCGAGGTTCGGACCCTCGAGGACGAGGACGGCGGTCATCGCGGCGCTCCGCTCGTGGCACGCCCCGCGGCGCCGGCCAGGATGCTCGCGGTCGCCCGCTCGACGACCGCCGGCTCGATGTCGTCGCGGACGATGACGCCGTCGGCCGTGGGCAGGACGAGGCGGAGCCGGCCCGCGGCGTGCTTCTTGTCGGTTGCGAGATGGCCGAGGACGTCGGCCAGCGGGTAGGGGAGTGGCTCGATCGCCAGCGCCAGCCGGTCGAGCAGCCGACCGATCCGCTCGGCGCGGTCCGGCGGCGTCACACCGACCTCGAGCCCGATCCGGAGTGCGGCGCGGAGCCCGTAGGCGACCGCCTCGCCGTGGAGCAGACCGCCGTAGCCGGCCGCCGCCTCGATCGCGTGCCCGACCGAGTGGCCGAGATTGAGGGTGATCCGGCCGCCGCCCGGGTTCCGCTCGCGTTCGTCGGCGACGACCACCTCGACCTTCGCCCAGCCGGCGCGTTCGACCAGCTCGGCGACCGCTCCGGACGCGAACACGTCGGGGTCGCCCCGCGCGATCGCCTCGCCATCGCTCTCGAGCAGCTCGAACAGGCGCTCGTCGCCGAGGGCCGCCATCTTCACCGCCTCGCCCAGGGCGGCGCGGAGCTGCCGTTCGGGCAGCGTCCGCAGCAGGTCGATGTCGATCACGATCGCGGTCGGCTGGTGGAACGCGCCCACCAGGTTCTTGCCCTCGGGCAGGTCCACCCCGGTCTTGCCGCCGATCGACGAATCGATCTGGGCGACGAGCGTCGTCGGGACCGCGATGAAGCCGATCCCGCGCAGGTAGACCGCGGCCAGGAAGCCGGCCGTGTCCCCCAGAGCGCCGCCGCCCACCGCCACCAGCACTTCCGAGCGCTCGACCCGCAGCGTCGCCAGCTCGCGGGCCGCGGCCTCCACCACGGCCAGGCGCTTGGCGTCCTCCCCCTGTGGCAGGAGGACATGGACGACCTCGCGGCCGCCGGCGGTCAGCTCGGATGCCAGCCGCTCCCCGACCGCACCCCAGGCGCCCGGCTCGCTGACGATGATCGCCCGGCGTGCGTGGACGTGATCGAGCTCGCCGGCGACGGCCTCCGCGGCGACGCCCGCACCCAGCACGATCCGCCCGATCGGCGTCTCGGCGCGGACCAGCACGGTGCCGCGTGACGGCGCCGCCCCACGGGTCGCGAGCTGTTGCTCGACGGCGTCGACGACGCCCTGCACCTCGCCGACGCCGAATTGGCCGACGGGCGCCGCGGCGTAGAAGCGCTGCCGCCGTGCGCTGAGGTCCCGGAGCGTGCCGATGGGGTCGCGTCCGGTCACGAGCGGTCGGACGTGCGGCGAGCGACGCAGGCGCTGGGCGAGGACCTCGGGTCGACCGTCGAGCCAGACCGCTGTCCTGTCCCGATACAGTGCCCAGCGATTGCGCGGGTCGACCACGGCCCCGCCACCGGTCGCGATCACGCGGCGCACGTCGGCCGCGGCGTCGGCAGGGCCGAGGTCCGCGATGGCGGCCCGCTCGAGCCCCCGGAAGACGGTCTCGCCGTCGTCGGCGAAGACCTCCGGGATCGACCGTCCGGCGGCCGCTTCGATCCGTTCGTCGAGGTCGATGAAGGTCGCGCCGTGGTTCTTGGCGAGCCGGCGCCCGACGACGCTCTTGCCGCTGCCAGGCAGTCCGACCAGCACGATGTCCACCGGACGGCCTCAGTCGTCCCCGCCGGAGCCGGCTTCGTCGGTGCCGGTCAGGCCGTGCGTCGGCGTCGTCGGCTTCGCGGCGGCGGGACGGCGTCCACCGGCGACCGGCGCGTCGGGCGCCGTCGCGATCCGGGCCCGGTAGTGGTCGGCTGCGGCGCGCACGTCGTCGACGGTGTCACCGCCGAACTTGTCGAGGACCGCTGTCGCCAGCGTCAGCAGGACCATCGCCTCGGCCACGACCCCGGCTGCCGGGACGACGCTGATGTCGCTCCGCTCGTAGTGGGCCTTGTCGACGGCCTCGCCGGTGATCAGGTCGGCTGACGGCAATGGCCGTGCAAGCGTGGAGATCGGCTTGACCGCGCCGCGGACCACGAGCGGCTCGCCGTTGGTGACGCCGCCGGTCAGCCCGCCCGCATTGTTCGTCCGGTGGACCCAGTGCCCGGAGCCGTCGCGCCCCTCGATGACGTCGTGGACACCCGATCCGAACCGGCGCGTCTGCTCGAAGCCGAGCCCGAACTCCACGCCCTTGACGATGTTGATGCTCATCACCGCGGCCGCCAGCGCGGCGTCCAGCCGGCGGTCCCAGTGGACGTACGACCCGAGCCCGACCGGCAGGCCATGGACGACCACCTCGAATACGCCCCCGACCGTGTCGCCGGCCGACCGGGCCTCGTCGATGCGGGCGATCATCGCGACCTCTGCGTCGGGGTCCGGGCAGCGCAACGGCGAGTCGTCGGCCTCTTCACGCGAGCGGGTGCAGTTTCCCGGGTCGACCGCGACCCCGCCGACCTCGGCCGTGAACGACCAGGCCTCGATGCCGAGCTCGCGCAGGAAGGCGCGGGCCACCCCGCCGGCGGCCACCCGCGCGGCGGTCTCACGCGCCGAGGCGCGCTCGAGGACGTCGCGGACGTCGTTGAAGCCGTACTTGAGGGCGCCCGCCAGGTCGGCATGCCCCGGGCGCACGCGGGTGACCGGGGTCGCTCGCTTGTTCCCTTCCGCGGCCGCCGCTCCGAGGGCTGCCGCCGCCTCGGCGTCGAGCGGCTCGACCGCCATCACCTGCGTCCAGTTCTCCCAGTCGCGATTGCGCACGAGCAACAGGATCGGCGAGCCGAGGGTCACGCCATGGCGGACACCGGACAGGATCTCGGCCCGGTCCTGCTCGATGGCCTGGCGAGCGCCGCGGCCGTATCCGCGCTGCCGTCGCGCGAGGTCGACGGCCAGTCCATCGGCGGTCAGGGCAAGACCGGCGGGCACCCCCTCGATGGTCACGCCGAGCGCCTGACCGTGGGATTCGCCCGCGGTCAGGAAACGGAAGCCAGCCATCGTCGCGCCGTCGCCTCCGCCGATCGGCCGGTCAGTCGGCCGCGGTCGCGGCGGGCACGTCGGTGGCGGCGTCGCCGGTCGGCTCGCCCTCCGCCGAACGCAGCCCGCCGGCACGCGCCTCGGCCAGCTTGGCCTGCATCAGCTCGAGCGGCGCGGGCTGGCCGGTCCACAGCGTGAATGCCGCGGCTCCCTGGTGGAGGAGCATCAGCTCGCCGTCGGCGACGGTCGCCCCCGCCGCGGCCGCGTCACGCAGCAACCGGGTCCGGGCGTAGATGAGGTCGAGCACCAGCAGGTCGCCATGGAGCGCTTCCGCGGGGATCGGGCTGGAATCGTCGGTCAGGCCGATCGAGGTCGCGTTGACCAGGACGCGGGTCTTGGCCAGCTCCGACTCGATGATCGAGTCGTGCCAGGGCATCGCCCGCAGCTCCATGTGCGCCGCGCTCCGGCCGAAATGCTTGACCAGCCCTTCGGCCCGATGGAGGTGGCGGTTGAACACGATGATCCGCTGGAACCCCTCGGTGATGAGCCCGTAGACGACGGCCCGCGCGCCCCCGCCGGCGCCGAGCACGACCGCCTGGCGCGGCATCTTCTGCTTGCCGACGAGGCGGTCGAGGGCGACCTTGAAGCCCGGCACGTCCGTGTTGTGGCCGATCAGCCGCCGGCCCTCGCGGGTGAGCGTGTTGACCGCGCCGGTGAGATGGGCGTCGTCGGTCTGGCGATCGACCATCGGCACCACCCGCTCCTTGTGGGGGATGGTCACGTTCGCCCCGAGGAAGTCGTCGCCGCGCAGCTCCGCGACCGCGTCGGTGAGCTCGAGCGACGTCTTGTCCCACAGCTCGTACGTCGCGTCGATCCCGAGCGAGTCGAAGGCGGCCTGCTGCATCGCGCCCGACAGCGAGTGGGCGACGGGGTGGCCGATGAGGACTACGCGCTTGGTCATGCTCGAACCCTTTCGACATCGTCGAAGAAGCCGGGATAGGAGATCGCGGCCGAGCCCGGCCGCCCGATGGTGGTGCTGTCGCTCGCGACGAGTCCGGCGATGGCGAAGGTCATCGCCAGGCGATGGTCGTCGAGGCTGTCGGTCTCGGCGCCGTGGAGGATCGCGCCGCCCTCGATGCGCAGGTCGTCGCCGTCGACGTCGACCCGTGCCCCGAGGGCGCGCAGGCCCGCGGCGACGCCGTCGATCCGGTCGGATTCCTTGTGGCGCAGCTCGCCCGCGCCGCGGATCACGGTGGTGCCGGCGGCCTGCGTCGCGGCCAGACAGAGGACAGGGATCTCGTCGATCGCGGCGGCCACGTCGGCCGGACCCAGCTCGACGGCGCGGAGGCGGGACGAGCGGACGACGAGGTCGGCCGTCGGCTCCCCGACGCCGTCGTCGGCCGCCACGCCGTGCCCGGTCGCGTGTTCCTCGATGTCGGCACCCATCGATCGCAGGATGTCGATGACGGCTCGTCGGGTCGGATTCGTCCCGACCCCGGTCAGGCGCAGCTCGGCGTCAGGGTGGATGGCGCCCGCGACCAGCCAGAACGCAGCCGCCGAGACATCCCCCGGGACCCGTTCGTTCATCGTCTGCACCGCCAACCCTCCCTGGACCGTCCAGGCGACCGACCCGTCCGGCGCGTCCGTCCGCCCGACCGGCACGCCCCGGGCCCGCAGCATCCGTTCGGTGTGGTCGCGCGTCGCGACCGCCTCGCGAACCGTCGTCGCCCCATCGGCGCGCAGCCCCGCCAGCAGGATCGCCGACTTCACCTGAGCGCTCGGCACGGACGTCGTGACGTCGACCGCCCGGAGCGGGGTATGACCGACCACGGTCAGTGGTGGAAGGGAATCGTTCCGTCGGGCGTGAAGCTCGGCGCCCATCGAGCGCAGCGGTTCGATGATACGAGCGACCGGACGGCCACGCAACGAGGTGTCGCCGTCGAGCGTGCACGTCATCGGCAGCCCGGCCAGCAGGCCGGTCATCAACCGGAGGCTCGTCCCGGAGTTCCCGCAGTCGAGGATCCCGGCCGGCGCACGCAGCCCGTCCGCACCCGGCGACGTGACGGCGTAGTCCACCCCGCGACCCGCGCCGGGCGTACGGATCAGCGTCGCTCCGAGTGCGGCCAGGATCCCCGCGGTCGAGCGGACGTCGGCTCCGTCGCCGGCCCCCTCGATCCGGCTGTCACCGACGGCCAGGGCGGCGAGCATCAACGCCCGGTGGCTGACCGACTTGTCGCCGGGCAGCTGCAGCTCCCCGCGCAGGCGGGCACTGCCGCGGACGCGGGCGACGGCTGGTCCAGGCACGGTCGTCGGGTCGGCGGTCATCGAGCGGTCAGGCGCCGATCGCGTAGAGGCCACGGACATGCTCGTGGACCGGGACGATGGCGGCCATCAGGTCGCGGAACATGTCGAGGTCGAGCTGCTGCTCTGCGTCGGACAGGGCCTCGTCGGGGTTCGGGTGGACCTCGACCATCACGCCATCGGCACCGACCGCGACGCCGCCGATCGCCAGTGGCTTGACCAGCCAGCGCTTGCCGGTGGC
>DASYSM010000105.1:0-27697 GCA_036003325.1 Candidatus Limnocylindrales bacterium
AGACTGTGCCGATCATGCGCTGAACCGTCCACAGCGGCCGGCCTCGCGGACCGTGGCGCCGGTGGCATGCTCGACGCCCTCGAGCTGGATCTCCCAGGACTCCGGGGTCGAGACCCCGGCGGGCCGGCGCAGGACGCGGGCCCGGCCAGGGGCGCCCCGACCGGCCAGCAGGAGCGCCAATGCGTGCTCGAGCCGGGCCGGGGTATCGGGCCGCTCGACGCCGTCAGCGAGCTCCCGTTGGAGGGCCATCCGGAGCCGGTCGATCTCGGCCGGTCCCAACACGAGCACGACGTCCTCGAGCGTGGGTGGCGCCGGAGATGGGGCATCGTCGGACGCGGGCTCGAGGGGGCTGTCAGGTGCTGCCGCGGCTGGACCGGCCGCGGACCGGTCGAGGCGGCGTCGTGCACGGTCGATGGTGGACCACATCGTCGAGAGGGGGCTCCGAAGCTGCGTGATGGATGACGGTCTCGCGAGGATGCCGCGAGGATGGCCCGGCGCGCCATCACCCCTTCGTCGCGTCGGACCGCACCGGATGGACCATCGCTCCGGCGCACCACTCAGCCCAGGGCGAGGTTGAACTGCCCCCAGATCGCCGTCGGCTGCCACGGTGGCGGATCGCCGTGCACGAGGCGCGGGGCTCGCCAGCTCACCGTCCAGCCGCCGCCCAGCAGCCGCTCGCGCCCGGCCTCGTTCTCGTCGAGCAGCCCGGCCCGCACGACCTTGTCCGGGCCGGACGCGATGCGTCGGGCGCGGAGCAGGGCCTCGGCGTCATCCCCGTCGGGCGCGATCGTCGCGCCGCCGCCCCACGGCGCGCGCACGACGAACCCACCGAGGGATCGATCGTCGTGGACGAGGACGCGGGCGGTCTCGGGGGTCGCGAACGAGCGGTGGAGGTGGGCGCGGTCCTCGCCGGTGACGGCGCGATCGAGCTCGATGATCGCGGCCAGGTCCGGGGGCGCGAACGGCCGGACCCGCGGATCCGGGGCGGTGTCGCCGAGCCCGGGCGCCTCGAACATCTGGTACCAGGTCTGGACCTCGAACCCGAGCCGCTCGTAGAGCGGGCGGCCCTCGTCGGTCGCCACCAGCAGGAACGAGCGTGCTCCGGCCACGTCGCCGGCGTCGAGCGTGGCCTGCGTCAGGGCGCGCCCGAGGCCGCGCCTTCGCCACGCCGGATCCACCCAGACCGTGCCGATCCAGCCAGTCGCGCCGTGGACGGCCACCAGGCTCGTGCCGACGACCACGCCGTCGACATCGGCCACCACCGGGTACATCTGGGGACGGGCCACGGCGATCTCGAGATTGGTCCGCCGATCGCCCCACCCGTCGTCCAGGAAGGCGGCCACGATCCGGTCGATGTCGGCGGCCGTCATGGGTCGGATGCGAGGACTCGTCACCGCCCGATCGTAGCCGACACGTCGGCTATCATCGGGCCCATGGCCACCCTGTCCCGTGCGGACGTCGAGCACGTCGCCCATCTCGCCCGGCTGGGGCTCACGGATGCGGAGCTGGGCCGGCTCGAGGTCGAGCTGAACCACATCCTCGACCAGTACGCGATCCTGGCCGAGCTGCCGACCGACGACATCGCGCCGACCGCGCAGACCATCGAGCTCGAGAACATCCTGCGCGAGGATGTCGTGCGGCCGTCGCTGCCGGTCGAAGCGGTGCTCGCCAACGCGCCCGCCCGCGACGGGGACTTCATCGTCGTCCCGGCCATCCTCGACGAGCGCTGATCGACCGATGACGGACCTGACGCGCCTGCACGCCCACGAGATGGCGGCACTCCTCCGGAGCGGCGAGGTCTCGTCGCGCGAGCTGACGGAGGTGCACCTCGCCGCCGCCGAACGCGACAACCACGCCCTCAACGCCTGGCTGACCATCGACCGCGAGCGGGCGCTGGCGGAGGCCGACGCCGCAGACGCGAGGCTGGCCGCGGCCAGGTCGGACCCGGCCCACGCCCTCGATCGGCTCCGCCCGCTGCTGGGCATCCCGGTCGCGCTCAAGGACCTCGTCTCGCTGGCCGGCGGGCAGTGCACCGCGGGATCGCGGATCCTCGAGGGCTATGTGTCGCCATACGACGCGCACATCACCGAGCGACTGCGCGAGGCGGGGGCGGTCATCCTCGGCAAGACCAACATGGACGAGTTCGCGATGGGCTCATCGACCGAGCACTCCGCGTACGGCCCCACTGCCAATCCCTGGGCCCTCGATCGCGTGCCGGGCGGCAGCAGCGGTGGCTCCGCGGCGGCGGTGGCCGCGTTCCACACGCCGCTGGCGATCGGGACGGACACCGGCGGCTCGATCCGCCAGCCCGCGGCGCTGTGCGGGGTCGTCGGGATGAAGCCGACCTACGGGCGGGTCAGCCGCTACGGGATCGTCGCGTTCGCCAGCTCGCTCGACCAGATCGGCCCGTTCGCCCGTGACGTGCGCGACGCAGCCGCGCTGTTGCACGCGGTCGCCGGCCGCGACGACCGTGATTCCACCTCGTCCCCGGAACCGGTTCCGGCGAGCCTGACGGCGCTGCCGTCCTCCGACGACGAGGCGGCCGGCTCGCTCCGCGGCAAACGCTTCGGCCTGCCGCGCGAGTATTTCGTGGCAGGCATGGAGGCCGGCGTGGAGGCGCGGATCCGTGAGGCGGTCGGGGCGCTCGAGGCGGCCGGTGCGACCGTCGACGAGGTCAGCCTTCCGCACACCGACTACGGGCTGGCCACCTACTACATCGTCGCGCCGGCCGAGGCCTCGGCCAACCTGGCCCGGTACGACGGGATCCGCTATGGCCCGCGGCTGGGTGACGGCGACGTGCTGGCGAACTACCTGGCCACCCGCGGGCAGGGGTTCGGCGCCGAGGTCAAACGCCGGATCATGCTCGGGACGTATGCGTTGTCGGCCGGCTACTACGACGCCTACTACCTCAAGGCCCAGAAGGTCCGCACGCTGATCAAGGCCGACTTCGACGCGCTCTGGGCGCAGGGCTTCGACGCCCTCGTGGCGCCGACGTCGGCGACGGTCGCATTCCGTTTCGGTGAGCGACTGACGGATCCCGTCTCGATGTACCTGTCGGATGCCTGCACGCTGCCCGTGAACATGGCCGGCCTGCCCGGCCTGTCGATCCCGTGTGGACTGTCCGACGGCCTGCCGGTCGGGCTCCAGCTGATCGGTGCGGCATGGTCGGAGGCCCCCCTCCTGGGGCTGGCGCGCGGGTACGAGGCGATCACCGCCGGTGCGCCCTGGCGCACGGTCGAACCAGCCGGCCTGGCCGAGGCCGCGGACCCGGCCGCCCCGACGCCGGCGGCCCGTGCCGCGTCGATGGTCACCGCCGGGTCGTCCGCCGGCTGACGTTCCCGCCTGATCGTCTGCCTGGGCCGTGGGCCGCCGACCGGCGCGTCGGCCCCGCACGATTCATGCCCTTCGGCTCTAGGCGGCACCAGGCGGAGTGACGACCATGACGGAAGGAGGTGACGTATGCGAATGCGCATCGCGATCGCCGGCACGGTCATCGGGACCTCGGTCGGGATCGCCGTCGGTCGGACCGTCCGCTGGTGGCGGACCTGGGGATATGACCCGGGCGAGGCGGCGAAGGCTCTTCCCGGTGACGATCTCGTTCCCACGCCGAAGGGCATCATCACTCGCGGGATCACCATCGACGCGCCGCCGGAAGCCGTCTGGCCGTGGCTGGTCCAGATGGGCTACGGCCGCGCCGGCTGGTACAGCTACGATCGGATGGACATGCAGGGCGGGAGCGCCAGGACGATCATCCCGGGCTGGCAGAAGCTGCAGGTCGGTGACGTGATGCCGGTCTCGCCCGATGGCGGGTTCGTCGTCAAGGCGATCGAGCCCGGCCGGGCGCTCGTCCTGTTCACGGACACCCAGGTGGTCGAGAGCCAGGCCGCCGGGAGCTTCGAACCGAGCGCCGATATCCCGGCGGGTCTCGTCGCGTCCGGTGCCATCCTCGGCCAGATCCCCAAGGACTTCGCGGCCAGCTGGGCATTCGCCCTCGAGCCACTCGACGGCGGCCGCACCCGGCTGATCGAACGCTTCCGCATCCGCGTCGGCGGCGCGGGGGCGACGTTCCAGGTGGTCGGTCCCGTCATCGGTTTCGGCGTCTTCGTGATGATGCAGCGCCAGATGGTCGGACTGCGCGAGCGTGCCGTGCTGACGGCCGTGGCGCCGCCCGTCCCGACACCGATCGTGGCCGAGCCGCGGCGTCCGGCGTCCAACGGACGCGCCATCGAGGCCGCCCTCCCCAAGGAGGTGGTGGTCGCCGGGATCTGATCCCGGACCCGCCGTGCGGCCCGTGTGGGGGCCGATGTCGTAGGCTTGCCGACGATGGCGACCGACACCGACCCCCAGTCCCCGCGTCCTCCGCTCGCCGACCGCGCGCTCGCGGAGCGCGTCCGGGCAGTCCCGCCGTCCGGGATCCGGCGCTTCTTCGACATCGTCGCGACCATGGACGACGTCATCAGCCTGGGCGTCGGCGAGCCGGACTTCGACACGCCTCGGGTCATCGTCGAGGCCGGCGTGGAGAGCCTGCGTGAGGGCCGGACGCACTACACCAGCAACTGGGGCACGCTCGAGCTGCGGCGCGCCCTGTCGCGCCATCTCGAGGACCGGTATGGCGTCCGCTACGACCCCGCCACCGAGATCCTGATCACGGTCGGCGCGTCGGAGGCCGTGGACCTCGCGCTGCGCGCCACGTGCGACCCCGGTGACGAGGTCATCCTGCACGAGCCCTCGTACGTGGCCTACGTCCCCGCCATCGTGTTCGCGGGCGGCGTCGTCCGTCACGTCGCGACCCGGTTCGAGGATGACTTCGCGCTGGACCCGGCCGCGGTCGAGGCCGCCATCACGCCGCGGACCAAGGCGCTCTTCCTCGGCTACCCGTGCAACCCGACCGGTGCCGTCCTGCCCGACGAGGTCGCCGACGCGCTCGCCGCCATCGCCGTCCGTCACGATCTGCTCGTCTACAGCGACGAGATCTACGACCGGTTGGCATACGGCTCGTATCGCCACCGGGCGATGAGTGCGCTGCCCGGCATGCGCGAGCGGACGATCCTGATGGGTGGCTTCTCCAAGGCGTACGCCATGACCGGCTGGCGGGTCGGCTACGTGGCGGGGCCGGCGGGCATCCTCGAGGGGATCGTCAAGGTCCACCAGTACGGGATCATGTCGGCGCCGACGACGGCCCAGGACGCGGCGCTCGCGGCCGTGCTCGAGGGCGAGCCCGACGTGACCCGCATGGTGGCCGAGTACGACCGGCGTCGGCGGCTGCTGGTCGACGGGCTCAACGCCCTCGGGCTCGAGACGTTCGAACCGCTCGGCGCGTTCTATGCGTTCCCGAGGATCGACTCGACCGGGCTCGACGACGCGACCTTCGCCGAGCGGCTGCTGACCGAGGAGCGGGTCGCGGTCGTGCCCGGCAGCGCCTTCGGGCCGTCGGGTGCCGGGCACGTGCGGATGTGCTACGCGACCTCGTTCGAACGGCTCGAGGAGGCGTTGCGCCGGATCGGACGGTTCGTGGCCAGGATCCGGGAAGGCGAGACGGCCGCGGTCTGACTCAGCCTCGCGCCTCGCGGGCGCGCCGCTCGAGCGCTTCCTCGATCGACCAGATCGCCAGCGGCCGCACGTACATGCTGGCCCTGAAGTTCCCGTTCGCGTCGTACGCTTCCGGCGTCCGGAACCACAGGCCGCGCTCGTAGGTGACCGCGGCCGCGCCGCGGGCCGTCGACCAGCCTTCGTCGAGGAGACCGCGGCCGATCATGAACGCCGCGAGCGCGTAGGTCGTGCCGACCCACACCTCGGCCGACTGCTCGCTCGTCTCGTCGACCGTGCCGTCCGGCCGCACCCCGTTGACCGCGCCCATCCGGCCGCTCATGAAGCCGCACACGTTCATCCGATGGATCGTCCGCAGGGCGGTCGCGACGCGGTCGGGCGGGAGAACGTCGCCGAGGCCGGTCGCGTCGGCATACCACTGGCCGGCCAGCTGGTCGGCCATGATGCTGTCCGAGCTCGCACCACCACCGTCGTCATAGGCGTAATGGTCGTCGTGCCACAGCCGCCGATCGAAGGCGGCCCGGCCGCGCTCGGACCAGCCCGCCCAGCGCCGGCCCGCCTCGTCGTCGCCCAGCCGGCCGGCCATCGCCTCGGCGGCGGCGAGCGCACCGAGCCACAGCGAGCCGCCGTAGGCCGACGGACCATGCATCGGCCAGGTGTCGTAGGTCTGGTCGGGCAGCCCATCGTGCTCGGGCAGACCATCGCCGTCGCGGTCCCGGGTGGCGAGGTGCGCCAGCAGCGATTCGACCGTCGGCCACACCTCGCGGATCAGCGCGTCGCCCCGCGACCCGGCCGCGACGGCATCGCGCCAGGCCTGCAGGACGAACTTCGGGCCGAGGTCCTTCCAGTCGTTGACGTCCTGGTAGTCGTAGCGGTTCGGGCGATGGAACGGGTCATCGTCCGGCCCGCCGACGTCGTGGGGCACGGTCCCACCGATCTTGCGCACCGCGTTCTCGCCGGACGCGACGATCCGGACGATGGACGGGTCGTCGACGGCGATCGCCGCCAGCAGGTCGCGGATGCCGCGGCCTTCGAGCTCGGGGTAGAGCCGGAGGATGGCGAAGGACGCGTAGAAGTCGACATCGACGCTGTCGTAGTACGGGTAGTCGGGACACTCGAGCAACGCGAAACGGCCCGGGTCGGCCGGGTCGGGATCGGGGCCGCCCACCTCGCCGGCCTCCCAGAAGCTCCCGCCGTCGACCAGGAAGTACAGCTCGTTGAACAGGGCCGCCTTGTACCAGTCCGGCCGCTCGACCGACTCGAGGATCGGCCGCTGCCAGGCCTCGATCGCGGCGCGCCAGCGGGGCGCCTGGGCAAGGGCATGGCTCGCCAGGTCGAACGCGCGCTCGCCGGTCCGCCCCCACGTGCGGGTGTAGCGCTTCCACCAGCGCCGGCCACCGCCGAACTCGACCATCGGGAAGTCCCACGCGACCGCGAAACGAAGCGACCGTCGCTCGCCCGGTGCGAGATCGACGGTCGCAGCGACGGCTGCCCCGAGCGGCTCGCCGGCCGCGCTCGGGCGACGGTCGTCCGATGGATCGAGCCGACCGTCCGCGGCGAAATCGGCCCACACCTCGCGGTCGGCGCCGGCGTCGAACCGGCTGCGGGTGGTGACGGTCACGCCGGGCGCGCGGGACGCCGCCACGGCGAACGTCCCGCGTAGACCCGACGGCGCACCGAGCGGGGCGTGGAGGATCGCCCCGTCGACTTCAGAGGTGGTGACGGTCTCGTGCCATGCGCCGGGCAGGGCGGGCGCAGCCGGGTCCGCGGCCGGGTCCTGCCAGCTGAGCATGATCCCGACGGTCAGCGGCTCGGGACCGGGGTTCTCGACCCACCACTCGAAGGCGCCGACCGGCAGGGCGCTCGTCTCGAGGTCGCCGGCGATGACCGGGCTCAGCTGTTCACCGACGAGCCGCACGCCGAGCTCGCCCGGCTCGAATGCCTGCCACGCCCGTGGAAAGAGGGCGTGGTAAGTGCCGCCGCCCTCGGGCAGCGTCCAGCCCCAGTCGGGCAGGACGTCCGGGCGCAGCGTGGACAGGACCGTCGCCGTGCCGCCGCCCGGCCGCCCCACGAACACCGAGAACGCGTCCGCCGCGACCGGGGCGAAACGATGCCGTCCGACCTCGAGGTGCCAGCGCGCGAAGTCGCCACGATGGGTCCGCCCGATGCTCCCGGTCCCGAGCCCGCCGATCGGGATGCCGGCCCACGGACCGTCGTCGATCATCGGCAGGTCGACCCGGGGATGGCCGACGTCGGGGCAGGGGAGGCCCATCGCCCGGCGCCAGGCCACGGACGGGATGTCGGGCCAGTCGCCGCCGACCTCGGGGGTCATTTGTCGACCCCGGTCACCACCACGCCGCGCATGAACGCTCGCTGGGCGAGGAAGAAGACCGCCACCGGGACCGCCATCGTCATCAGCGCGGTCGCCTGGATGAGGGTCGGCTGCGTCGCGTACAGCGCGTTGTACTGCTGGATGCCGACCGACAGCGGCTGGAGCTCCGGCTTGTTGCCGAGATACAGCAGCGGCAGGAAGAAGTCGTTCCAGGCGAAGAAGAAGTGGAACAGGCTGACCGCCACGATGGCCGGGACCGACAGCGGGACGATGATCGAGCGCAGGACCCGGAACGGGCTGGCCCCGTCGATCATCGCGGCCTCGTCCAGGTCGCGTGGCAGCGACATGAAGTACTGGCGCAAGAGGAACACGTTGTAGGCGTTGGCGAAGAACGCGGGCACGATGAGCGGCAGCCATGTCCCGTTCCAGCCGATCTTGGTGAAGATGACGTACAGCGGCAGGAGCGTCACCTGGATCGGCAGGATGATCGTGGCGATCAGGACGATGAACAGGATGTTCTTGAACGGAAAGCGGAAACGGGCGAAGCCATAGGCGACCACGACCCCGGATGACACCGCGCCGATGGTGCTCAGGACCGCGATCGCGGCGGTGTTGAACAGGAGGCGCGGGAAGTCGAGCTGCGACCAGGCGGTCGTGAAGTTCGCGACCTCGGGGGCGAACGTCCAGGCCTGCGTCAGCGTTCGCCAGTGGCCGTCCCACACGATCGGCGTGGCCGACGGGTCGTTCGGATCGACGAAGGTGCTCTGCTCGCGGCCCTTGGTGACCAGCATCAGCTGCCGTGTCACGCCGTCGATCGGGACCTCGTAGATCGGGTACTCCTCGCCCTGGTAGGTCCCCGTCTGCGGCTGCGCCGGATAGATCGGCGCGCCCGGTGTCGAGGCCTGGCCGGGCTGCTGGAACGCGGTCGTGACCATGTAGGCCAACGGCAGCAGGAACGCGCTGACGAGGATCATCGCGAACATGAACAGCGACGCGCGGCCGAGGTAGCGTCGATACGCCCGGGCGATCGGGCCGCGGTCGGCGAACGACGTGGCGTGCGTCTCGGCGACGGTCGTCATCGATCGGTCCCCGCGTAGTACACGCGCTTGCGGGCGAACCAGAACAGGACGACGGTCAGGACCAGGACGAGCGCGAACAGGAGCCAGGCGATGGCCGCGCCGTAGCCCATCTTGTTGAAGACGAACGCCTCCCGGTAGAGCTCGAGGTTGATGAACAGGGTGGCGTTGTCGGGGTCGCCGCGACCGTTGGTCAGCGTGTACGCCTGGGTGAAGTACTGGAACGTCACGATCAGGGCGATGACCAGGTTGTAGAGCAGGACCGGCGACATGAGCGGGATCGTGATCCGGCGGAAGAGCGTCCATGGCCCGGCGCCGTCGATCTTGGCCGCCTCGTACATCTCGGTCGGGACCGACTGGAGGCCGGCGATGTTGATCAGCATGAAGTTGCCGATGCCCCACAGGCCGATGAGCGACAGGGCGGGATAGATCCAGGTCGTGCTGTTGAACCAGTCCGGTCCCGGGTGGATCCCGAAGAAGGCCAGGATCGCGTTCATCCAGCCCGTCCCCGGGTTGAGGAAGCCGATCCAGACCAGGGTGCCCGCCACCAGCGGGATCTGGATGGGCATGTACACGAGCGTCCGCAGGATGTTCCGGCCGAACAGCCGCTGGCTGTTGAGGAGGACCGCGAAGCCGAGGCTCGCGAGCATCGTCAGCGGCACGGTGATGGCCGCGAACTCGAAGGTCACCCTGACCGACGTCGCGACGTTCGGGTCGGTCGTCATCCGGATGTAGTTGTCGAGGCCGACGAACTTCCAGCTGTCCGGATGGAGCAGGTCGAAGTCGGTGAACGACAGGACCATCGAGGCGATCATCGGTCCGGCCGTGAACAGGACGAGCCCGATGAGCCACGGACCGATGAAGATGTAGCCCCAGGTCGCCTCACGGGTGCTGGGTGACATCCTCCATCGGCTTCGGCCGACACGGGGCGATGGAGAGGCGAGGACCTCGGTCGACTGCGTCATGGCCTCGGATGGGCTGCCTGGGGGAGGGCGGCTCCCTCGGGTCGGGGGGTCCCGAGGGAGCCTGGGATGGAGGAGCCTAGCCTACGATGCCGGCTCGTCGAAGATGCCCTGGAGGGTCGTCTTCAACGTGTTCAGCTCGGCGTCGATGTCGAGACCGGACGTGGTCCGGTACTTGTTCTGGAAGGCCTGCCAGGCGGCCTTGGACTTGGCGTAGTTGGGGACCCACGACTGATGGTTGGGGACGTCCGGGAAGGCCAGCATGGCCTGCGGGATGGTCCAATCGAGCTTGACGCCGGGGAAGTTGGCGTCGATGGACTTGAAGAAGGTGTCCTGCTGGGCCGGGTTGGCCGGCATCGCACCATAGAGGGTCAGCAGCTCGGGCGAGGCGACCAGCGCGGTCAGGGCCTTGAAGGCCTCGTCCGGGTGCTTGGTCGAGCTGAGCAGGCTGAACGTGTCAGCGTGGAGCTTGGCGGTCGTGACGCCGTTGTACGACGGCGCGACGGCCCAGCCGAACTGCTTGATCTTCGGCTTCGCCGGCGCTGCCGGGTAGACGCAGCACGTGAACCACGTGTGCGACTCGTTCATCGCCAGGTTGCCCGACTCGAACTCGTTGCCCTTGTCGAGCAGGTCGCTGCTGATCTGGGCGGCGCTGGGGATGAAATGATCCTTCCAGACGCCGTCGTTGTACCACTTCTCACCCGTCGAGACCTGCTCGGGGATCTGGGCGGTCTTGCCGTCGGCGGCCAGGAACGAGCTCGCCCCGAAGAGCGATGTCTCGGCCAGCGGGCTGTTGTCGGCATACTGCATGTCGAAGCCCCACTGGACGACATTCGTCGGATCGAAGCTCGCGCTCGTGGCGTCGTTGCCGTTCTTGTCCACGGTCAGCTTCATGCCGAGGGTGCGGACCGCGTCCATGTCCCACGGCTTGCCCTGGTACAGGTCGCCGACCTTGGTCGGCGGATAGGGCAGACCCGCCTCGTCGAACAGGTCCTTGTTGAAGTACAGGTACGACGGGTAGACGGCGTACGGGACGCCGATGGTCGCGCCGCCTGCGCCGAGCTTGAAGAAGTCGACCAGCTTGGGATCGACGCCGGGGACGCTGTAGCCGGTCTTGGCGATGAGCGGCGCCAGGTCGAGCAGGTTGTCGCGGAACAGGTTCAGGCCCTCGACACCGACCGGACCGATGATGTCGGGCGCGTCGCCGGCGGCGATGCGGGTCTTGAGCTTCTGCGCGGCGACGTTGTTGTTCTGGATCTCGAGGGCGATGTAGACGTCCTTCTGCGACGCGTTGAACGAGTCGACGAAGGCGGCCTCTGCCTGGAGCTGCTGCGGCTGGGCTCCGGCGCCGAGGCCGACGAACCAGCTGATGACCACGCCACCGTTGGGGCCGGGGGCGTCCGCGACGAGCGGCGGCGGGGTGACGGCCGGCGGCGGGGTCGCCGTCGCGGCAGCCGCGGACGGGGCGGCGGTGGCTGCGGTGCTCGGGGCGGTGGACGTGGTGGCGCCGCTGCACGCGGATGCCACGATGGCGATGAGGCCCAGAAGGACCACCAACGCGCGGGGCCTGGATCGGGGCTGTTGCATCCTTGTTTCTCCTCCTCGTGTCGAGATCACGCGATCTCCCACCTCATTGGGGGCTGGGTGTCGGGCCGCCGGGCAACGAGCCCGCCGACCGCCGGTCGCCGGCCGGCTCAGGGCGACGGCCTCCCGGCGCTCGATGCGCGCCGTACCAGCTCGGTGGCCAGGATCACGCGCCGAGGCACGAGATCGGAGCCCTCGACGGCATCGACAAGCAGGCGGGCCACCTCGTGACCCATCGCTTCGATCGGTTGTCGGACGCTGCTGAGCTGCGGCATGGTCGTCGTCGCGACCGGCGAGTCGTCGAACCCGACGACCGACACGTCGGCCGGGACCCGGCGGCCGTTGGCGGCGAGGACGGCCAGGGCGCCGGCCGCCATGAGATCCGACGCGGCGAAGACCGCATCGATGTCGGGCCGTGCCTCGAGCAGCCGGCCCATCGCCGTGGCGCCGCTCTCCTGGGTGAAGTCGCCGACGATCTCGAGGTTGGGGTCGGCCGGGATCCCGGCGTCGGCGAGCGCATCGCGATAGCCGAGCAGCCGGTCGGCGCCGGCGGCCATGTCCTTGGGCCCGGCGATGGTCGCCACGACGCGTCGGCCGCCGGCGATCAGGTGGGCCACCGCCGACTGGGCGCCCTGGCGATTGTCGACGTCGACGAAGCTGGCCTTGACGCCCTTGTGTGGACGGCCGACCAGCACGACCGGGATGCCGGCCGCCGTCAGGCGGGCGGGAAGCGGGTCGTCCGCGTGGAGGCTGACCAGCAGGGCGCCGTCGACGTGGCCGGCGGTCAGGTACTCCGCGGTCCGGCTCTCGTCGGCGATGGTGTCGGGCATCAGCAGGATCAGCTGGCGATCGCGGGCGGCCAGCTCGGAACTGACGCCGCGCAGGAGACGCGGGAAGAACGGATCGCTGAACAGCCGGCCGGTCGGCTCGGTGATGACGACCGCGATCGAATCGCTCCGGCGGGTGACGAGGCTCCGGGCGGCCCGGTTGGGGACGTAGCCAAGACGGTCGATGGCGGCCTGGACGTCGTTCCGGACGTCGGGGCTGACCTTCGGGGAGCCGTTGACGACACGCGAGACGGTCGCCCGCGACACGCCGGCGAGGTGCGCGACCTCTTCCAGGGTGGTGCTGCTGCGCCGGGTCCGGGGGCTGGGCTGGGCCACGTCAACTCCGACTGCCTGTGAGAGCGCTCTCACGCTCATGCAGCAGAGTAGCAGGCCTTGTCAAGAGAGCGCTCTCACGCATTTTCCGTCGCGTTTCAGGTGCGGCGAGGCATGCGGTGCGGTGGCGGGATGGCTCTCCTGGGGTGCCGGCGTCGACGCCGCAGCGCTATGCGACACTACGGCGATGGAGCGTCGACGCGGCCGGTCGGGCCGCCGGTCATGACAACGGACGAAGGGGCCGGACGTTACGAGGCCGTCATCGGCATCGAGGTCCACAGCCAACTCCGCACGGCATCCAAGATGTTCTGCGGCTGTTCGACCGACTACGACGGGGCGCCGCCGAACACCCGGGTCTGCCCGGTCTGCCTCGGCCTGCCGGGTGCACTGCCGACGATCAACCGCCGGGCCGTCGAGCACGTCCTGACGACCGGCGCCGCCATCGAGGCGACGGCCCCGTCCGCGACGCGCTGGGATCGCAAGAACTACTTCTATCCGGACCTGCCCAAGGGCTACCAGATCAGCCAGTACGACCTGCCGCTGGCGTCGCGCGGCCGCCTGACGTTCGACACGTCCGACGGCCCGTTCTCGGTGGCCATCACCCGCGCCCATCTCGAGGAGGACACCGCCAAGCTTGTCCACGCCACCGACGCCGACGGGCGGAAGGTCAGCCTCGTCGACTTCAACCGATCGGGCGCTCCGCTGATGGAGATCGTCACCGAGCCCGACATCCGGACCGCCGAGCAGGCCCGCCGCTACGCCGAGGAGCTCCAGCTGCTGCTCCGCTCGATCGGCGCCTCCGACGCGGACATGGAACGGGGGCAGATGCGGGTCGAAGCCAACGTCTCGCTCCGCCCGCGCGGGACGGAGCCGTTCGGGGTCCGGGTCGAGGTCAAGAACATGAACTCGTTCCGCGCCGTCGAGCGCGCCATCGCCCACGAGATCGAGCGCCAGGCCGCCATCCTCGATGCGGGCGGAACGCTCGTCCAGGAGACGCGCGGGTGGTCCGAGGAGCGCGGGGAGACCTACCGGATGCGGGTCAAGGAGACATCCGACGACTACCGCTACTTCCCCGAGCCGGACCTGCCGCCGCTCCACCTCGACGAGGCCTGGCGACAGGACATCCGCTCGCGCCTGACGGAGCTGCCGGCCGCGCGCCGGGCACGGTACCGCGAGTCGCTCGGCCTGTCGGCCTATGACGCCGCGGTCCTCGTCGCTGATCCGACCATGGGGCGCGCCTTCGAGGCGATCCTGGCCGCCGGTCCCGACCTGTCGCCCAAGGAGGTCGCGAACTTCGTGACCGGGCCGCATGCCCGCCTGATGAAGTCGACCGGCCCGAATGCCGAAGGGTTGGCGGGCCACGGCCGGGCCGCCGACCTCGCCGCGATCCTGATGGCGATCCACGGCGGGACCGTGCCGCGCCAGATCGGGCGCGACAAGCTCGCCGAGCAGCTCGCGACCGGCGCGTCGGCCGCGGCCCTGCTGGCCGACGCCGGTCCGGCTGCGCTCGGCGACGACGCGGCCTTGCTCGGCTACATCGACGCGGCGCTCGAGGCGAACCCGAAGGCGGTCGCCGACCACCGCGCCGGCAGACCGGTCATCGGCTTCCTCGTCGGTCAGGTGATGAAGGCATCGGGTGGTGCCGCGGATGCCGCCCGGACCACCGAGTTGCTGCGCGAACGGCTGAAGACGGAGGGCTGAACGGGTGGGGCTTGTGAATGTCGTGCTGTGGGTGGCCGGAGTGGCGCTGATCGCCCTCGGCTATACGCGGGCGCGGGGCCCCTGGGCGCGCTACCAGGCGCTCAAGGCCCAGGACGCCAACGTCGCCCGCTACGGGGCGTGGCGGGGCGGCGTCCGCGATGACAGCAAGACCGGAGCGTCCGTGGCGATGGAGATCCTGCTCCGCCAGGCTCGGATCGGCGCGGCGATGGCGATCGGCGGCGTCGTGCTCGTGTTCCTGGGATTCCTCATCCGCTGATCCGGGTGCGGCTCAGTGCGTCTTACAGGCGCGGGATCTGGACAGCTCCCTCGTGAAGGCGTGGGAGTTCGAACGCGGATCGTCCGAATCGGGATCAGCCGCGCTCAGACATCGGAATGTCGCGCCTGACAGGCGCGCGCCCGACCTCGGCCTGACGCGCCAGGTAAGTCCTCAGCGGCCGCCGATCCGTCGCAGCTCGATGCTGGTACAGCGGTCCATGACGACCTCGAGCCCGCCGTCGTGCGCGACCACCGCCGCGTCCCACGCGACGATGCCGAGCTGGAGCCATAGCCAGCGCGCCCCGACGGCGACCGCCTCGCGCGCGTGCGGGAGGCACAGCTCGGGACGCCGGAAGACGTCGACCAGGTCGACCGGCCCGGTCGCCGCGACGGCTTCCCCGATCGTGGCGAACGCGGGCACGCCCAGCACGTCGCGCTCGTTCGGGTTGACCGGCACGCAGTCGTAGCCCTCGGCCAGCAGGTGGCGCATGACCCCGAACGAGGCGCGGCCGGGGTTCGAGGACGCCCCGACGACGGCGATCCGGCGGGTCGCCCGGAGAGCCCGTTCGATGCCGCTGTCGTCGAGCACCGGCACCGGTCCGCGACCCTCGACCAGGTCGAGATAGGCCGCCGCCCGATCGCGCTCCTCGCGTGTCAGGTCGCGGCCTCGCGCTCGTAGGGCTGTCCGTCGGCGGCCGGCGGGATGCTCCGCCCGACCACGCCGGCCAGGATCACGATGGTGATGAGGTAGGGCAGCGCGTCGAAGAACTGCGGCGGCAGCGAGGTGAGGATGTCGCCCAGCTGGCCCGGTGGCGGCGCGATCTTGATCGAGGTGGCCACCCCGGTCGTCGACGCGAACAGCAGCGCCGCCCCGAACGCCCCGAGCGGCGTCCAGCGGCCGACGATCATGGCGGCCAGCCCGATGAACCCGCGACCGGCGGTCATGCCGGCCTGGAACGACGCCGCGAGCTCCATCGACAGGTAGGCGCCGCCGAGGCCCGCCAGCACCCCGCCCGCGAGGACGTTGCGGTAGCGCAGGCGGATGACGTCGATGCCGACGGTCTCGGCGGCTCGCGGGTGCTCGCCCACGGCGCGACTGCGCAGGCCCCAGCGCGACCGGAACAGGATGATCTGGAAGGCGATCACGACGACCAGCAGCGAGATCGTGATCGGACCCTGGGCGAGGAACGTCGAGAACAGCCAGCCGACGACCGGCAGGTCGGTCAGGAACTTGGGCGGCGTCCAGCTGGTGAACTGGCCGGCGCCGGTCGGTGAGCTCTTGGCCAGCAGCGTGTTGAGATAGCCGGTGATGCCGAGCGCGGCGATGTTGATGATGGTGCCGCTGATGATCTGGTCGGCCTTGACCGAGATCGACAGCCAGGCGTGGACCGCCGACACCAGGACGGCGGCGAGCAGGGCCAGCAGGAGCGCGATCAGCAGCGCGGGCGTCGCGCCGAAGAACGGCCCGGGCGTCGAGCCGAGGACCGGCACCAGGTAGATGCCGGCGGTCCAGCCGACGAACGCGGCGACGAGCATCGTCCCCTCGATGCCGATGTTGACGACACCCGATCGCTCGCACATCACTCCGCACAGGGCGGCGAACGCGATCGGCACCGCCGCCTGGTAGGTGATCGGGGCGATCAGCGGCAGGACCGCGATCAGATAGCCGAAGAACTCGAACACGAGGCCGATGACCGGGATGGAATAGAGGAACTGGTCCATCAGGCGATCTTCGCCTCGCCGCCGTAGGTGCTCGTGAACGTGCTCGTCTCCTCGATGCCGGACTGCGCACCCTTGAGCCGGAACACACGCTTGATCACCGGGCTGGCGACCAGGAAGAACAGGATCGTCGCCTGCAGCACGCCGACCAGCTCGGCCGGCACGCCGGCCTGGATCTGCATCGCCGATGCACCGCTGCGCATCGCCCCGAACAGCAGCGCGGACAGGACGATCCCGATCGGGCTGGTCCGCCCGAGGAGGGCCACGGCGATGGCATCGAAGCCGACCGTCGTGCCGTACGACGCCGTCATGTGGTGGGTCGTGCCGAGCAGCTCCAGGGCGCCGGCCATGCCGGCCAGCATCCCCGCCACCGACATCGTCCAGACGATGAGCCGGCGCGGCGACATGCCGGCGTAGCGTGCCGCGTCCGGGCTCGCGCCGGCGACCCGGATCTCGAACCCGCGCGTGGTCCGGAAGAGCAGGAAGCCGTACAGCACGGCCATGATCGGGGCGATGACGATGCCGAGGTGGCCGTTGCGGCCCAGGATGATCGGCAGCGCCGCATTGCCCACGTCATAGGTGATCGGCGACGGCGTGCCGGGGACCTTGAGCGGGCCGCTGACCATGTATGCCAGGAAGGCGACCGCGATGAAGTTGAGCATGATGGTCGTGACGACCTCATGGGCGCCGCGGGTGGCCTTCAGGAAGCCGGGGATGAACCCCCAGAACGCCCCGAACAGCAGACCGGCTCCCAGCGCCAGCGGGATGGCGATGATGCCCGGCTGCTCGGACAGCTGGACGCCGACGATGACGGCCCCCAGGGCGCCCATCAGGAACTGGCCCTGCGCCCCGATGTTGAACAGGCCGGCCTTGAACGCCAGGCCGACCGACAGACCGCCGAGCAGGAGCGGGACCGTCGCGACCAGCGTGTTGACGATCGCGTTGAACGAGCCGACCGAGCCGTTCACCAGCGCGCCGTAGGCCTTGACCGCGAGACCCGGCTCGAGGTTCCCCGCGACGAGCCATTCCGAGAAGATGATGACCAGCGAGCCGACGATGACCGACAGCACGATCGAGATGACCGGCAGGGCCAGGATCGCCCAGGTCCGCCCGACGACCCTCACAGCGCGGTCCCGCCTTCGGCGGCGACGGCCTCGGCCGCGGGCTCGCGCCCGCCGGTCGCCATCAGCAGCCCGACCTCGTTCTTGTCCGCGGTCCGGCCGTCGACGACCGCCACGATCCGGCCTCGATACATCACCGCGATGCGGTCCGACAGCTCGAGCACCTCGTCGAGCTCGGCCGACACCAGCAGGATCGCCGTCCCTGCGTCGCGCTTGGCGATCGCCTGCTTGTGGATGAACTCGATGCTCCCGACGTCGAGACCACGGGTCGGCTGGTCGAGCACCAGCAGGCGCAGGTCGCGACCGAACTCGCGCGCGACCACGACCTTCTGCTGATTGCCGCCCGACAGGGTCGACGCCTTGGCGTCGGCGGTCGGGGTGCGGACGTCGAACTCGCGGATGCGCGTCTCGGCCGTGTCGTGGATGGCCGCGTCGTTACGCAAGATCCCGCGGGCGTACGGCTCGCGGTAGTACGAGGTCAGGACGAGGTTGTCGGCGATGCTGAACGGGAGGACCAGCCCGAACCGGTGTCGGTCGGCCGGGACGTAGGCGACGCCGGCACCGTAGATGGCCCGCGACGGCTGGCCGGTGATGTCCTTGCCGTCGAGGCTGACCGTGCCGCCCGTGGGCCGGCGGAGGCCGACGAGGGCCTCGACGAGCTCGTCCTGACCGTTGCCGGCCACGCCCGCGATGCCCAGGATCTCGCCACCTCGGATCTCGAGATCGACGCCGTGGACGGCCTCGCTGCCGCGATCGTCGTCGACGGTCAGGCCCGCGACCTGCAGCGCCGGGTCGGCCGGATGTGACGTGCCGCGGTCCACGGTCAGCGACACTTCGCGACCGACCATCAGCTCGGCCAGGTCGGCCTCGTTCGTCTCCGATGGGACCCGCTCGCCGACGACCTTGCCGCGTCGGATGACCGTGATCCGGTCCGCGATCTCGAGCACCTCGTACAGCTTGTGGCTGATGAAGACGATGCTGTGCCCGCCCGCCGCGAGGCTGCGCAGGACGGCGAAGATCTCCTCGGTCTCCTGCGGCGTGAGGACCGCCGTTGGCTCGTCGAGCACCAGGATCCGGGCGTCGCGGTAGAGCGCCTTGAGGATCTCGACCCGCTGCTGCCAGCCGACCGACAGCGACCCGACCTTGGCCTCGGGGTTGACCTCGAACCCGAACTGCCGGCCGAGCGCGACGATGCGCTCGTGGGCCTCCCGGCGGTCGAGGAAGATCCGGGCCGTCATCGTCTCCTCGCCGAGGACGATGTTCTCGGCGACGGTCAGGACGGGGACGAGCATGAAGTGCTGGTGGACCATGCTGATCCCGCGGGCGATGGCGTCGGACGGTCCGGTGAGGTGGACCTCCTTGCCGTCGAGCAGGATCTGGCCCTCGTCCGGGCGCGCGAGCCCGTACAGGACGTTCATCAGGGTGGTCTTGCCGGCGCCGTTCTCGCCGAGCAGCGCGTGGATCTCGCCGGGCCGGATCTCGAGGTCGATCCCGTCGTTGGCGACGACGCCGGGATACCGCTTCGTGATGCCACGCATCTCGAGCGCGGGAGCCTTGACCTCCGGAACGTCCGGGAGATCTGCGACTTCCGGGACTGCCGGGACCTCCGACGTCATCGCGGCCTCGTGCAACGGGACGAGCGGTGGATATGGATGAGCGGGCCGACCGTCCTGGTCGACCCGCTCTCCGCTGCCTGGGTCAGTCGCCGATCTTCGGCGCCGGGGTCTTGCCGCACTCGGGGGCCGGTGGGCAGGTGACGAGCGTCCCGGCCTTCATGGCCGCGGTCGCGGTGTCGATGGTGGTCTGGATGTCGGACGGGAGCTTGCTCGCCGCGTCGTAGAAGGGCGAGACGCCGATGCCGTCGTTGGAGGCGTTGAAGAAGGTCAGCCCGCCCTTGGCGGTCTTGTCGGAGATGGCCTCGATCGAGTCCGCGACCGACACCGACAGGTGCTTCTCGGCGCTCGTCACGATGCACGGGACGGAGGCCGGATAGGACTGGTGCTCGTCGACGTCGACGCCGATGGCGTTGATGTTCGCGGCGCAGGCGGCATCGATGACGCCGTTGCCGGTCAGGCCGGCCACCTGGAACAGGACGTCGATGCCGGCGTTCTGGGCGATGAACTGGGTGGCGAACGTCTTGCCCGCGGCCTGGTCGGCGAAACCGACCTTGAAGTCACTGGCCGACACGAACGCGGTCTTGACCTTGACGGCCGGGTTGGTCGCCTTGGCGCCGAGCGCGTAGCCCTGCATGTAGCGAACGCACGGTCCGCACAGCGACACGCCGCCGATCGCGCCGATGATGTTGGACTTGGTGGCCTTCGCGGCGACGACGCCCGCGAGATAGCCGGCCTGGTCCTCGGCGTAGTTGATGGCGATGTAGTTCGGGAGCAGCTTGGAGACGTCACCCGCGCACTTGGGCGGGTTGGCGTTGTCGACGTCACCGGTCTCGGTGATGCACGGGAAGTGGTCGACGCCGATGAACCAGATGTTGGGGTTGGCCTTGGCCGCGGCGACCGTCGCGGGGACGAGGTTGAAGCCCGTCGCCACGATGATGTCGAACTTCTGGTCGACGAACGCCTGGATGAGCGGCGCGTAGTCGGCGTCCGAGTTCGGGACGACGACCGGGGGCGGATCGGCCCCGATGGCGGCGGCGCCCTGCTGGGCACCGACATAGGTGTACTCGTTGAAGTTCTTGTCGTTCACGGTGCCGACGTCGGTGACGACGCCGATCTTGAGATCCGAGTGGGCCGCCGAGCCCGACGGGGCCGCCGAGCCGGAAGCGCCCGCGGACGCCTCGGTCGAGGGGGCCGTCGTCGGGGCGGTCGTTGCGGCAGTCGACGGCGCTGTGCTCGCGCCGCCGCTGCTACAGGCGGCCACCAGGATGGACAGACCCATGACCAGGGTCAGCCCGGAACTACGGATGCGCATGTGTCCTCCTCCAAGGTCCAGGACCGAGATCGCCCACGACGGTCTGCTGACCAGGGGTCGCACTCGGCCGGGGAACAGTCGACCCTCCCGGCCGACCGCTGGCGCACATCGTAGCGACCCCGGGCGTCGGGCGGCAAGCGGCCTCCTCCGGCCCGGCCGCCGCCTCGTGGAGGGGCTGCGATACGCTGTCGCGGATGTCCCCGATCCCGATCATCCTCGACTGCGATCCCGGTCATGACGACGCCCTGGCCATCGTCCTGGCCCTCGCCCGGCCGGAGCTCCGGCTCCTCGCCATCACGACCGTCGCCGGCAACGCCGGGCTCGACCGGACGACGCGCAACGCCCTCCGGGTGCTGACCCTGCTGGGTCGGACCGACGTGCCGGTCGCCGCCGGCGCGGACCGGCCGATCGTCCGCGAGCCATGGGTCCCGGTCGCGTTCCACGGCGACTCCGGCCTCGATGGAGCGGACCTTCCCGAGCCCGCGGTCGGCGCCACCACGGCCGGTGCCCTGGAGCTGGCGAGTGGCCTGCTGCGGGCCGCCGAGGAGCCGGTCACGCTGGTCGCCACGGGTCCGCTGACGAACGTCGCGCTGTTGCTGCGGGCGGCGCCTGCCCTGCGCGACCGCATCGCGGCGATCTCGTTGATGGGCGGCTCGCTCGGCGAGGGCAACACGACCGCCGCGGCAGAGTTCAACGTGTGGGCCGACCCGGAGGCGGCCGCCATCGTCTTCGACGCCGGCATCCCGATCCGGATGGCCGGCCTCGACGTGACCCATCAGGCGCTCGTCCTGCCCGCCGACATCGCCCGGCTGGACGGTCTCGGGACCCGGGCCGGGCGCGTGTTCGCCGACCTGATGCGCTTCTTCGCCATCCACCACCGTGAGCGGTACGGCTGGGCAGGGCCGCCCATCCACGATGCGGTCGCGGTGGCCTGGCTGGCGGAGCCGGGCCTCGTCCGCTCGAGCGAGCTCCGGATCGATGTCGAGACGGCCGGGATCCACACCCGCGGCAGGACGGTCGCCGACCACGAAGCGCTGACCGGCCGGCCACCGAACGCCACGGTCGGCCTCGAGATCGACCGCGAGCGGTTGATCGACATCGTCGTCGATGCGGTCGGGCGGTTCGGCTGATGGGCGCACGCGCGTCGGACGCGGCGACGGCGATCACCCCGCGCCAGCTCGGCTTCCTCCCGACCGATCCCGCGTTCATCGCAGACCCGTACCCGGTCTACCGGCGCCTGCGCGATGACCATCCCATCCTGTGGAACCCTGACACGAGGCAATGGCTGGTCTCGCGCCACGCCGACGTCAACCGCCTGCTGCGCGATCGCTGGCTGGGCCGGACCTACCTGCACCAGGCCACCCATGCCGAGTTCGGCCGGTCCGCGCCGCCCGCCTGGCATGCCCCGTTCCACGATCTCAACGATGCCGGGATGCTCGACCTCGAGCCGCCGGACCATACGCGGCTGCGCCGGCTGGTCCTCCGCGCGTTCACGCCACGGACGGTCGAGGCGATGCGCGGCCGGATCCAGGCGATCGTGGACGGCCTCATCGACGAGCTCGCGGGCTCAGGCGAGATCGACCTCATCGCGGACTATGTCGAACCGCTGCCGGTGACGGTCATCGCCGAGCTGCTCGGCGTGCCTGCCGCCGACCGGCACCTGCTCCGGCCATGGTCGGCGGACTTCTGCCTGATGTACGAGATCGACCCGGGCGAGGAGTCGGCACGGAAGGCGGTGGCGGCGAGCGTCGCGTTCGGGGCGTATCTCCGCGATCTGCTGACCGACCGCCGCCGGCACCCGGGAAGCGACCTCATCAGCGCGCTGGCCGCAGTGGTCGACGACGGTGACACGCTGACCGAGACCGAGCTGGTCGCCACCTGCGTGCTGCTCCTCAACGCCGGCCACGAGGCGTCGGTCAACGGCGCCGGCAACGGTTGGTGGACGCTGCTTCGCCACCCCGACGCCCTCGCCCGCCTGCGCGCACAGCCGGAGCTGATGGACAGCGCGATCGAGGAGCTGCTTCGCTACGACACGCCGTCGACCCTGTTCGAGCGCTGGGTCCTCGAGCCGGTCGAGGTCGCCGGCGTCGAGCTGCCGCGCGGCGCCGAGGTCGCCCTGCTGTTCGGATCCGCGAACCGCGACGCGGCGGCGTTCGAGCGGCCCGACGAACTGCGTCTCGACCGCGACCCGAACCCGTCCCTGTCGTTCGGCGCGGGGATCCACTACTGCCTCGGCGCGCCGCTGGCCAAGCTCGAGCTCGGCGTGGCCTTCGCGACGCTGCTCCGGCGGGTTCCCGGCCTCGAGCTGGTCGAGGAGCCGCGCTGGAAGCCGACGTTCGTGCTGCGCGGGCTCGAGGCGCTGCGCGTCCGGGTCTGATCGCGTGCGGTAGGTCGCGCTCGGGGACACGTACACGATCGGGACGTCGGCCGCCTCGATCCTGGCGGCTACGGCTCGCCGCGCTTGAGCTCGTGGATCCGCGCGTCGGAGATCCCGAAGTGATGGGCGATCTCGTGGTAGACGGTGTCGGCGACGGCGGCCGCGAGTCGCTCCGGCGTCGCGTTGGCGCGGACCAGCGGCGCCCGGAAGATGGTGATCTTGCTCGGCGTCGGTGCGCCGTCGGCCGACCATGACGTCCGCGGCACGCCCTGGTACAGGCCGTACAGCCCGCGCGCACCGACGGTCGCCAGCTGCTCGGGGGTCGCCTGGTCCTCGATCACGATCGCCACGCTGCCGAGCTGATCGCGGAACGGGGCGGGCAGGCGGTCGAGGGCATCGGCCACCATCGCCTCGATGTCGTCGTCGGATGGTTCGAGCGGATCGGCGGGGAGCATCCGCTGACGATAGACGGTCCGGCGATGCAGCGGCCCCGTACCATGCACCGCATGCCCGAGGAGCGACGGCTGGTCACGGTCCTGTTCGCCGACGTCGTCGGTTCGACGAGCATCGGCGAGTCCAACGACCCCGAGGACCTTCGCCGCCTGCTGTCGCGGTTCTACCAGATCGCCCACCAGGTGGTCGACGACCACGCGGGCACGCTGGAGAAGTTCATCGGTGACGCCGCGATGGCCATCTTCGGCATCCCCCAGGCGCACGACGACGATGCCCGCCGAGCGCTGGACGCCGCCCTCGAGCTGCGCGACCGGGTCCGCGACGACCCGCAGCTCGGCGACCTCCTGCCGATCCGGATCGGGGTGAACACCGGCGAGGTGGTGGCGAGCCGCGACCTCGGCGGTGGCGACTTCCTGGTCACCGGCGACGCGGTGAACGTCGCCGCCCGGCTCCAGCAGGAGGCCGAGCCGTGGCAGGTCCTGGCGAGCACCCGGACGGCCAGCGCGGCGGGCGATGCGTACGCGTTCGGTCCGTCGCGCGAGATGGATCTGCGTGGCAAGGGCAGGGCGGTGTCGGCGCGGCAGGTCATCGGTCCGTCGGCCGCGAAGAGACCGCGCGTCCCGCTCGTCGGTCGTGATGCGGACGTCGCCCAGCTCGAGCTCGTCGCCCGGCGCGCGTTCACCGAACGGCGGCCCTACCTGGTCAGCGTCATCGCTCCGGCGGGGACCGGGAAGAGCCGCCTGGTCGAGGAGTTCCTGTCGCGCCTCGACACGGTGGCGCCGACATCGCAGGTGGCGATCGCCCAATGCCTGCCCTATGGCCAGCGGCTGACGTACTGGCCGATGCGCGCGCTCCTGCTCGACCTCATCGGCCTCGCCGAGGACCAGGCGACACCGGAGGCGGTCCGCACCAGATCCCGGCGCTGGCTCGAGGACGCCGGCGCGGACACGCCGGCCGAGACCGCCGAGCTCCTCGCCGCCACGATCGGCGCCTCGGACGCCGATGTCGAGGATCGCAGCGCGATGTTCGCCGCGTGGCGGACGGCCCTCGAGCTGGCCGCTGCCGACAGGCCCCTCGTGCTCATCGTCGAGGACCTCCATTGGAGCAGCGACAGCCTGCTCGACCTGATCGAGTTCATCCTCCAGCCGAGCGCCGATGCCCCGATGCTGATGCTGGCCCTGACCCGGCCCGAGCTGCTCGATCGGCGACCGACCTGGGGCGGGGGACGGCGCAACCATGTCTCCCTGGCGCTCGAGCCGCTCGACGAAGGCTCGGTCGAGCGCCTCGTCGAGCACATCCTCGACGGTCCGGCCCCCGAGCTGATCCCGATCGTCGTCCGCCGATCGGAGGGGAATCCGTTCTACGCCGGCGAGATCGTCCGCTCGATGATCGAGCGCGGCGTCGACCTGCACGACCCGGCGGCCGTCGCGGCGGCGGCTGCTGGCCTGCCCGACACGGTCCAGGCGACCGTGCTGTCGCGGCTCGACCAGCTCGACCCGGCCGCGCGGCGCGTCCTCCAGCTGGGCGCGGTGATCGGCCGAAGCTTCACGACCGACGGTCTCGCCGCCCTCGAGCCTGACCTCGGCGACGGGCTCGCGGACGCCGTCGATCGCCTGATCGAGCGCGACATGCTGCGGCGCGCGGCGCGCGGCGAGCTCCTCTTTCGCCACATCCTGATCCGCGAGGTGGCCTACGGGACCCTGCCCCGCGCCGAACGGTCGGTCCACCACCTCGCCGCCGGGTCATGGCTCGAGTCGCGTTCGGCCGGACGCGAGGACGAGCTCGCCGAACTGATCGCCTACCACTATCGGGAGGCCGCCGTCCTGGCCGCCTCGGGTGGTGTCATGGATGACCGGGTCCGGCAACGGGCGATCGTCTGGTTGCGCCGCGCCAGCGAGGTGGCGGCCACCGCCCACGGGACCGCCGAGGCCGTCGGCCACCTCCGCGCGGCGATCGAATTGGCTCCGCCGGACGAGACACCGGAGCTCCATCAACGGATCGGCGACATCTACGGCTCCGGCGATCTGTCGGCCCAGGCGTACGCGGACGCCTACGAGCTCGGCCGCCGCTACGGACGGTCGCCGGACTTCCTGCTCGACAACCTGTCGCAGCGGTTGATGGTGGTGTGCCGCTGGTTCGCATCGGTCGCACGGCAGCTGTCGTGGGAGGAGATGGCGCGGCTGATCCGCGAGGGACACGACCTGGCCGCGCTCGACGGCGACCCGCGCCCACGCGCCCGCTTCCGGATCGCTCTCGGGTTCCTCCCGTTCTGGCTGCGCAACGGCGGTATCCGGACGCCGAGCCAGGAGGACCTCGACGAGGCGGCGGCGAGCGTGGCCGCCGGTCTCGAGGCGGCCGAGGCGCTCGACGACGCGAGGCTCGTCAGCGCCGCGCTCGACGCCATGACCTCGACCGAACAATCGATGAACCCACGGAAGGCGCGGATCATGTCCGAGCGTCGCCTGGCGATGGGCCATCGCCTGCCGTTCGACGAACGTCTCGATGCACTCGGCATGATCGCCTGGACGTCGGCGCTCATCGGCGACCTGCCCGAGATCGACCGGGCCGCCGATGAGGCGATGGCGGCGATCGAGCCCGGTCAGAACCACGGGTTCGCACTCGCCGGTGGGTCATGGCGGGCCTACGCCGCCGCGATGAGTGGCGACTGGGATCGGGTGGTCGCGACCGTCGACTTCCTTCGTCGCCTCTGGATCGACGTGGAGCGACCGGCGGCGAGCTACCTCCTGCAGGGGGTCCTGAGCGGGATCGACTGGGCGCGCAACCGCGGCGAGGAGGACCATCTCGAGCGCTGGCTCGCGGTCGCCACGGACATCGTCGACCGGTTCGAGCCGCGACATCCGGTCGCCGCCCTCGTGTCCGTCATCCGGATCGAGCCGGACGGTCTGGTCGAGCTCATCTCGCAGCCCGATCGCTATCCCGACCGGCCGCACTACGTCGAACACGCCATGGCGCTGTGCGCCGACCACGGCGTGCCGGTGCCGATCGCCGCGGTCGACGTCCTCATCGCTCGCGCCGAGAGAAGCCGGATGGGCCTGCTCGAGGCGCAGGCACGACGGTTGCGCGGCGTCCAGGAGCGACGGGACGACGACCTCGCCGGGAGCCTCGAGCAGTTCGCGGACCTCGGTGCCGCGCGCTATGCCGCGCGGTTGCGAACCGAGCTCGGCGCGCTGCGCGGCGACCAGGCGATGGTCGACCAGGGTGCACGCGCGCTCGAGTCGATGGGCGAGCTCGACGAGCTGACACGGCTCCGCGCGCGCCGGGGCTGATCCGGGGGCCCGTCAGCTGGCGGGTCTCGCGATCAGTCGGCGTCGAGCAGCTCGAGCGCGGGAGCCATCGCCTCGAGCGCGGCGACCGTTCGCGGCCAGAGCAGGATCTCGACCTGGGTGAAGCCGCCGGCGCGGAACGCTCGGAGTCCGTCCGCGATGGCCTCGGCCGAGCCACGGAGGGGGATGGCCAGGACATCGGCCGCGCCGGTGACCTCGGTCGGCTCCACGATGATGCCCGCCGACCGACCGATCGAGGCAGGATCCCGGTCGACCTCGAGGCAGGCCGCTTCGAGCTCGGCCAGACGCGGTGCGAACTCGGCGAGGTGGCTGTCCTCCTGGACGTACCAGCTCCAGATGTCGGCGTGCCGGGCTGCCAGACGGAGCATCCTCGGACCGCCGGCACCGATCATGATGGGGATGCGGCCGGGCCGCGGACCGACCGGTCGCTGGGGGAGCTCGCGGGCCGCGTGGTACGTGCCCTCGAAGTCCGCTCGGCCCTCTCGCAGCAGGGGCAGGATGATCTCGAGCGCCTCCTCGAAGCGGCCGATGACATGGTCCTCGGGCAGCCCGAAGGCGTGGGCCTGCCTGCCGGCGTGACCGGAGCCGAGCCCGAACACGAACCGTCCGCCGCTGATCTCGTCGAGCGTCTCGACCGCCTTGGCGGTGATGGCGGGATTGCGGTGCAGGGCGGACAGGATCCAGGTGCCGACCTTCACGCGTGAGGTCGCTGCGGCCACGGCCCCGGTCATCGCGACGGCCTCCCACCAGCCGTGGATCACCCCGTCGGCCTGGCGCCACAGGAGCTCGTCGGGGACCCACACGGTGTCGAACCCCAGCGCCTCGGCGCGGAGGGCCAGCTCGCGGATGTCGACCCAGCGCGGGGTCGAGCCGTCCGTCCATGCCTCCTCCATCGGGAGCACGAGCCCGAGTTCGATGGACCGCACGGGACCTCCCTGGCTGGCTGGCCGACCGAGTCTAGTCCAGGGTGACGGGTCCCGGAGGAGCGCCGTGGCGCCAGCCGGCGACCGGTCCTCGGCTACCATGGACCTCCCGTGACGACCCTCGCCCCGAACGACTTCACGCACCTCCACGTCCACACCGAGTTCAGCCTGCTCGACGGTCTCGGCCGGATCACCGAGCTGGTCGACACGGCCGCCCAGCTCGGCATGGACTC
>DASYSM010000106.1:0-5962 GCA_036003325.1 Candidatus Limnocylindrales bacterium
GGGCTCTCCACGCTGCCGTCTGGAGGACACCGGTGACCGAGCCACGGCGACCCGGCGAGCCCGAGCCCACGGTGCTCCTTGCGTCAGGCCGCGCCGATGACGACCTGGCGGCTCTGTGGACCGCGCTGCTGGCGGTCGCCCGGGGCGATACCCAGCCCGACATGGCCGCCGACGGCCCGACGGCCTCGGCCGAGCACGGCGTCGATGCCGCGGTGGAGCGGATGCGGTCGGCCCTCGGGGCCGGGTCCGATCGGATCCTGGTCGTCCCCGTCGGCGTTCTCGACGTCCCGTATGATGCCGATGACCGAGCGGCGTCCCCAGCCTGGCAGGGTCCCCTCGCGGAGGCGGTCGACCGGCTGCGCATCGCCTATCCACGTGCCCACATCCACGACCTCGGCCGGTCTGCCGGGAGCCCCGAGGCGCGGACCCTGGCCAAGCTGGTCGCGATCCCGTCGAACGGCACGCCGTCGATGCTGGCGGGAGCGATCGCCCGCGGCTTCGGGGGCGATCCCGCCGACCTCGCACGGTTCATCGAGCGGCTGCGGTCCGGGCTGCCGGCCGCGACCACGATCGCCCTGCGCGGCAGCGCGGTGGTCGGCCACCGGCACACCGAGGAGACACCCTTCGACGGCGACGGCCCGGGGACGAGCGACCTCGACATCGTGGCCGTCGGCGAGGATGCAGTCGAGCTGTGGGTGCCCGAGGCTCGTCTCCTCGGGGGGATCAACACCCTGCCCCTGTCCGACGAGGCCACATGGGTGGCGCCCGGCCTCGACGATGCGCGGCGGCAGGCGCAGGCGGTCGTCCGTCGGCCTCTCAGCATCCAGGCGATGGCCGGCTGGTTCCTCGACCTGCGGGCGGTCGTGCAGCGCCAGCCGTACGTGATCCTGCACGCCGCGTCGTGAGCCTGCGGATCGCCACCTACAACATCCGGAAGGGCGGCTCCCGTCGCCGGGCGGCGCTCGGGGAGGTCCTCAAGGCGCTCGACGCGGACGTGACCGTCCTCCAGGAGGCGACCGATCGCGGTGTCGTCGACTGGCTGGCGGAGGCGACCGAGTCACAGGTGACGCTGGCCGAGCGGGGTCGGTCGGTCGCCGTCCTCGCGCGAGGGTCGGCGAACGCGCCCGCCGGGCGGTGGCACCGGCTGCCGACGGGCCGCAGCTTCGCCGAGATCGATCTCCCCGCGTGGGGGATCCGGTTGCTCGGCGTGCACCTGAGCGCCGGATTGTCCGGGCGCGGCGAGCGCCGGCGGACGATGGAGGTCGAACGGCTGCTGGCGGTCGCGGCCGACCCGCCCGGTCCCGAGCGGACTCTCATCATCGGCGACCTCAACGCGGTCTCGCCCAGCGACGCCCTGTCGGTGGCCACCCTGCCGGCCTGGATCCGCCTGCTGCTGCGGATCGACGGCGGGATCAGCACCCGGGTCATCGGTCGCGTCCTGACCGACGGCTTCGTCGATGCCTACCGGCTGCTGCACCCGACCGAGTCCGGGGCCACCCTGCCCGCGGTGGCGCCGACGGTCCGCCTCGACTACGTGATGCTCGGCCCGTCGCTCGTCCCGGCGGTCGCCTCGTGCCGGATCGGCGACGCCTCGCTGCCGATGATGCTCGCGGCGTCCGACCACCTGCCGCTGCTCACCGTGCTCGAGGTCTGAGCGACCGGCGTCACGCGACTGAAACGTCGTCGCGGGCAGGCTCGGGCGCGGCCGTCGCGGCCGGCCGCCCACGATGAAGGCCATCGCCACGAAGGAGACCACCATGGCCGAGCTGACCACCAAGAAGCGCAACTCGGAGCCGAAGTCCGATTTCGGGCTGCCCGAGGAGCGTAAGTACCCGATGCCCGACAAGTCGCATGCGCGGAACGCCAAGGCGCGAGCCGCGCAGCAGGAGAAGAAGGGCAACCTGACCGCCGCCCAGGAGAAGAAGATCGACCGCAAGGCCGATCGCATCCTCGACAAGTAGCGGCGGGCTCCGGCCCCACCGGGACCGGTCGCCCCGGGAGTCCGGCCCGCCCGGCGCCGGCGGCTGGTCCCGGAGGAGGGATTCGAACCCTCACGCCCTTGCGGACAATCGATTTTGAGTCGATCGCGTCTGCCATTCCGCCACTCCGGGGCGGCCGCCAGTGTACGGCGACCGTCCGTCGATCCGGGCAGGGAACCAGGCGGCGAGGCGTGTCGTCTCGCCGGGGACCGATGCTAGACTCGCCCGGCCTCAGATACGCCGTCCGGAGGGATCCCCCGACCGTGGAGGACCTTCGCTCGACGATGGTCCCCGACGACCCCGTCCAGCGCCGCGACCTCATCCTGCTCGAGCGAGCCCGCGATGGCGACCTCGGCGCGTTCAACGACCTCGTCGCCCTCTACCAGGATCAGCTGTTCGCCCTTGTCGTGCGGATGGTGCCCGACCGCGACCAGGCGTCGGACTGCGTCCAGGAGGCGTTCTTCTCGGCGTTCCGGAACCTGACCTCGTTCCGTGGCGGCAGCGTCAAGTCGTGGCTCAACCGGATCTGCGTGAACGCCGCGATGGACATCCAGCGCGCCCGCAAGCGCCGACCGGTCCAGCCGTACCCCGAGCTCGACGACGAGAGCTGGCAGCCGCCGGCCGGCTCGGAGGCGGACCCGGAGCGCAGCGCGATGCTCGTCGAGCGCACGCGCGCGCTGTCCGCCGCGCTGGCGAGGATCACCGACGACCAGCGCGCCGCGATCGTCCTGTACGACGTGGAGGGCTACGACTACGCCGAGATCGCCGAGATGACCGGCGTCTCGCTCGGGACGGTCAAGTCGCGCATCCACCGCGGACGGCTGGCATTGCGCGACCTGATCGGCGACCGGATGGAGCTCTTCCGTGGCTGACCGCGCCAGGCACGCGGAGCACGACCCGTTCGTCATCGCGGCGCTGTCGGACCGCGATCTGGCCGCGCCCGAGCGGCAGGCTGCCGAGTCGCTGGTGGCGTCGTGCCCCGATTGTGCCGCGCTCCACGCGGATCTCCTGGCGTTGTCGGCGGCGACCGCGGACATGCCGGCGCCGCCGCGCCCGCGTGATTTCCGGCTGACGCCGCAGGACGCCGCCCGGCTCGCCACCACGTCGGCCGCGGAACCGGGCGTTGCGACAGCCCGTCTGGCGGGTGTGATGACGGCTCGAACGACATCGGCCGGCCACGCCGGCCACGATCCACTGCTCGTCGCGTCCCTCGCCGACCATTCGCTCGGAGCGACCGAGCGAGCCGCTGCCGAGGCTCTCGTCGCCTCGTGTGGTTCGTGCGCCGCCCTCCACGCCGATGTCGTGGCTCTGCGCGACGCGACCCGGGCGATGCCGACCCCGGCCCGGACCCGCGATCACGCCCTGACCAGCGAGGATGCGGCGCGGCTCCGACGGGGTGGCTGGCGCCGCTTCGTGACCGCGTTCGGGTCGTCGCGGGACGCCTTCAGCAGACCACTCGCGACAGGACTGACGACGCTCGGGATCGCGGGTCTGCTGCTCGCCTCGATCCCCTCGATATACACGGGCGGCGCCGCGTCGGCGACCCTCAGCACGGTGGGGAACCGCGTCGGCGACGTCCCGCAGCCGGTGGTCGGCACCGACTCGAACGGCGCGCCGGCCGCGGCCGCGTCCCAGGGCGTGACTGGCGCGGGCGCGGGTGTACCCCCGGTCGCCGCTCCCGTGGCGACCGCCGTCCCAGCCCAGATCGCCTCGCCACTTCCCGATGCGGCCGCGTCCGCACCGGCTGCGACGGCTCCCGGCAAGGAAGCGTTCGGGCCCGTGCAGGGCGCGGGTGGCGCCGTCGCCCCACCGAGTGTCACCGACTTCGGGGTCAGGGGAGGCGGTCAGGGGCCGACCGGCGCCCAGGATCTCGATCCGGGCCGTGCCGCGACGAGTTCCGCGGGTGCGCCGCTGTTGCTCGCCGTCTCCGGCCTCTTCCTGGTGGTCGGACTCTCCCTGTTCGCCATCCGCTGGAGCGCCCGCCGGCTCGGCGACGGCTGACCACCACTCCACGCGGCGATCCCTCTCGGGAACAGCGCCGCCCGCCGCCCTCCCCGACGGTGCGCCGGAGGGACCCACGGGTACACTTGGCCCGTGCCCACAGAACGCCTGATGTTGCTCGACGGCAACGGGCTGATCTACCGCGGATACTTCGCGCTCCCGCCCCTGACGACCTCGAAGGGCGAGCTCGTCAACGCGGTATTCGGCTTCTGCAGCATCGTGCTCCGCGGGATCGCCGACATCCGGCCCGACTATGTGGCCGTGGCGTTCGATCTCCAGGGACCGACCTTCCGGCACGAGCAGTACGCCGAGTACAAGGCGACCCGCCAGCGCATGCCCGACGACCTGCGCGACCAGTTCCCCAAGGTCCGCGAGGTGGTCAAGGCGTTGCGCATCCCCGTCTACGAGCTGGCCGGCTACGAGGCGGACGACGTCATCGGCACGATCACCGTGGACGCCGAGCGACGCGGTCTCGACACGACCATCGTGACCGGCGACCTCGACATGCTCCAGCTCGTCACCGACCACACCCGGCTGATGACCACCCGCTCCGGCGTCGAGAACACGATCCTGTACGACCCGGCCAGGATCGCCGAGCGGTTCGACCTCGTGCCGGGCCAGATGATCGACTACAAGGCGCTCAAGGGCGATCCGACCGACAACATCCCGGGCGTGCCCGGGGTGGGGGAGAAGACCGCAGCCAAGCTCATCCGCGAGTTCGGGACCCTCGAGGCGCTCTACGAGCGGATCGCCGAGGTCAAGCCGGACAAGCTGCGCGACAAGCTGGTCGAGCACCGCGACTCGGTGTTCATGGGCAAGGACCTGTCGACGATCGTGCGCGACCTGCCGGTCGAGTTCGATCTCGAGGCGGCGCGGCTCGGTGATTACGACCGCGAGACCGTCATCCGCCTGTTCCGCGAGTACGAGTTCCGCTCGCTCATCGAGCGCCTGCCGGCGATGACCGGCGAGACCGCCGGCGACGCGGCCGAGACCCTGCGCGGCGTGGCCACCGATGGCTCCGTCCCGGCGGCCCGGGTCGCCGGGTCCGCCCGCCCGTCCGGCTGGGGGACGCCGCGAGCGGCGCGACCGGTGTCCGAGGGCGGCGGGCTCCAGCTGTCGCTCGATTTCGATGCGGTGTCTCGGCCGGCGACGGCCGGCGCGCAGACCGGCGATGCCACCGACGGGGCCGATCGGACGCCACGCGCCTCCGTCGTCGAGCCCGACGACCTGCCGGCCGCCCTGGCCGCCGCGATCGCGGACCCGTCACGTATCGAGGTCCACGCCGGCGACCGGATCGCCGCCCTCGAACCGTGGCTCGCCGCGCAGAGCGCGGTCGGCGTCGGGCTGCTGCTCGACGACCCGCGGCCGCGCAAGGGGATCCCGCTGGCGCTCGCGCTGGCCGGCACCGACGGCCGGACCGTTGCGGTCGAGGGCCCGGACGACGCCGCGACCCTCCGCCGCCTCCTGGACACGCTCGGCATCCCGGTCGTCGCCCACGAGGTCAAGCCGCTGCTCGTCGCCCGGATCGCCGACGACCCGGGCGCGCCGGCGACGCCGGTCGCCTTCGACACCCAGATCGCCGCCTACGTGCTCAATGCGGCGTTGCGCAGCCAGACCATCGCCGATGTCGTCGCCGAGCAGCTCGACCTCATCCTGCCGCCGGTCGTCGAGCTCGACAGCGCCGCGCGGGCCGGTCTCGAAGCGCTGTCCGCCCTCGCCGTCCGGGAGCCCCTCGAGCGACGCCTCGTCGAGGACGGCCTGGACCGGCTGTACGCGGAGATCGAGCTGCCGCTCATCGCGGTCCTGGCACGGATGGAGGCGACGGGCGTCGCGCTCGACCTCGACGCACTCCGTGTCCTCGCGACCGAGTTCGGGACCGAGATCTCTCGGCTCGAGACCGAGATCTACGCCGACGTCGGGCACGAATTCAACCTCGGCAGCCCCAAGCAGCTCGAGCAGATCCTGTTCTTCGAGCTCAACCT
>DASYSM010000107.1:0-7563 GCA_036003325.1 Candidatus Limnocylindrales bacterium
GATCCCTCGGCCGGTCGCTCCCGGTACCTCCGCCGCGTGCCGTCGGGCCTGCGATGGTACGTCGGCGGCTCGATTCGGGCAATGGGGTCCGCGTCTTTGCTCTAGGTTCCGCGACCTGATGACCAGCCAGAGGATGGCGCCCCCGGCAGGATTCGAACCTGCGACCTTCCGCTTAGAAGGCGGTTGCTCTGTCCGCTGAGCTACGGGGACGCGGTCGGCTGGGACATCGTGGCACACACGGATCGGCCCCGGCTCGATGCCGGGGCCGATGATGTTCACCTTTCGCCGATCCTCACCTCTCGCCGGTTCCCCCACGGCAGAGACCCAGGGTGCCCGGAGCACCCTTCGGCAGCCCGTAGTACTTCCAGGAGTCCGCGGCGGTCTGGACCTGAGAGGCCAGCTGCCCGATCGGGTCCGACTGATCGAAGTCGTTCAGCCCGCTGGCGGCGCAGGCGGAATTGGCGTGTCCCAGCGCCCCGGTCGTGTTGGTGTTGTTGATCTGATTGGGTGGGCCCTTGACCTCGCCCGCGAGCACCGTGCTCACGCCGAGGGCAAGCACAAGCAGGGCCGCGCACATCGCGCTGAGCAACCGACGAAACATCGGCACAGACCTCCGAACGGATCAGGTCGGTCTCGCCATTGGCTTTCGGCACGAGTCGGGCGACCGTTCGATGGGACACCGCGCCTTGGAACTTCCCCCGATGGCTCCCGCCACCCCTCCGCTGGAGCGCATCATCGCGAATGCGGAGGGGTAGCGCCATGTCGAATGCGCGACACTGGTGCCAAGACGCACCGGTCCCGTGTGGCCCGATCGGCGGCCGAATCGAGCGTGCTACACTCCGCGCCCCGTCGCACCGCCGGGATCGGTGCAGGGCGAGACACGGAGGTTCCGGACCGTCATGGCGGCACGGCCTGGGCGCACCACCAACGGTCAGCTCGCGCTCGAGCTTCCGCTCGAGCTGCCGGCGATCGCCCTCGCGCCAGAGTGGAAGGACCAGCAGCGCCTGTGGGGCCATGCCTTCCATCCGATGTGCTCGTACCTGGCAAGCTTCCCGGCCGCGCTCACCCACGCCTTCATCGCCCGCTATTCGCGGCCCGGCGACGTGGTGCTCGATCCGTTCTCCGGTCGCGGCACGACCCCGCTCCAGGCATGCGCCGAGGGCCGGGTCGGGGTCGGCAACGACCTCAATCCGTTCGCCCACTTGTTGACCGCGGCCAAGGTCGAGCCCGCCTCGCGCGCGCAGGCGACGACCCGTCTCGCCCAGCTCCGCCTGGCCTGGAACGCGAGCTCGCGCGATTGGCTCGCGCTCGGTGGACGAGTGGCCGCAGACCCGCTCGACGCGGATGCGCTCGTCCCGCGCGCCGGCTCGCGTACGGCGGCCGGCGACGGTGCCGAGGCCGTCCCGGTCGAAGTCGCGCTCGCCTTCCATCCTCGGACCCTCGGTCAGCTGCTGTTCGTCCGGACCACGCTCGATCTCGACGACCGGACCGACCGTTTCCTGGCTGCCGCCATCACGGGGATCCTCCACGGCAAGAGCGCGAGCTACCTGTCCGAGCTGATGCCGAACACCTTCTCGATGGCACCGCGCTACGTCCGCGACTTCGCCGCGCGGACCGAGTTCGCGTCGCCGGACCGGGACGTCTTCGATGGGCTTGCCAGGAAGCTCGATCGGTTGTTCCGCCAGCCGCCCCCGTCGATCGAGGGGATCGCGCTGCTCGGCGACGCGCGCGAGGTCGCGCCCCGCGCCCGCGCGGCGCTCCGGGCACGGGGCCGCGCCGACCGCGCCCGCCTGGTGGTCACCTCCCCGCCGTATCTCCGGGTCGTCAAGTACGGCTACTACAACTGGCTGCGGACGTGGTTCCTCGGGTTCGATGCTCGGGCCATCGACGCCGCCCTCGACGACGCCCACCACCGTGAGCCTTATCTGCTGTTCCTGCGCGATGTGCTCGCCGGGCTGCGGCCGGTCCTCGCCGATGACGCAGTGATCGTGCTGGTCATCGGCGACGTCGAGACCGACCGGGGGCGCTCGATCCGGGGCGGCATCGGCCTCGCCGAACGGGTCTGGTCGGCCGCAGCCGAACCCGAGGGCTACCGGCTCGCCGGCGTGGCGCTCGATGACATCGCTGCGGTCAAGAAGATGACCAAGCTGTGGGGCGACGAGGCGGGTCGGGCGACCAAGACCGACCGGATCCTCGTCCTCGGCGCGACCGAGTCGGGCCGCCGTCGGGCCCTGGCCGGAGCACCGCTCGACGTCGACTGGACGTGGCCGCAAAGGGGCCTGCGCGCGATCTGACCGCGGGTCGTGAGGATCTACTCGTGACACGGGATTGACAACCGACCGGTACGCCGTATAACGTGCTACTTGTGAATAGCACATTTGCCCGTGACGCCGGGGGATGGCGACGGGCGCTGACCACGGTCATGCGGCCTTGTGTGAACCTCGTGCTCGCATACGGCTGGGGCGGGCTCTGGTTGCTCATCGGGCTGTGGACCGTCCAAATCACGGATCCGGGTGCGCTGGGAGACGGGTTGTTCGGCTCATGGGTCGCGACGATGTACTGGCTGGCGTTCGGTGCGCCACTCGTGCTGTTCGTTCTGATCTGGCTCGAACTCGGTCTTCGATTGGTCCCTCGACCTCGTCCTGTCGCCGTTGCCATCGCATTGGTGCCGGGTGCAGTCGTCGCGATCTTCGCTCTGCCGGAACCGAGTGCCTGGTCCATCCCTGTCTGGCTCTGGTCCACCGGGCTGGCCTTCGGCCTGACGATGCGACTCCCTCCAGGCATCGCTCGAGAAGCCGCCGCGGCGACTTAGAATGCCGCCATGCAGCAGATGTATCACCCGTCGGACCTGGCGGCGATGGACCCGCTTGTCCTGATGAAGAACCTCGACCACGTGCGGATGACCAGCCGCCGGCTGTCGTACATCCTCCAGCAGCAGGTCCACCTCTACACCCCCGAGGCGAACCAGCTGCGCGAGCAGATCGACCGCTACGTCGAAGCCGAACGGCAGATCGAGGGCGAGATGTCGAGGCGCCGCATCCGCGCCTGACGCCGCCTGGGCGATCGCCCCAGGAATCGCTCGACCCCCGCCTCGGGGGGAGCGGGGGCCGAACGTCCGTCGTTACGACGGGGACAAGAACGAGGGTCGGTCAGGCGCCGGAGGGCACCATGGCCAGGTGGATCGGCGCCGGCTCGGAAGCCGGGGCCGGATCGGGCTTGATCATGACCGCGACCGGTCGACGGAGCGCCTGCTCCTCGGCCACGATCCGCGATGCCAGGACGGCGAGTGCCGGCATGTCGAACAGGCTGAAGCCGATCCCCAGCCCGGCGAGGTCGTCGGCGTCATAGCCGTGGAAGAGGCCCCGCCCCGCCACGGCGCACATCTCGTCATAGAGCTCCGGCCAGCTGACGCGCCGGCGGCGGTAGCAGAACCGCACGAACTCGACGGCCTCCGGGTCGGTGATCCCCGTGACGGCGTTGCGAGGATCCATCGATGGCCTGCCTCCCTTCCGCTCCGGCGTGGTCGGTCGACCGAACGCCGGGCAATACGAAGCCGGTGCCGCGCGGTCGTCGGGACAGCCCGACCGCGGGGCATAGGCAATAGATCCCGCCGACGGCTCCTCCCTGGGGGGCCCTCGGGCTGCCGGTGGGCGACCATCGTAGGACCGGTGGCCGCCGGCCGGAAGGGGGCTTGTCCACGACTTCGTCCACCAAGTTATCCACACGAACGGGCGTTCGGTGAACGCCTGTGCGGTCCCGAGCGCGAGGCGCCGTCAGGCCCCGTCAGCCGCGCCGGGTCAGCCCAAGACCGGGTCGGTCGGTCAGTCGCCAGCGGTGGTCCCGGTCGAGGTCGAGGCCCTCGAATGGATCATCGGCAAGCAGGAGGCAGCCGTCGAGATCGACCCAATCCGCCAGCGATGCGACGACCGCGGAGCCGGCGATGCCGACCGACGTCTCTTCCATGCAGCCAAGGAACGTCTTGAACCCGAGCTCGCGCGCACGCTCGAGCATCCGCTTGGCGGGCCCGATCCCACCGCACTTGGCGAGCTTGACGTTGACCCCGGCGACGACCCCGACGAGTCGGTCGAGGTCCTCCGGCAGGACGCAGCTCTCGTCGGCAACGATCGGCAACGACGATCGCTCCTGGAGCCAGCGGAGCTGGTCGAGCCGCCCGGCCGGGAACGGCTGCTCGATGAGCACGACACCAAGGCGCTCGAGGTCGGGCAGCAGGTCGACCGCCTCTTCCGGGACCCAACCAGTGTTCGCGTCGACGCGGATCGGCCCGGCGAAGACGGCTCGGACGGCTTCGAGCGTGGCGAGGTCCTTCGGTCCGCCGCACTTGATCTTGAGCGCGGGGAAGTCGGCCGCCCGGGCGGCGCGCTCGGCGACGACGGCGGGTTCGTCGAGCCCGATGGTGAAGTCGGTCGGCGGGATGTCGGCGGACAACCCGCGCAGCTCGTGCGCGGGCCGGCCCGTGACCTTGCCGACCAGGTCATGGAGGGCGATGTCGACCGCGCAGCGCGCCGCCCCATGACCGCGGATGGCCGCCTCCATGGCAAGATCGGCGGCCGCCAGACCGGTCTCGCTCGGCTCGAGCTCGCCGATCGCCGCCAGCAGCAACGGGAAGACGACGGCCATCGTCTCGGGCGTCTCGCCGTAGAAGCGATCCGGGTAGCCCTCCCCCAGCCCGACGATCCCGTCGAACCGGTCGTCGCGGACCTCGACGACGACCGTCGTCACGCTCTCGCCCGAATCGTGATCCTCGCGGGCGATATGGAACGGGTCGCGGAGACCGAGGTGGAGCGTCTCGTGGCTCAGCCGCAGGCTCACCCGGCCGTGACCCACGGCAGCGCCTCGACCGCGTCGTGGACCGCCGGCCAAAGTCGATCGGCGCCGAAGCGGAACGGGTCGTCGGTCGGCAGCCCGGTCTCGGCCGCGACCTGCTCGATGATCCGACGGGCCTCGGCGTCGTCGCGGTAGAGCGACGTGTTGAGCGCGACCGCGACGACCTTCGACGGGGCGACCAGCCCGGCCACCCGCTCATGGAGCTCGATGAAGCCGGGCAGCGAGGCGATCGGGAACGACGCCTCGGGGAGATGGTCGAAATCGTGCTCGGCGAGGCCCGGCTTGTGGACCATGATCATCGCCTGGGGCGTGGCGCCGTGGATGAGCGCCAGCGTCACCGAGGAGTAGGCCGGGTGGTCGAGCGAGCCCTGGCCCTCAACGATGACCCAGTCGCCGAGCCGCTCGCCCTCCTCGACCAGCCACTCGACCGTCCCCTGCGAGAAGTCGCTGATGAGCCGGTCGACCGCGACGCCCCAGCCCTCGATCATCATCCCGGTCTGGCCGGTCGGCACGAACACCGCCCTGTCGCCCGCCGCCAGGGCCGCACGGCGCAGCTCGAGCGCGACCGACATCTTGCCGATGGCACAGTCGCTCCCGACGGTCAGGATCACCCGCTTGCCCGGCCCGTGTCGCCGGCCCACGGCCGTCTCCATCCGTTCGGGGGCGCGGCGGTAGTCGACGATCGTCGTTCCATGGGCCGCCGCCGCCGAGGCGAACTCGGGGTCGTCACCGAGGAACGTGTGGAGCCCGGACAGCACGTCGAGGCCGGACCCGATGGCCTCGAGGATGACCGCGCGCCAGGCCTCGGGCAGCTTGCCCCCGGTCGGCGCGATGCCGATCAGCAGGGCGTCCGGCGGCGTCGGCAGGGCCAGCGCCTCGTCGAGACCGGCCAGGATCGGCACGTGGCTGCCGGGCAGGAACTCCGCGACGTCCCGACCCGCGTTGGTCGAATCGAGCAGCGCCACCACGTCGTCACGCCCGTAGCGGATGACGCCATAGGCGGTCTTGCCGTTGTGCGGTTGGAACTCGCCTTCGGCGAGGATGGCCAGGCGGCGGATGTCGGATGGTCGCATCCGGCGAGTCTAGCGAACGAGCGGCCGTCCACGAGTAGCGCTCGGCCCCGGGCCGCGCATAATCCGACCGATGTGGACCACAAGGCGTCCGCGCCGTCTCGCCACCATCCTGTTCCTCGACATCGTCGGCTCGACGACGATCGCCGCCGAGCTCGGGGATCGGCGCTGGAAGGTCCTCCTGGACCATTTCCGATCGGTGGTCCGCGCCGAGCTGAGGCGCCACAAGGGGCACGAGGAGGACACCGCGGGCGACAGCTTCTTCGCGACGTTCGACCAACCCGCCCAGGCGGTGCGAGCCGCGGCTGCCATCGTCGGGAGGGTCCAGGAGCTGGGGCTGGACGTCCGATGCGGTCTGCACTTCGGCGAGGCCGAGACGATCGAAGGCGAGCGTGGCGGGATCGCCGTCCATATCGGCTCACGGGTCATGTCGCTCGCCGGGCCCGCCGAGGTCCTGATCACGACCACGGTCCGCGACCTGATGGTCGGCGCGCAGGTCACGGTCGACGATGGAGGGACGCACGAGCTCAAGGGCGTCCCGGGCGTCTGGCAGGTGTGGCGACTGCGCGCGGTCGACGAGGCTCCCCTGCCAGCGCCCCTGGCGGCCGACGTCGGGGCCGCCATCCGAGCGGGCCACCGACCAAGGCTGCGCCGGAACCGCCGGCGCATCCTCGTCGCGACGATCGGACTGGCCGCATTCGCCGGCCTCGGGACGCTGACAGCGTTCCTGGTGCTGGCCACCCCAGCGGGCCCGACGATCCTCAAGATCGACCCGACGAACGACACGATCAGCCAGGAGATCACCGACGACTATCGCTCGGAGCACTACGCCAACGGGCTCTGGTCGGTGAACGGGGCGCTGTGGCAGGCGGTGACGCAGGGCTTCGTGGGCCTCGTACGCCGCGACATGCAGACCGGGACGGTCCTCCAGAAGATCCCGGTCGCAGGCGATCCGACGGCCGGCGCCTTCGGCTTCGGGTCGATCTGGCTTGGCGGGATCGAGGGCCCCGGGTCCGTCGATCGCTGGGACGCCGTCACAGGACGCTCCGTCGCCGACATCACCGTCGACGCCACGATCGCCTCGATGGACGCGAGCTCGTCGGCGATCTGGGTGCTGGGTGACAAGGGCGACCTGTTCAGGATCGACCCAATCTCGGATCAGGTCACCGGCACGTACCGGACGCCGACCCAGGACCCGGGCGTGGTGATCACCCTCGGCGACCACCTGTGGGTGTGCGACTGCGAGCATCATCGGATCGTGGAGTTCGACCCGGTCGCGAACCAGGCGGTCCGAACGCTGACCTTCGCCGAGGCCGGCTTCCTGGTCGGCCTGGTCGACGAGAAGGACCACAAGACGGCGTGGCTGCTCGATCCCACGCCGGACGCGGCGACTCTGACGCCCATCGACGTCCAGACCGGCACCGCCGGTCAGCCGATCGGCATCGGCTCGAACCTTCACGCGGCCGCGGTCAGCTTCGGATCGCTGTGGGTGGCCGCCGGTGACCGGCTGCTCCGGATCGAGGGCAGCGGACCGCAGGTCCTGGCCCGGATCGCCATGCCACCGGGGTTCTCCGCGGGAGCGATCGCGGCGGATCCGCAGACCGGGGCGCTCTGGATCGGCAACTGCGGCTGCCCGATCGACTAGCCC
>DASYSM010000108.1:0-2318 GCA_036003325.1 Candidatus Limnocylindrales bacterium
AAGGCGGCGGCCGCCGGGATCCCCATCGTGTGCGCCGTGTCGGCGCCGTCGGACCTGGCGATCGAGACGGCCGAGCGCCTGGGCGTGACGCTCGTCGGCTTCCTGCGCGGCGACGGGTTCAACGTCTATGCCCACGACGCCAGGGTGGACCTGCGCGACCTGAGCGGACTCGGCTGAGGGGTTGGCTGACATGTTCAAGATGGCTGTCGGGCAGAGCGACGAGGTCGACCCGGCTGACGCGATCGCAGCCGCGATCGATGCCTGCCGTGCGGGGCTGGGCGACCTGGAGCCGCAGGCGGGGATCCTATTCTCGTCGTTCGATAGCTTCGATCCGTCGGTCGCGACCGCCCTTCGCGACGCCTTTGCGACGGCGACCGTGATGGGGTCCACCTCCGCCGCCGAGATCTCGTCGGTCGGCGGCTACCAGGAGGACTCACTCACCCTCGCGATGTTCGCGTCGGACACCGTCGATGTGACCACGGGTCTGGGGACAGGTCTCAGCCGCGACAGCGACGCGGCTTGCCGGCAAGCCGCAGCCCAGGCCCTCGCCGCCACGGACCGCGAGCCAGCGGTCTGCGTCATGCTGGCCGAGGCGTACGGTGCGGATCCGCAGGCGACGCTCGATGCGATGGCCCGGGCGCTCCCGGACGGGGTGGTCATCGTCGGTGGCGCGTCGGCGGGCCGCGACGCCAGCGCGTTGCGGCCGTCGTACCAATTTGCCGGCGACGTGGTGACCGATGACGGCGTGGCCGTGCTGCTCTTGTCGGGCGCCCTCTCGGTCTCGACTGCCGTCGGTACCGGCTGGCGGATGCTGGGCGCGACCGGGACCGTCACGCGTTCCACATCGGGTGCGGTCCTGGAGATCGACGGTCGACCCGCCACCGAATTCCTTGCGCGCTACCTCGACGTGACCGGCCCGGCGTCGTACGGCAACCCGCTGTCCGTGGTCGAGGCCGGCAGCGACGAGCCCTATTACCGAGCGATCTCCGGGACGGATCCGATGGTTGGGTCGGTGTTCGTGGCTGGCGAGGTTCCGGTCGGCGCCGTCGTCCAGCTGACGACAGCCGACACCGATGAGATCCTGGGCGGGACCCGCGCCGCGCTCACCCGTGCTGTCGAGGGATTCCCGGCCGGCGTCGAGCCGGAAGCGGCCTTGCTCTTCTCCTGTGCCGTCAGGCGGTTCCTCCTCGGGTCGCGCACGCGGGTCGAGACCGAGCTCGCCCGGTCCATCCTCGGAACGACGATCCCGATGGCTGGCATCTACTGCTATGGCGAGATCGGGCCAGTCCGTGGTGTCGACACGAGCCGCTACTTCAACGAGACGTTCGTCACGGTCCTTCTCGGCACGTGAACGACGGTCCGCCCCCCACGGATCCGACGCCGGAGTCGCTCCAGAAGGAGGTCCTGAAGCTGAGGCGCCGAGTCGGGCGACTCGAGGCACAGCTCGAGGATGTCGAAGCCGTCCGCGATACCAACCTGAGGTTCCTCGATCGGGTCAGTGGGGAGCTGGAGGTCGAGAAGGCACGGTCTCGTGCGCTGCTGCTCAACGTCCTTCCCGGATCGATCGTCGAGCGGCTCGATGCGGGCGAACGCCTGATCGCCGATCGGTACGACGATGTCGCGGTGGTGTTCAGCGACTTCGTCGGGTTCACCGAGTTCTCGGGGCGGCTCGAGGTCGGGGAGTTGGTGAGTTCGCTGAACAGGCTCTTCACGGCATTCGATGCGGCGTGCTTGGAGTCAGGCGTCGAGAAGATCAAGACCATCGGCGATGCCTATATGGCGGCCGCCGGGCTGCCCGGGACGTCGCCCGACCCGATCCCCGCGGCCGCCGACCTTGCGCTCGCGATGCAGGCGGCCGTGCGCGATGCCGGTGACCCGTGGCAGGTCAGGATCGGCCTGCACGCCGGACCCGTGGTGGCCGGAGTGATCGGGACGAGCAAGTTCGTCTACGACCTGTGGGGGGACGCGGTCAACACGGCGAGCCGGCTCGAGACGACCGCGCCGCCTGGTCGCATCCAGGTCTCCGCGGCGGTCGCCCGGGTGCTGGGTACCGCGTACGAGCTCGAGCCGCGGGGCGCGGTCGAGCTCAAGGGCAAGGGCTCGACGGAGACGTTCCTGCTTCACGGGCGTCGCGCCGGCTGAGAGCCGAAGGACGCGACGCCCGGAACACGGTCAGACCCGCGGCGCCCGGTTGTTGACGAACTCGAAGCCGAACCGGCCCTTGATGCACAGGTGGCCGTCGGTGACCGACGAATCGGTCGGCGAGGTGACCTTCACGATGCGGTCGTCCTGCTCGTGGAGCGAGACCGCACAGCCGA
>DASYSM010000109.1:0-9961 GCA_036003325.1 Candidatus Limnocylindrales bacterium
GATCCCGCCAACGCGGCCATGATCCGGGATTGGGCGGTGGCGTTCTCCGACGACATCCATCCGTTCTCGACCGGCGGCTCGTACCTCAACTTCATCCAGGACGAGGGCCAGGAGAAGGTCCGCGCGACGTATCGGGACAACTACGACCGGCTCGCCCGGATCAAGGCCCGCTACGACCCGGACAACCTCTTCCACGTCAACCAGAACATCCGACCCGCCTGAGGGGGCGGGTCCTCACCTCGGGCCAGGCGAGCATCGGGGCGCTCGCCTGGCCCTCCTTCCATGTCCGGCGCGCGGCGCGCCCCTACAATGCCGCCCCGTGAGCATGCAGACCCCCAACCCGCCCGAACGCGGCGACTTCATCCGCGACATCGTCGCCGCCGACCTGGAGGCAGGTCGGACGACGGCCGTCGTGACCCGTTTCCCGCCCGAGCCGAACGGCTACCTTCACATCGGCCACGCGAAGTCGGTCTGCCTCAACTTCGGTGTCGCCGGCGAGTTCGGCGGGCGGTGCTACCTCCGCTTCGACGACACCAACCCGGTCAAGGAGGAGCAGGAGTACATCGACGCCATCCAGGCCGACCTCCGCTGGCTCGGGTTCGATTGGGGCGACGACCTGACGTTCGCCTCCGACTATTTCGAGCAGCTCTACGACTGGGCGGTCGAGCTCATCCGCGCCGGCCACGCCTACGTCGACGACCTGTCGGCCGATGACATCCGCGCCTACCGCGGCACGCTGACCGAGCCCGGCCGGGACAGCCCGTTCCGGGGTCGGTCGGTCGAGGACAACCTCGACCTGTTCGGTCGGATGCGCGCCGGCGAGTTCCCGAACGGCGCGCGGGTGCTGCGGGCGATCATCGACATGAGTTCCCCGAACATCAACCTGCGCGACCCGGTGCTGTATCGCATCTCGCATGCGGCGCACCCGCGGACGGGTGACGCCTGGTGCATCTACCCGACCTACGACTTCGCGCACGGCCAGTCCGACGCCATCGAGGGCGTGACGCACTCGCTCTGCACGCTCGAGTTCGAGGCCCACCGGCCGCTGTACGACTGGCTCATCGAGCACCTGCCGGTGCCGTCGCGCCCGCACCAGTACGAGTTCGCCCGCCTCAACCTCACCCACACCGTCCTGTCGAAACGCGTCCTGCTGCGATTGGTCAGCGAGGGTTTCGTCCGCGGCTGGGACGATCCCCGCATGCCGACCATCTCCGGCCTGCGGCGGCGGGGCTTCCCGGCCGAGGCGATCCGCGAGTTCGCGACGGTGATCGGCGTGTCCAAGGCGGACAGCGTCGTCGAGGTCGGCCAGCTGGACCATGCCGTGCGGGACGTCTTGAACCGAACGGCGCCGCGCCGGTTCGCCGTCCTCGACCCGCTCAGGGTCGTCATCGAGAACTATCCCGACGACCGGACCGAGGAGGTCGAGGTCGTCAACAATCCGGAGGACCCGTCGGCCGGGACCCGGCAGGTCGCGTTCGGGCGCGAGCTGTGGATCGAGCGCGACGACTTCATGGAGGACCCGCCGCCCAAGTTCTTCCGGCTCGCCCCGGGCCGCGAGGTCCGCCTGCGGTCCGCGTACTTCGTCACCTGCACCGACGTCGTCAAGGACGCAACGGGAAAGGTGGTCGAGCTGCGCTGCACGTACGATCCGGCCACCCGCGGCGGCGACGCGCCGGACGGCCGACGGCCGAAGGCCACGCTCCACTGGGTGAGCGCCGCGCACGGCGTCCCTGCCGAGGTCCGCCTGTACGACCATCTGTTCGCGGATCCGTTCCCGGGGAGCGACGGGCGCGACCTGTTCGACGACCTCGACCCGGCATCGGAGACCGTCATCCGCGGCGCCTTCGTCGAGCCGTCGCTGGCCGGCGCGCCCATCGGCGAGACGGTCCAGTTCGAGCGGCTCGGCTACTTCTGCCCGGATCCGGACTCCACGCCAGAGCGGCCGGTGTTCAACCGGACCGTGACGCTCAAGGACACGTGGGCCAAGGTCAGGGCGCAGTCGGCTTCCGTCGGCTGATGCGTGGCGTCGGCCGCCCGTGGACGAGGGCCGACGGCGAGGGTTAGACTCGTCGTGCCCGGACGGGCATCGCTGGCGCGTGGCCTAACGGTATGGCACCTGACTCTGGATCAGGGGGTTCCAGGTTCGAATCCTGGCGCGCCAGCCAATCTTCCTGCCCAGCGACCGCGTGAGCCTCAGCGCACCGGCTTGTGCGCGTCGGCCTGGCTCTTGTCGGCGCTCTTGCCGTGGATCGCGCTCGCGCCGTGGGTGCCCCGGGCGACCAGGCTGACTGCGCCACCATGGTTGTCGTTCGGACCGCCCACAGCCGTCTCGTCCTGAGCCACCGCGCTCACGGCTGCACCGTGGGCACCCTGGGCGCCCGCCGGATCGGTCGTGTCGGTCGTCGTTGCAGGTGTCGTCGTGTCGGGCGCACCATGGGCACCCTTCGCGAGCGTGCTGACCGCTCCGCCGTGGTTGTCGTTCGGACCGCCGACCGTGGCGGGGTCCTTGGCCACTGTGCTGACCGCGCTCGCCGCGGCGAATGCGCCGGTCGCGGTCAGGGCGAGTCCGATCACCGCACCGAGAGCTGCTCGAGCCTTCTTCATGAGGCCAGGCTCCTTTCGTCGATCCCCCGACGAGGCGGCAAGGATAACCGCGATCCCACGATCGCGGGGAGGACGACCTTCGTCATGGCTCTCCATCTCGACCCGTGCTGCGGCACGGCGCAGCGAACCGCTCCGCATGGTCGTACCGTTGCCGGAGCGGTGGCGACACCGTCGTGTTCGACCGCGAGGGACGGTTCGACGCTGACAGAAAGGACCCCCAGATGGCCGACGCGCGAATCAAGCGGATCCCGGGCTTCATCAAGCCATTCCGCGTGGAACCGGGACGGCGTGTCCGATTGCCGCGCGACTTCGACTCGGCCGGCACGCGCGAGATCAGCGTCAAGGAGACGAAGGAGATCCTTCGCTTCGGGGTCGGGCTCCTCGCCGATTACCAGACGCGTCTTGCCGCCCAGGACACGTACGGCGTCGTGATGGTGCTCCAGGCGATGGACGCCGCCGGCAAGGACGGCACCATCCGCCACGTCATGAGCGGCGTCAACCCGCAGGGCGTCCAGGTCAGCAGCTTCAAGATCCCCTCGAGCGAGGATCTCGACCACGACTACCTGTGGCGCTACCAGAAGAAGCTGCCTGAGCGCGGCAACATCGGCATCTTCAATCGCTCGTACTACGAGGAGGTCCTCGTGGTCCGGGTCCATCCCGAGATCCTGGCCAAGCAGAAGCTGCCGCCCAAGCTCAAGGACCGCGGCATCTGGAAACGGCGCTACCGCGAGATCAACGACTGGGAGCGCTACCTGACCGACCAGGGCTACCGCTTCGTCAAGATCTTCCTCAATGTCGGGCACGAGGAGCAGCGCCGCCGGTTCCTGACCCGCATCGACGAGGCGGACCGGAACTGGAAGTTCAGCGCCAACGACGCCAAGGAGCGCATGTTCTGGGACGACTACCAGAAGGCCTTCAGCGAGGTGCTGTCGAACACCAGCACGCCATGGGCGCCGTGGTACGTCGTGCCGGCCGACGACAAGCCGTTCGCCCGGGTGGCCGCCGCCGCGATCCTGGCTCATACGCTGATGGACATCGACCCGCGCTTCCCGCGGGTCTCGAAGGAAGCGAAGGCCGCCCTCGCGGCCGCGAAGGTGGAGCTGGAGGGCCAGGCGCCCGCCGGCGCCGCGGCGGATCCGGTCGAGGCCGAGCTGGCCGCCGCGGCCGCCAGGAAGTCCAGGAAGGGGAAGAAGTCATGACCGCGGCAGCAGCTCCGGCAGGCGGGTCCGGCACGACCGCGCCGGATGCCGCCTGGTTCGCGCTCACGCCCGAGGAAGCCGCCAGCCGACTCGGGGTCGACCCGACGGCGGGCCTGTCATCAGCCGAGGCCGACAAGCGGCGCGGGACATACGGACCCAACGCCTTCGCCGAGGCGAAGAAGGCGTCGAAATGGCAGCTGTTCGCGCGGCAGTACGCCGACCCGATGCAGATCGTGCTGCTGATCGCGGGAATCATCTGCCTGTTCCTGCCCGGCCAGTTCTACACCGGCGTCTTCCTGCTCCTGCTGACCGTGTTCAACGCCTGGATGGCGATGAACCAGGAGGGCAAGGCGGAGGCCAGCGCCTCGGCCCTCGAGAGCATGATGGTCGTCAAGGCCAAGGTCCGTCGGAACGGCCAGCTGGCCGAGATCCCGATGGACCAGCTGGTGCCGGGCGACATCGTCAACATCGAGGCCGGGGACCTCGTCCCGGCCGATGCGCGGATCCTGTCCGCGGCCACCCTCGAGATCGATGAATCGGCGCTGACGGGCGAGAGCGTGCCCACGCCGAAGCAGGTGGAGGCCGTCGCCGCCGATGCCGCGCTCGGTGACCGGATCGACATGGCCTTCATGAACTGCCAGGTCACCCGCGGTGCGGGCACCATCCTGGTGGTGACGACCGGGATGGCCACCGAGGTCGGCCACATCAGCGGCATGCTCCAATCGACCGGGGTCGAGAAGACGCCGCTGACCAAGCAGCTCGACGCGCTGACCAATCAGATCCTGGTCATCGCCGGCATCGCCCTCGCGATTTCGATCGGTCTCGGGCTGTACCGGGGTGTCGAGCTCCAGGAGCTGTTCCTGAGCGCGGTCGCGTTCGCGGTGGCGGCCATCCCGACCGCCCTGCCGGCGGTCACCACGGCCATCCTCTCGAAGGGGTCGCAGACGCTCGCCGCGGCGGGCGCGATCATGAAGCGGCTCCGGTCGGTGGAGACGCTCGGTTCCACGTCGGCGCTCAACTCCGACAAGACCGGCACCCTGACCCTCAACCAGATGACGGCCGTGCAGATGGCCATCGTCGGACGCCGCTACGCGATCAGCGGCGATGGCTACCAGACGACCGGGCAGATCGCCCACACCGGCGGCCAGCCCGACGTGCCACTCGAGCAGTACCTGCTGCCGATGGCCCTGTGCGCCGATGCCGAGGTCCGCGACGGCGAGCTCGTCGGCGACCCGACCGAGGGCGCCCTCGTCGTGCTCGCGGCGAAGGGCGGCGTCGACCCGGCGCTCACCCGCGAGCAGTACCCGCGCGTCGCGACGCTGCCGTTCGACGCGGCCTACAAGATGATGGCCACCTTCCACGCGATGAAGGACGCGAACGGGCGGGAGGTCGTCCGCGGCTATATCAAGGGGGCACCGGACCAGCTCCTGGCCCGGGCCGTCACCGCCCACGGACCCGATGGCACGGAGGTGCCGATCGCCGACATCCACGACGCCTACCTTGCCGAGAACGAACGTCTCGGGACGATGGGCCTGCGGGTCATGGCGACCGGCCAGAAGGACTTCGACCCGAAGACGTTCGACCCGAACGCCGACCTCCTGCCCGCCATCGAGGGACTGACACTTCTCGCCATCGTCGGCATCGTCGACCCGCCGCGACCGGCGGCGAAGGCGGCCATCGCCGAGGCGAAGGGAGCCGGCATCCAGGTCCGCATGATCACCGGCGACCATGCCGTGACCGCCGAGGCGATCGCCCACCAGCTGGGCATCGAGGGGCGGGCCATCACCGGCGCCGAGTTCCGGGCCATGAGCGACGACGAGGCGATGCGCCAGATCGACGGCATCGGTGTCATCGCCCGCGTATCGCCCGAGGACAAGGTCCACCTGGTCGACATCCTGCGCAAGAAGGGCCATGTCGTCGGGATGACCGGCGACGGCGTCAACGACGCGCCCGCGCTCAAGAAGGCCGACATCGGCATCGCCATGGGCATCACCGGGACGGAGGTGTCCAAGCAGGCCGCGGTGATGATCCTGACCGACGACAACTACGCCACCATCGTCAAGGCGGTCGGGCTCGGGCGCGCGGTGTACGACAACCTGCTGCGGTTCATCCGCTTCCAGATGGCCGGCCTGTTCGGGTTCATCGCCACGTTCCTCGGCTCGGCGCTCCTCAACATCCTGGGCGGCATCCCGTTCCTGCCGCTCCAGACGATGTGGCTGAACTTCACGGTCAACGTGTTCCAGGCGATCGGTCTTGGCTACGGCCAGCCGCGCGAGGGCCTGATGCAGGTCCCGCCGCGGCCGAAGGAACAGAAGATCATCCCGCGCCGGCTGATGACCTGGCTGGTCTTCCTCGGGCTGGTCATGGCGGCCGGCACGCTCGGCGTCATGACCTGGGCGAGCGGCGCGTACGGTGACGTGATCGCGCGGACGATGGGCGTGACCACGTTCTCGCTGTTCCGCTTGTTCTCGTCGCTCGAGACCGCGGACGAGGCGGAGTCGATGTTCTCCGGGTCGATCCTCGGGAACCGCCCGCTGCTGATCGGGACCGGCCTGTCGATCCTGACCATCATCCTCGCGACCGAGCTCCCGTTCCTCCAGCGCATCCTGACGACCGCCAGCATGTCGATCGACCAGTGGGCCGTGTGCATCGTCGTCCCGCTGTCGCTGGTCGTCGTCGAGGAGGCACGCAAGCTGCTCAAGATCCGGACGGGTGACGAGCCGGTCGCCGTGGCGGCCGCGCCGGCACTGGCGGCGTAGCGAAGACCGTCCCGCCCGCGATGGCAGGCGTGCCGGGCGCCTCGACCGGTTCGAGGTTGGGCGCGCTCGAACATTGGATGCCCGGCGTCCGGGTTCTCCGGACGTATGAGCGTGGCTGGCTGCCGCGCGACGTGGTCGCGGGCATCGTCCTCGTGACCCTGCTCGTGCCGCAGGGCATGGCCTACGCGGAGCTGTCCGGGCTGCCGCCGATCACCGGCCTGTACACCACGGTCGTCTGCCTGGTCGCCTACGCGCTGGCCGGGCCGTCGCCGATCCTGGTGCTCGGCCCCGACTCGTCGCTCGGGCCGATGATCGCGGCGACCATCCTGCCGCTGGCCGCCGGCGACGAGAACACGGCGATCGCGCTGGCGGGGATGCTCGCTCTCCTGGTCGGATTGGTCTGTCTCGGGGCGGGCATCGGCCGCCTCGGGTTCGTCGCCGACCTGCTCTCGAACCCCGTCCGGACCGGCTATCTGGCCGGCCTGGCGGTCGTCATCTTCGTCGGCCAGCTGCCGAAGCTGTTCGGCTTCAGCACCGACGCCGAAGGCCTCGTCGGCGAGGCCGCAGCCTTCGTCCAGGGCCTCGACATGACCAACTCGTGGGCGCTCGCCATCGGCCTCCTCAGCCTGGCGATCATCCTTGGCCTCAGGCGTATCTCGCCGCGGACACCGGGCATCCTCATCGCAGTCGTCGTCGCCATCGTGCTGTCGATGGTGCTCGACCTTGCTGCACGCGGCGTGTCGGTCATCGGTGTCCTGCCGCAGGGCTTCCCGCTGCCGTCGCTGCCGGCTGCCGACCTGTCGGATATCCCGCTGCTGCTGGCGGCCGCGATCGGCATCTCCCTCGTCGCGATCGGCGACACCATCTCGACCTCGGGCGGCTTCGCGTCGCGTGGCGGCTACGAGGTCGACGGTGACCAGGAGCTGGCCGGGATCGGCGCGTCGAACCTGGCGGCCGGCCTGTTCTCCGGTTTCCCGGTCAGCACCAGCGGATCGCGGACGGCCGTCGCCTTCCAGTCCGGCGCGAAGACCCAGCTCACCGGCCTGGTCGCGGCCGGGCTGGTGCTGGCGATGCTGCTCGTGGTGCCGGGTCTCGTCCAGTCGATGCCGCAGCCGGTCCTCGCGGCGGTGGTCATCGCGGCCTCGATCACGCTGTTCGATGTCGCCGAGCTGCGGCGGCTGTACACGGTCCGCAAGACGGAGTTCGGGCTGGCGGTCGCATGCGCCCTCGGTGTCGCGTTCATCGGCGTCCTGCAGGGGATCGTGCTGGCGGTCGTCCTGTCGGCGGTCTACATCTTCAAGCGCGCCTGGGCGCCCTACTCGGCCGTGCTCGGTACGGGACCGGGCCTGTCCGGCTATCACGACCTGGCGAGCTATCCGGAGGCCCGACCCGTCCCCGGTCTGCTGATCGTCCGCTGGTCGGCGCCGCTGTTCTTCGCCAACGCCAACGAGTTCCGGGACCGCATCCGAGCGCTGGTGCGAGACGCGACGCCACCTCCGCGCTGGGTGCTCGTGGCCGCCCAGCCGATCACCGACATCGATACGACCGCGGGCTCGATGCTCGCCGACCTCGATCTCGAGCTCAACGCAGCGGGCATCCACCTCGCGTTCGCGGAGCTGCAGACGGCCGTCCGCGACACCATCGTCCGCTACGGGCTTCTCGAGACCATCGAGGAGGGCCACTTCTACCGGTCCGTCGAGGAAGCCGTCGAGGCATTGCAGCGGGAGGCGGAGCGGCCGCCCGCCTGATCATGAGCGTCAGGTGAGGACGCTCCACGGCCCGCGCTGGTGAGGCCCCGGCTTGCGCGCCGGCTCGAGGTGGGCTCGATCCCAGCCGGCGAGATCGGCCCCGGCCGCGTAGGTCGACTCGAGGAAGTCGAGGACCGCGGCGTCGGGGTCGTCGAGATCGCGCACCGCGTCGTACGGCAGCATGAACAGGCCCATCGGTTCGTCCCACGTCGCGGCGGACGGGAGGATCGCCGCGGAGGCGATCCCGTCGGGCTTCGGGTAGGTATAGGCGTAGAACGCCGGCCCCGGCGGCTCGAGCTGGGCCCACCAGCCGGCGGCGCTCTCTTCGGCGGCGTAGGCCTCCTCCATCACCCACTCCGGACAGTTGACGGCACTGCCCGTGTAGCGCGGCGCCGGCCGGCCCCGATAGCGAGACACGGCGAGATCGAAGCTGCCCCAGAACAGCTGGACCGGGCTCTGCTTGCCGATGAACCCGCTCTGGAACGACTTCATGACCCGGTCGGCCTCGAGGAGAGCCCGCCAGTGCAGCTCCGCGTGCGCCGGGTCGTACGAGGCATGCGTCTCGTCGACGTCGAATGGTGTCGCATCGACCAGCTCGTTGGGCGTGGTCGAGATCTCGACCTCGACCGCCAGGCCATGCAGGCCGGCCATGACCTCGCGATAGAACCGGGCGACCGATATCGGCTCGAGCGGGAGCATGAACGAGGCGCCATCGCTGTCGCCGATCACCAGCTCATGATCGATGAAGTCGAACCGGATCTCCATCGCACGCCGCCCGACCGGGATGGAGGTCGTGGTCAGCCCTCGTGGCGTGACGGACAGCGTGCTGTGCCACCAGTGGTTGAGCGGCGGTGCCAATGCGGTGCGCACCTTGCCCACCACCTGGACCCAGCGGTGGAGGGTGGAGATGGTCGGCTCCCAGTCGTGCCACGGCAGCTCGGGCCAGGGGCCGCGCAGGGCCGGATCCACGTCCGCCGGCGTCACCCGTCCACCTCCGCCTCCGCTCCACGCCGAGAGACGAGCTCGCCGACCCACTCCCGCAGTCGACCGAGATGCTCGGTGTAGTGGTCGCAGCCCGACTTCCGGATCCACCAGGCGGCCTCGTCGCTCGGGCCGTGCAGGCTCCACCACTCGGTGATCATCCGCGTCCGCCCGGCCTGCGCCTGGACCCAGGCGACGTCCCAGGGCTGGCCGTCCATGGCCTCGAGGAACGACGCGTTCAATGCGTCGACGTCGACGTCGTGGCCTTCGTACGTGCCGGCGGCGAGCCGCTGGAACTGGACTTCGGCCTCGGCCAGCCAGGTGCCGAGATGGGCGACGACGTCGCGCACGGTCCAGGCCGGGTCCTCGTAGTAGCCGGGCACGAGCCTCTCCCCGGGCGTCAGGCGGCGGACGAGCTCGACGACCTCGTACCAGCCGTCGCGTTCGGCCTCGATCTCGGCCGCGTACGGGTGGCCGGCGAGCAGCAGATCGGGCGGCTGATCGGGGGCGGTCGGCTCGGTCATGGCTCGGTCGCGAAGGCGCCCTCGAGTGGGTAGCCCGCGTCTTCCCAGTCGAGCAGGCCGCCCGAGTAGCGCCTGACGTTCGCGTAGCCGCGCCGGACGAGGTCGCGGTAGAGCGCGACGCTCGAGAGGCAGTCGACGTGCGAGCA
>DASYSM010000110.1:0-50426 GCA_036003325.1 Candidatus Limnocylindrales bacterium
GCCCGGGCTGGCGCTGGGCCGGGGCGGGCCCCGCGAGGCGCGCGTCGGCGAGGAGGCAAAGACGGGTCCCGAGGGTTCGGCCTAGGCGGCTCCACCCGCGACGAGGCGCGACAGGCTTCGCGCCGTGAGGCTCCAGGCCGATCCGAGCACGAGCGCCGGGACGATGAGATACGCGACGCCGGCCGCCGCGACGACGGCCCGGCCGGCGATGGCGATCGCGACCGCGACGATGTCGGTCCCGTGCGCGGCGACGGCCTCCGCGGCCCCCTGGAGGATGCTCAGCGTCGCGGTCGTCCCGGTGACCGCGATGGCGTACCCGATCGTCGCGACCAGGAACCGACGGCGCCCGCCGGCCAGCGGACCCGCCAGCCAACCGGCCGAGGTGGCGATCACGACCACGAGCCCGAGCGAGACCGCGATCTCGGCGGGTGGCGCGGCCGACCCGGAGTAGGCGAACAAGAGGGCGATCAGGGATGCGGGGATCAGCCCGGCGGCCGCACCGATCGATCTCGATCGGCGTCGTGGCAGCCCGTCGGTCGTCCGTCCGCGTCGGTCCTCGGCCATCGCCCCAGTCTTCGGTGCTACTCTCGCATAGCAAGTTATGAGCGACAAACAGGCTACTGTCAAGGTGCACGTTCCGGGCGACAGCGTGAGCGCGACGGCCGTGAGACCGGCCGACAAGACCGCGGAGGTCATCCGCATCGAGCTCGCCGAGGCGTGGGGCGAGATGGGCGCGGCCTGGGGCGTCACGCCGGCGATCGCCCGCGTGCAGGCCTACCTCATGGCGCGCCAGGAACCGCTGACCGAGCGCGAGGTGCGCGAGGCCCTCGGGCTGAGCCACCGGGCCGCCAGCCTGGCCCTCGCCGAAGCCGAGTCGTGGGGCATCGTCGAGCGGGTCCCGGAACCACGGCGGGTCGGGCGCCGCGGGCCGGCCGGTACGGCATATCTCGCCGTCGGCGACCACTGGCAGTGGTTCGGGCGAGTGATCGCGGAGCGCAAGGTCCGTGAGGGCGACCCGATCATCGCCGTGCTCGAGTCGAAGGAGCGGGAGGCCGCGGCCGCCCTCGAGGCGCACCCGGGCGACCCAGAGCTTGCGGCCCTGCGCGATTGGCTGGCCGCCTTCCTCGTCTTCGTGCGCTTGTTCGACCGCGCCGTCGGGCTCGTGCCGCAGCTCGAGCCTCGCGAGCTCGAGCGCGGGCTGGAGCTCCTGGGCCGCGTCCCTGACGCCACGATCCTGCGGCTGTTCGACCTGCTGGCCGGGCTGCCGGACCAGGACGTCATCGATCTCGTCGAGGCGCTGTCGCGCCTGTCGCCCGGAGCCGCCCGACGCGCGACCAAGCTCATGTCGGGGGTGGTCCGCACCGTCGCGCGTTGACCACGCATGGTGCGTTGACCACGCATGGTGCGTTGACCGCGCGTCCTGCGATAACCACGCGCCGTGCCTCGACCACGCGTCGTGCCGTCGCCTGCGAGGCGACAAAAGGCGCCGCAGGCGCCGCGCGCAAGGGTCTTCCCCCTCTGATCCCGGAAGATGATGCCCGCGAGACGACGAAAAGCCCGCGGGACGTCGGTCGTGTCGCGCGCGTCGGACACCGAAGTGCTTTCGTTGCTTGCAAGGCAACGGCCGCGGACCGTGTGGGGCAACGCGACCCGACCGGGCAACGCCGCGACCGCGTGGGGCGACCGCCGCGACCCGAACGGGGCACCGGCCGCGACCGGTGCGGGCACCGGCCGCGACCGCGCCAGGCAATGCACCGGCCGCGACCGCGCGAGGCAACGCCCCCCACCGCCCGACCACCGACCGGGCCCGCAGACGGCACGCCAGCGTCCGATCGTGGGCCTCGGATGCGCTCGTGCGATAATCGCCGCGCGCGAGGGGCTCGGCCGACTCGAACGGGCGACGACCCCGGGGCCAGACCCGGCCGGCGATCCGAGCGCGAGCCACCAGAGGAACCCTGCACTCATGACCGTCGAAACGTCCACCTGGGCGACCAAGAAGGGTCTCGCCCAGATGCTCAAGGGCGGCGTCATCATGGACGTCGTCACGCCCGACCAGGCCAAGGTCGCCGAGGATGCCGGCGCGGTCGCCGTCATGGCGCTCGAGCGCGTCCCGGCCGACATCCGCAAGGCCGGCGGCGTCGCCCGCATGTCGGACCCCTCGATGATCGAGGGGATCATGGACGCGGTGACCATCCCGGTGATGGCCAAGGCCCGGATCGGCCACTTCGTGGAGGCCCAGGTCCTCGAGGCCCTCGGGGTCGACTACATCGACGAGTCCGAGGTGCTCACCCCGGCCGACGAACGCAACCACATCGACAAGCACGCCTTCAAGGTCCCGTTCGTGTGCGGTTGCCGGAACCTCGGCGAGGCGCTGCGTCGGATCAACGAGGGCGCCGCGATGATGCGGACCAAGGGCGAAGCCGGGACCGGCAACATCGTCGAGGCGGTGCGCCAGCTGCGCGACGTCCTGGCCGAGATCCGCCGTCTCCAGGGCCTCCGCGACGATGAGCTGTTCGTCGCTGCCAAGGAGCTGGGTGCGCCATACGAGCTCGTCAAGGATGTCGCCGCGAACGGGACGCTGCCGGTCGTCAACTTCGTCGCCGGTGGCATCAGCACGCCGTCGGATGCCGCCCTGGTGATGCAGCTCGGTGCCGAGGGCGTGTTCGTCGGTTCGGGCATCTTCAAGAGCGAGGACCCGGCCCGGATGGCCACTGCGATCGTCCAGGCCACGACCTTCTTCGACGACCCGAAGAAGATCGCCGAGGTCTCCAAGGGACTGGGAGCGCCGATGCGCGGGATCGCCCTCGAGGAGATCCCCGACGAGGAGCGACTCGCCGTCCGGGGCTGGTAGGCGACCGACGACGCCAGCCGAGACCGCCCGATGAGGATCGGAGTGCTGGCCCTGCAAGGGGCGTTCCGAGAGCACCTCGACACGCTCCGCGCGATCGGCGTGGAGGGGGTCCGCGTGCGCGAGCCGGCCGACCTGGCCGACATCAGCGGCCTGATCCTGCCCGGCGGCGAGAGCACCACGATGCGCAGCCTCATCGAGCGCTGGGGGCTCCGCGATCCGATCCTCGACCTGGCCGACCGCGGCAAGCCGATCTTCGGGACGTGCGCCGGGATGATCGTGCTGGCCACCGAGATCGCTGGCGGCGAGGCACCGATCCTGCCGCTCCTCGACGTGACCGTCGAGCGCAACGCATTCGGACGCCAGCTCGACTCCTTCGAGGCGGACATCGAGGTCCCGGTGCTCGGGAGCACGGCGGTCCACGCCGTCTTCATCCGGGCGCCCATCGTCGAGCGGACGGGCGACGACGTCGACGTCCTGGCGTACCTCGATGACGGCCGGATCGTGGCCGTCCGTCAGCGCAACATCCTCGCGACGGCCTTCCATCCCGAGCTGGCCGGCGAGACCCGGTTCCACCGCCTGATGGCGACGATGGCCGCCGAGCACGACGATCCGGGTGAAGGCTCGGGGCGACGTCCCTACCCCACGCGACGGTCGCTGTCCGCCCGCCGCGACCGGCCCGACGCGTGAGCGCCCTGCGATCGCCGCGCAGCAGCGGCAAGGTCCGTGCCGCGCGCCTGACCGACCTCGCCGCGCTCGGGGAGCTGTCGCGGCTGTGCCAGTCCGATGGCGCCGACACACGTTCGCTCGGGCTGCCGGTCAACGGCCCACCGATCGGCGTCTTCAGCCTCTTCCGGCTGCCGCTGGGTGCCTTCCGACCGAACGACCTGATGTTCGTCTACGAGGAGGAGGGCCGGATCGCCGGACTCGTCCGGGTGGAGCGGGAGGCGGTCCGCGACGAGTGGACCATCGTGGAGCTCGACGCCGTCGGGATGGCCAACGCCGGCGAGATCCGGTTCCGGCTCGTCCAGCAGCTCCTGCGCGAAGGTGCCAAGCGCGCCGCCGCGCGCTTCCACGTCGCGTGCGCCGACGCCGACGGGAACGTGGAGCTCCTGATGCAGGCGGGCTTCATGCGCTACGGCGAGGAGCGCGTGCTGTTCCGGACGGCCGCCCGGGATCTGCCCGATCCGTGGTCGGACGAGCGCGCGGCGGGCTGCGGCATCCGTCCGGCCGTGCCCCTCGACGCCCTGCCGCTGACCCGCCTGTACGCCACTGTGACGCCGGCCCCGGTCGCTCGTCTCGAGGCGATCCGGCTGGCCGACTGGGAGCGCCAGGGCGCGCATTGGCGCGTCCCGCGCTCCAGCCTCACCCCGATCCTGCGGTTCGCCGACGTCGAGGGATTCGTCCAGGCGGCGCCGGATGGCGGCAAGGATGGGACCCAGCTGGACGCGTTCCTGCAGGTCGGCGTCGCCAAGGAGGACCAGCCGCACTACCTCAAGGTCCTCGCGCGCCCGGAGGCGAACGTCGCGGCCCTCGTGGATTTCGGGCTCGGCGTCATCTCGGCCCGGACGACGCGGGGCGGCGACCATCGTCGCGACACCGGGGTCATCGCCCCGGTCCGCACCTACGAATCGCCGATCGACCGCCGCCTCGAGGAGGCCGGCTTCGACTCGATCGCCAGCGTCAACCTGCTGATGAAGGAAACCCTCGTCCGTGTCGCCGAACCGGCCCTCGTGCCGGCCGGCGTCCGCTAGGTGGAGGCTCGCATGCCATCAGGTGAGCGCCCCCGTGAATCGATCGACGACCTCGACGCCCTGCTCGAGGCGCTGCCGCCGGAGATCGTCGCCGCGGTCAACGGCCTGCCGGATCGGAACGCACTGATCGAGGTCGTCATGGACCTCGGCCGGTCGCCCGAGGCACGCTTCCCGGACGCCGAGGTCAACCTGCTCGAGCGGGAGATCACCGACGAGGACATCGCCTTCGTGGTCGACCACATCGGGTCGTTCGGCGACGACAACCGGGCGGGGATCGAGCGGACGCTCCATCGGATCAGTGCCATCCGCAACCGCAACGGCAAGATCGTCGGGCTGACCTGCCGCATCGGGCGGGCGGTCTACGGCACCATCGAGATCATCAACGACTTCGTCGAGACCGGGAAGTCGATCCTGATCATGGGCCGCCCGGGCATCGGCAAGACGACGATGCTGCGCGAGGCCGCGCGCGTCCTGGCCGACGACATGGGCAAGCGGGTCGTCGTGGTCGACACGTCCAATGAGATCGCCGGCGACGGCGACATCCCGCACCCGGCCATCGGCAAGGCCCGGCGGATGCAGGTCCGGACGCCGTCGCTGCAGCACGAGGTGATGATCGAGGCGGTCGAGAACCACATGCCGCAGGTCATCGTCATCGACGAGATCGGCACGGAGCTGGAGGCCCAGGCGGCGCGGACCATCGCCGAGCGCGGTGTCCAGCTCATCGGCACCGCGCACGGCAACAACCTCGACAACCTGATGCTCAATCCGACCCTGTCGGACCTCATCGGCGGTATCCAGAGCGTGACCCTGGGCGACGAGGAGGCCCGCCGTCGGCGGACCCAGAAGAGCGTCCTCGAGCGCAAGGCGCCGCCCACCTTCGACGTCATCGTCGAGATCGTCGATCGCGAACGGGTCGCGGTCCACGCCGACGTGGCGGACACCATCGACGCCATGCTGCGCGGCGACCAGGTCTCGCCCGAGCTGCGCTGGCGCGACGAGGAAGGGGTCCACCGGAGCCAGGGTCGACCGCGGCCGTCGCCCCGGGAGCAACTCGGTGCGGAGCGGTTCGCCGGCCTGGTCGGGGCGGGGTCGCCGTGGCGGATGGAGCCCGGCTGGCGGGGCGAGGGCTCGTATCGCAGCGGCGGCTACCGCGAGGCGGAGCGAGGTTCGGGCCTCCGGCCCGGCTATCGACCGGGAGCGACCGGTGGCTGGCGTTCGTCACGCGGCGGCGCCGGCCGGGAGCCCGCGACACGCGGCCCCGATGCGGAGGGTGGCTGGGCAGGCACGGCCGGCACGCTCCCCGGTGAGCGGTTCGCCTTGCCGCCGGGCGGCGGGCGGGGGCCTGCCGGCGTGGCCGAGGTGCCGTTCGTCGCCGGCGAGATCGCCGATCGTGGCCCGCTGGAGCGCGGCGCGATCCTGAGCCCGGCCGAGACCCGGGCACGCGAGGCACGCGAGCTCCAGCGTCAGAAGGCCTGGGCCGACCAGGCCAGTCGCGCCCTCAACGCGATGAAGGCGGAGGACGGCACCGGTCCGGTCAACGCCGACGATCTCGAGGACGACGATCTCGACCGACTGCCGCTCGGGGCCGAGGAGGGTCCCGACGGCGGGACCGTGCTGGTGCCCGGCGGCTCGCCGCTGCCGACGCTCCGGGTGCTCCCCCAGGGGATCAGCCGCAAGAGGCTCGAGCAGGCGATCCGCGACCTCCAGCTGCCGGTGGTCATCGCCCGCGACGTCGACGAGGCGGACGTGGTGATGACGTTGCGCAACGAGTACAAGCAGAAGACCCCGATGCTCCGCGACGCCGAGGAGCGGGCGGTCCCGATCTATGTCCTCAAGAGCAACACCATCCCGCAGATGCAGTCGAGCCTGACCTCGATCTTCTCGCTCGAGGTCGATCCGCGCGAGGCCGCCCTGCGCGAGACGGAGGACGCCATCGAGTCGGTCTTGTCGTCGTCGGAGGCCGTCGAGCTGTCGCCCCAGAACGCCTACATCCGTCGGCTCCAGCACCAGATGGCCGAGCGGGCGAACCTGGTGTCCCGTTCGCGCGGGCGCGAGCCGTACCGCCGGGTCCGGCTGTATCCCGATGCCGCGCGGAGCGGCTGGCGCTGATCGGTCGACTGTCGTCGCGACAGCGGCATCGAGCTGGGTGGTTCCGGGTACCGTAGCGGTCCGATGATCGGTCGCGCCGCGCCCCATGCCCGTCTTGCCCTCGACTTCATCGGCCACTCGGCCGTGGTCGTCGAGCTCGATGGGGTCCGGCTGCTGACCGATCCCGTCACGCGTGCGCGGGTCGGCCCGCTCCGGCGGGTCGAGCCCGTGCCGGCCCGCGATCGGGTGCGCGATATCGACGCGATCCTGATCTCGCATCTTCATTGGGACCACCTCGACGTGCCGTCGCTGCGCGACCTCGGGCGCGACCTGCCGATCTTCGTGCCGGCCGGTTCGGGCGACTGGATGCGCGGGGCCGGGTTCGAGGACGTGCGGGAGATCGCGGTCGGTGGCGAGGCGACGATCGGGGGCGTGGTCGTCCGGGCCGTGCCGGCCGTCCATTCGGGCTATCGGCCGCCGCTCGGCCCGACGGCGCCACCGCTCGGCTATGTCATCCGCGGCAGTCGGACCGTCTACTTCGCGGGCGACACCGACCTGTTCGATGGGATGCGCCAGCTGGTCGGCGCCGATGAGTCGATCGACATGGCGCTGATCCCGGTCTGGGGCTGGGGCCCGACGCTGGGCCGCGGCCTCCATCTCGACCCCTATCGCGCGGCCCAGGCGCTCAGGCTCATCCGGCCGCGCGCCGCCGTGCCCATCCACTGGGGGACGTACTGGCCCCATGCGCTCGGCCGGGTGTTCCCCGAGCGGCTGGTGGAGCCGCCCGCCGCATTCGTGGAATATGCGGCGGAGCTCGCCCCGGACGTCCAGACGGTCCCGACGGCGGTCGGCGATGTCGTGGCATGGGAGGCATGACGATGGAGGAGATCGTGAGCGAGACTCGACCGCCGGACCTGCGTCGCGGCCTGGACCGGCTGAGTCGGGGGCTGATCGCCTACGGCATCGTCGCGCTGGTCGTGGCTGCGATCTCGTTCGGGGCACTGATCTGGGTGAACGGCCGGATCGGCAGCCTTCGGACCGAGGTCACGACGACGGTCGGCCTGCTGGCGACCACGACCACCGACACGGCGTCGGCACTGCGTGACGCGTCGACGACGGCGCAGACCTTCAGCGACACCCTCGGTCAGGCGGCGACGTCCCTGCCGGCGATGTCGGACCGGCTCCACACCCTGCAGTCCGGGCTCGATTCGCTCGAGGCGACCCTCCGATCCGTCAGCATCCTGGGTGCGTCGCCACTGGGTGGCGCCGCCGATTCGGTCGCCAAGATCTCGGACAGCATGGATGGCATCGACCAGCAGCTGTCGCTCATCACCGTCGCCGTCAAGGCCAACAGCGACGCCCTGGCCACGAACGCCACGTCGCTGGCGAAGCTCGCGGACAGCACCCAGGCGCTGGCGACGCGGCTCGGCTCCGGGGTGGTGGAGGACTCGCTCGGGGACGTCCAGCTGGTGATCGTCGTCGTCCTGCTCGTGTTCACCGCGCTGTCGCTCGTGCCGGCGATCGGGGCGCTCGTGTTCGGGATGTGGCTCCGGCGCGAGCTCGAGGCGGGTGTCTCAGCGAGGGTGTAGCGGCGGCGTGGCGGCCGTCCGCTGCCAGATGCACGTCACACGAGCATTCGTCAGGAGATCCCCGTCAGATGCACGCCTGGTGACGCATCTGTCAGGGGATGGGCCGTCGAGCGTCGAGGTCTGAGCGTGGACGATGCCCCGCGTCGGCTGTCGCGGCCGACAAATGCCCGCCTGAGGTGCGTCTGACAGAAAGGCGGTTGGTGTGGACGGAAGGCGGACGGCCTGGGCGGAAGGCGGACGGCCTGGGCGGAAGGCGGACGGTGTGGACCGCAGGCGGATGGTGTGGACGGCGCGACCGTGCTGACCGCGCTGCTGCCCGTCAGCGCAGCTCGTGACGCAACGCCGATCGCGCGGCGAGCATCCCGCTCATCCCGTGGACGCCGCCGCCGGGCGGTGTCGATGACGAGCAGAGATACAGGCCCGCGCCCACGCGATATGGGTCGAGGGCCGGCCACGGCCGGAAGATGAGCTGGCGGATGTCCTGGATCCCACCGTTGATGTCGCCACCGACATCGTTCGCGTCGTGGGCCTCCATGGCGGCGGGCCCATGGATCGCCCGGGCCAGGATCCGGTCGCGGAACCCGGGAGCGAAGCGCTCGACCTGGGCTTCGATGCGGTCGGTCATGTCGATGTCCGAGCCCGCCGGCACGTGGCAGTACGCCCAGGCCGTGGTCTTGCCCGCCGGGGCGCGGGTCGGGTCCCAGGGCGCGTACTGGACGAACAACACGAACGGCCGATCCGGGTGGCGACCCGCCGCGACATCCGCCTCGGAGGCAGCGATCTCAGCGAGCGTCCCGCCGATATGGATCGTTGCGGCACGGTGCACGCGGTCGGCCGTCCACGGCACCGGTCCATCGAGGGCCCAGTCCAGCTTGAACACGCCCGAGCCGTAGCGGAAGCGTTCGGCCCGCCGCCGGATCCGCGGTGCGAGGCGGTCTCCGGCGATGTCGACCAGCTGGTGTGGCCCGGTGTCGAACAGCACGGCACGGGCAGGCGGCAGCGCGGAGAGGTGCTCGACTGGTCGGTCCGTGACCACTTCCCCGCCGATCGCCTCGAGCTCCGCGACCAGCGCCGCCGCCACGCTCGACGCGCCGCCGCGGACCATCGGCCAGCCCTCGGCATGCGCGTAGGTCGCGAGGACCAGGCCGAACGAGGCAGTCAGCGGCCGATCGAGGTCGAGCATCGCGTGCGCGGCGATGCCACCGAACAACGCCCGTGCCGGCTCGTCGTGGAACCGGCTGCGGGCCAGTCCGCGTGCCGACCGCAGCGCCGGCAGCCCGAACCGGGCCAGGGCCAGCGGGTGGCGCGGCAGATGGATGACCGGCTGGAGGATCTCCGGGCTGAGCTTGTCCACGTCGCGGACGAGCGGGCCGAGCAGGCGCGCCCAGGCGCGTCCGTCCGTGCTGCCGAGCTCCCTCGCCGTCGCAGCCACCGAGCGTTCGAGCACGACGGCCTCGCCGTCATCGAGCGGGTGCGCGATCGGGGCGTCCGGGTGGATCAGCTCGACCCCGCGCGCGGCGAGGTCCATGGTCCGGAAGAATGGCGAGGCGGTCGCCAGCGACAGGATGGTCGAGCACATGTCGTGGCGGAAGCCGGGCAGCGTCAGCTCCATGGTCCGGGTCCCGCCACCTGCTTCCGGGGCCGCCTCGTAGACGCGGACCGAGCGCCCGGCACGGGCCAGGGTGATCGCCGCGGCCAGGCCGTTCGGCCCCGCCCCGACGACGATCGCGTCGACCGGTCCGCGCCCGGCCGCCCCGGCGCTCGACGGATCGGTCACGACCCCCCGGGCCTCACCCGCGGCCGGTCAGCTTGCGGACGGGCGCCGTCAGGGTCCGCCGCGCGGACCGGACGGTGGCGCTGTTACGGACGTTGCGCCAGTAGCGCCACTGACGGTTGTTGTCGATGCAGCTGCTCTGGACCTCGACCAGCGGCACCGGGACGCCGACGCTGATCGCCAGGTTGCGCAGCGTCGCCTCCCAGAACCTGTTGTTCTGGCGATTGCCGCCGAGCATGTAGGCAAGCTCGTCGAACGGGTCCGAGGGGCGCTCGAGCGCCTGCGCCTGGGCGACCGTCACGTCACCCTCGCGCCGCGCCGAGAAGGTGATCCACGCCGACAGGGTATGGCCTTCGGGGGTCATGAACGTGAACGATTCGTCGTCGGCGTACAGGACGAGGACACCGGTCGAGAGACGGACCGGAGCGCCCGGCAGCGGCTCGATCTCGAGCAGCGCGACCTCGCCCGGAGCGATCCCGGACAAGGGCGCGTAGAACCGCTGGCCTTCGGGCCAGAACTCCGGGAAGTGCGCCTTCCAGGTCGCGACGACCGCCTCGGGCGTGGTGTCGATGCCCTCGAGGCGGACCGAGAACGTCTTCTGCCAGAGCTGGCCGAAGCCCTGCAGCGGTCCGGATACGCGCTTGCCGGTGACCGCGTCGTCCCTGGCGCCGGCGACCCCGGCGGCCGACAGCCGCTCGACCGGGCGTGCCCAGTTCGCGGCGTCCCGGCTGGCGGGAGCCTCGTTCGGCAGTGTCGGCTTGGTCTCGACCATCTGGTGCCTCCTCGGTCAGGCGGTGGCGGCCGCGACGGCCGCCGATTCGTCGTCGTGGATCTCGATCGCTTCGTCGAGACGGGTCAGGGCGAAGATCTGGCGGTAGTGGTCGGACAGGCCGGTTGCGACGAGGCGGCCCCCGCCTCGCTGGGCTCGCACCAGGAGGGTCACGAGCAGGCCGATGCCACCGCTGTTCATGTACGCGAGCTTGCTGAAGTCGAGGACGACCACCCGGGCGCCATTGGCGACGGCCAGGCCGTAGGCGGCGGTAAGGTCGGCATCACTGGCGGACGTGACGTCACCCTCGATCCGGAGGATGGACGCGGGTCCCTCCTGGTCGAGCTCGATGACCGTGGCGCTCATGCGGCATCTCCTTCGATGATCTCCATGAAGTCCGACAGACGGGTGATCCGGAAGATCTCCCGATAGTGCTCGGTCAGGCCGACCGCACGGACCGTCCGGCCGTCGCGTCGCGCGTCGGCGAGCAACCGGACGACGAGCGCGATGCCCGTGCTGTTGATGTAGCCGACATGGCTGAAGTCGAGACTCACCCGCTGCGGACCGAGCGCCGCTACCTGGGCGTAGGCGTCGGCGAGGGTCGCATCGGCCCGGGCGTTGAGGTCGCCGCTGAGGCGAACTCGCACTTCCTCGGGGACCTCGGTGATCACCGCGGCGAACTGCCGGTCATCCATCAGAGCGCTCCTCTCGCGCCATCGTCAGGGTCACCGTCTGGGTGCTCCCGTCGCTGGTCACGTCCATCGAATCGACCATGCTCTTGATCAGGAAGAGGCCCCAGCCGCGTGGCTTCTGGTCGCCCACGAGCTTGCGCTCGATGTCGGGGGCCTCCGGCTCGCTCGGGACGCCGCCGGACAGCGCTCGATCGGTGATGCGGACGACGATCGCATCGGCGGTCGTCTCGACCACGATGTCGACCGGAACGTCGGCGTTCCCCTGGCTGCCGTACTCGATGGCGTTCATCGCGGTCTCGCTGACGGCCGTCTTGAGGCGCTCGAGCCGGGCCGGCGTCAGCCCGAGTCCATCCACGGCGGCTGCGACGCGGTCCATGGCCAGCCGCTCGTTGCCCTCCTCGCCGGGGATCGAGAACGCTGTCACCTGCTGTGACGGTGCCGGCTCGTCGACGCTCTGGCTCGCGACACCGGACGCGCGGTGGAGCGTGACCAGCGTGATGTCGTCCTCCTGCTCCCAGTCGGGGCCGGTGAACGTATGGAGCGTGTCGAGCAGGCGGTCGAGCAGCTCGCTGCCGGCGTCGTCGATGGTCATCGCCTCGCGCAGCCGCGGGAAGCCATACATCTCCTGGTCCGGGTCGTGCGCCTCGACCAGCCCGTCCGAGTAGAGCAGGACGTTGCTGCCCGGCGCGATGACGCCTTCGGTCTCCTCGTAGACGATGCCCGGGAGCAGCCCGAGGGGCATCCCGGTCGCCCGGAGTTCGACGACGCCGTCGGCGGTCCGGATGTACGGGAGGTTGTGGCCGGCGTTGGCCATCACGATTCGGCCCGTCTCGGGCTCGAGGATCGCGAACAGACAGGTCACGAACATGCGCGCCGGCATCTCGGGCACCAGCAGCTCGTTGGCGCGGGCGAGGATCGTCGCCGGCGAGTCGCTGCGGGATGCCTCGGCACGCAGGACGCTGTGGGTCCGGGCCATCACCAGGGCCGCGGGCACCCCCTTGTCGGTGACGTCGCCGACGGCGATCCCGATGCGGCCGCCGGGCATCTCGATGAAGTCGTAGAAGTCGCCACCGACCGCGCGCGCCGGGCCGTAGTAGGCGGCCACCTGCCATTGCGGCAGGTCGGGCAGCTGGCGGGGCAGGAATTGCTGCTGGATCAGAGTCGCGACCCGCATCTCCTGCTCGAGGCGCTCGCGTTCGGCGGCCTCGGCCGCCTGTTCGCGGACGAGCTGGGCGACCCGGATGGCCGGCGCCGCCTGGGCGGCCAGGGTCGTCAGCAGCCGACGATCGTCGGTCGAGTAGTCCTGCTCCGACAGGCGCGGGCCGAGGTTGAGGGTGCCGATCAGCTCGCCCTGCGACACGAGCGGCACGACGAGGGCCACGCCGGCCGCGCGCAGGGCCGTGATGGCGGGTGAGTCGAGCTCCAGTCGGGCCACCTCGACCGGTCCCGCGGCCGTTTGCAGATACGCCAGGAGCGGATCCGATTCGGGGATGTCGACGGCGATCGGAGCCGGAACGGCTGCGGCCGTCGACGACGCTCCGGTCCCGGACGTCGCCGCGGCTCCGGCCGTCGCCTCGGTGAGGTTCGGGGCAATGCTCGCATCGACCGGGACGCCGTCGGACGCCGCGGTGCCGCGAGCGAATAGGCGGCGGATCGGGCGGGTGAACTCGCTCATGTGGCCCTCATGCTGGCGGTGTGGTGTCCGGGAATCGTTACGGGGCCGCGGTATCTGCGGCGTGCGGTGACGTTGGACGGAGCCAGACCCCGACCGATGCCGGTCGCAGTGCCGTACCAACGGCATGGACGACGTCGGCTTCGAGCGCGTCGAGGTCGACCTGGTTGCGAAGCTGTTCGGCGAGCGCGGCTGCCGTTCGCTCGCCGTCATAGCGGGCACGGTCGAATCGGCGATCGACGATCGACTGGATGTGCCGGCGAACCGGCTGGAAGATGGCGAATGCCACGAGCGTCGAGGTCGCAACGGCCAGCGTCTGACCCTGCGTGGCCTTGTCGAGGGCAGCCTGGAGGGCGATCACGACGATCCCGAACACTGCCAGGAGGAGACCGCTGATCAGGGCCCAGGCGATCGTGCGGCTGATGATCCGATCGATGTCGTACAGGCGATATCTGAGGACGGCGACCCCGACGGCGATCGAGACGACGGGGAACGCGAGTACCGCCGGGACCCAGATCAGGCCGCTGTCAGTCCACGCAGGCACGAGCACACCGAGGACGAAGCCACTGACGACGGCGACGACCACGACGGCGATCGATGCACCCAACCAGTGGAGCTGCTGGCGTTCGACGCCGTACGCACGCCTGCCGCGGACGATCAGCGAGATCGCTCCAGCGAGGACGAGCAGCAGGGTCGGGATGATGACCGTATCCGGCGTCACGAGCTGCCAGTCGGCGAGTGATTTCCAGATGGCCGCGTCGGGCCACAAGGCGAATGGGTTCGGGACCGGCACGCTCCCCGATGCACCCGCGACGTTGACGGAGATGACGGGCATCACGACTGATGCGGCGACGAGCAGCAGGCAGATGCCAAGGGCGATACGACCCACGGCACCCCAACGTCCTCCCGGCAGCCGGCCGGACGGGTAGACGAAGGCGAGGAGCCCGAACAGGTAGAAGGCCGCCGAGCCGGCCGAGCTCTGGACGACGGCATACACGGAAGTGAGCAGGCTCACGCTGCCGTCGGCGAACTGCTGGACCGTCGCATCCACCGAGGCCGTCAGGACCACAAAGCACCACGCCAGCCCGAACAGGATCCAGCCGATGGAGGTGTGGGGTCGGCGGACCATCAGAAGCGCGCCGACAGCGCCGAAGGGGACGAACCAGAACAGGCCGTAGACGCTCGGCAACCCAACGAGGCACCCTGCGATGAACAGGATCGCGATGACGAGTTGCCAGCGTCGCGCGAGTGGCGGCTCCGTGACGATCATGGCCTGGCCGGCCACACGCGGGGGACGCGCGTCGCGGGGTCGTCGTGTCGCGACGCTCATCGGAGCCACAGGCCGATCTTTGACGGAGCCATCGATTCCTGCACCGTGGCGTCCAGGTCGCGCACCAGCGTCGGCAGGTCGATCGCGTCGCGCATCCGGACGGAGAACGCGCCCGCCGTCCGTTCGGCGTCGTAGTGAGCGCGGTCGAAGCGTCGGTCGACGGAGCGCTGGACGCGCCGACGGATGGGCGTGAAGAGCGCGGCAGCCAGCAGCGTCGACCCGGCGACGGCAACGGCGTTGCTCGAGGTGACGGAGCTCAACGCTGCTTGGAGTGCAAGGTTGACCGCCAGGAAGACCGCGACCAGGAGCGCCGTGATGGTCGCGTACGAGATGGTCCGGCTGATGATCCGGTCGATGTCGTACAAGCGGTAGCGGAGAACGGCGATGCCGAGGACGATGGGCAGGGCGAAGAAGTTCAGGATCCCGACGATGTTCAGAAGGGTCGCGACGTCGGGGAACGGGTCCTGCACGAAGACACTCGCGACCAGGAGGATCACGCCGGCTCCGGCCGACGCCAGCGGCCACTTGATCTGCTCGCGCTCCACCGCGTTTCCCCGTCGGAAGCGGAGTCCGATCGCCGCCATCGCGCCGATGAAGCTCACGATCAGCCCGACCAGAACGACGCCATCGGTCGGCGTCGAGAACAGGGCGCCTAGGGCCCAAGCGACGCCGGTCACGATCGCGAGTCCGGCGACCCATCGAAATCGCGGCGACGGAAGGCGCCCATCCGGGAACACGAGCGGGATCCCGATGAAGGCGATCGCGAAGGGATAGATGAACAGGGCGTCCCCGACATGTCGGGCGACGTCCGTGCCCGGCAAGGGAGGACGGTGGAGGGCGCCGATGTCGGCATAGGTGCCGATGCTCACTGCCACGACGAGCAGGGTCCCGGCGGTGAGCAGCAAACCACCGATCGGATTGCCCGGGACGCGGGTCCGGAGGACGGCGCCGACGACGACGAATGATCCGATCCCGACCACATACAGCAGTCCGGACGCGCCGTCGAGGCCTGGGTCGACCAGGCAGATCATCACGGCGACGATGTCGACGACGGCGATGGTCCAGGCGATCCGACCCGGCCTCAGGAAGACCCCACCCGTCATCGTCGACCTTCCGTCCGCAGCCAGACACCGACCTTCGACGGCGAGATCGCCTGCTGGACGGTCCTGTCGAGCTCGGCGACGAGGGTCGTCAGGTCGACCTCATCCCGAAGCCGTCCGGAGAACGCGGTCGCGGTACGGTCCGCGTCGTAGCGCGCCCGATCGAAGCGTCGATCGACCACCTGCTGGACGCGGCGACGCAGCGGGGTGAACGACGCCGCAACGACAAGGGTCGAGGCGGCGACCGCGACGGCGTTCCCATTGGTCAATGAGCTGAAGGCCGTCGTGAGGGCCAGGTTCACGGCGACGAACACGAGCACGAGCCCGCCCGTGACAAGCGCATAGGCGATCGTCCGGGACACCAACCGGTCGATCTCGAACAGGCGGTAGCGGAGGATGGCGATACCGATCGCCACCGGCACGCAGGCCGCGGCGATCCCGAACACCACGAGCCCGATCTCGTCCACCGGGCCACTGGCGGCCCAGACCACGACGGTCAGCACGGCCATCCCGACCAGGGCCGTGACGATGGCGAAGATGAACAGCTTGAGCTGCTGACGCTCGATCCGGCCGGCAGCACGATATCGGGCGATGACCGACGACACGAGCGCGACGGCGCTGGCGGTCGTCGCGATCGCGATCCCGACGATGGCTCGGGGCCCGATGAAGCCGCGCAGGTCGGGTCCGAATCCGAGCGGATTGTCGATGGTCGGGAACAGGTGAAGCGAGCCCGGCTGGAAGATGACCAGGATCGCCCCGACCGTGAGGATCCAGAAGCAGGCGAGCCCGACCCGATGCCAGCCCGGCGTGTGTCCCTGCCCTGTCGGAAAGATGAAGCCGACGTAGAAGATGAACCCGATCACCGACGTCATCAAGGCGGTCAGCCACGCCGCCACCGAGCCGATCCGCTGGCCGTCGGCGGTGCCGGACGCCATGGCGGCGAAGAGGACGGCCGTGGTCAGCACGGTCAGCCCGAACCCGGTCCCGACGACGAGCATGTACCGGCCGATCGGGTTGGCAGGCATGCGGATGGCGAGGACGGCCCCGGCCGTGGCCCAGGCCATGCCGAAGACGGCCACCGCGACCATGCCCGCCGGACCGAACCCGTACGTGTTCGGCACGATCGGTGCCGGATCCACCACGCGGACGATGAGCCCGCCGACGCCGCCGATCATCGCCACCACCCAGAAGGCGATCGCGAAGGCGGTCCAGCCGCGGCTCACGACCGGCCTCCCCGCAGCCAGAGACCGACGCTGGACGGGGCGAACGCGCGGCGGACCGTCTCGTCGAGCTGGTCCCCGAGCGTGGACAGGTCGATCTCGTCGCGAAGTCGGTCGGCGAAGTCGATCGCCAGCCGGTCCGCGTCATAACGGGCGCGGTCGAAGCGCCTGTCGACGACGCGCTGGACGCGCAGGCGGATGGGCGTGAACAGAGCCGCAGCAAGCAGGGTCGAGCCCGCCACGGCCCACGTATTGCTCGAGGTGACCGCGCTCAAGGCGGCCTGCAGCGCCAGGTTGACGACCAGGAAGATCGTCACCAGCAGGGCCGTGATGATGCCGTACGAGATGGTCCGGCTGATGATCCGGTCGATGTCGTACAGGCGGTAGCGCAGGACCGCCAGCGCGATCGCGAGCGGCAGCGCGACGAGAGTCAGCGAGCCCAGGATGAACGCGACGTTCGCGATCTGCTGGACCGGCAGCGTGAAGGCGATCGGGAAGAAGATCGCGGCGAGCGCGGCGACGGCCACGAGCCACTTGAGCTGTTGCCGCTCGGTGATGTCGCCGCGTCGATAGCGGACCCACAGTGCCGCGGCTGCGGCCCCGAACCCGATGACCGAGGTCGCCGACGCGAACCCGCCGAGGGCTTCCGCGAGGGGCTCCAGCCCCGGGATCGCCAATGGGTTGCCGACGCCGTCGGTCGCCGTGGTCGGCCCGATCAGGGTGCCGACGGTGTTGGCCGCCAGGGCGACCACGACGAGCCAGACGACGAGGCGCCAACGCCGTGAGATGAGATGCCCGTCCGGGAAGATCAACGGGATCACGATCAGGGCGAGGACGATCGGTACCACGAACAGCGCTTCGCCGACCAGCGAGGCGTAGGCCGCGCCGGGCCAGACCGGATCGGCGTTCGCGCCCGCCGCGCCGTAGACGTCGCAGCCATAGGCGAACGCCAGGAGTGCACCTGCGACCACCAGGACAGGTCCGATCCTGTTCCCGGGCGCACGCACGACCAGCACGAGCCCGACCAGTCCGAATGAGACGGTGGCAGCCCCGAACAGCAACCCACCGATGAGGTCCGTCGCCGGAGCGACGAGCGTCAGCCCCGACACGACGATCGAGGCGAGCACGATGGCCGCGGTCGCGAAACGAACGATCATCGAGGGCGACCGGCTCACGACTGACCGCCGCCGCGAAGCCACAGGCTCGTCGTCGTCGGCTTGACCGCGCGGTCCGCGACTGCCGTGAGCTCGAGGGTCAAGGTCGGCAGATCGAGCTCGTTGCGCAGCCGATCCGCGAAGCCGGCGACCGTGCGTTGCGCGTCGTAATGGGCGCGATGGAAGCGTCGATCGACGGCCCGCTGGACGCGCTTGCGGAGCGGGTCGAACAGGACGGCGACGAGCAGGGTCGATGCGGCGACGGCGATGCTCTGGTCTTCGACGAGCGGGCTCACCGTCGACACGAGCACGATGTTGGCGGTCGCGAACACGGTGAACAGGATCACCGTGATGAGGGCGTAGCCGATGGTCTTGCTGACGATGCGATCGATGTCGTAGAGGCGATAGCGCAGGATCGCGATGGCCACTGCGATCGGCGGGAGGAGGAGCGACGCGATCCAGGCGGCCCAGACGAGGTCGTTCAGGACCTCGTTGCCGGTGGTCGCGAACAGCAGCACCAGCAGGCCGAGACTCGCGCCGATCGCGGCGGCGAACCACCGGACCTGGGCCCGCACGACGGAGCCGCCCCGACGGTAGCGAACGACGAGACCGATGGTGGTCACCAGATAGGCGGCCGCGTAGGACAGGAAGATCCAGGCGAAGGCGTCCTGACTCGACGTCGGGATCCAGTCGATCGCGAACGGGTTCTCGATCGGCTCGACCCACCCGTAATCGAGTGGGCCGGGTCGCACGGCGTCGGCCATCGCGACGAACGTGATGAAGACCAGAAGGACATCCTCGAGCCGCCTCTGCCAGGCCGCGGCCGCGCGGTGCGGGAAACGGCTGATGAGCAGCGGACCGCTGACCAGGATCGCGAGCGAGGTGAGCAGATCGGCGAGGACGGCGCAGGCGGCGCCCGCGAGTGGCAGCTGGCCCGGAGCACGATCGATGACGATCGCGATCGACCGGAAGAGCAGACCGAGGCCACTGACGGTCCCGATCCCGAGGCATACCCAGCCGACGCGCTCTGCGGGGCGGCGATCGGCGATCAGCGCACCGACGCTCGTGAAGGAAAGGACCGCGAGGATCCCCGGGACGTCGAGGCCGTTGACCACGGTGTAGAAGACGGCGACCGCGATGGTCGCGATCACGAGGGCGACGAGCGACCAGTGACGGCGTGGCGGATGCACGGCGCGGTGATCCATCGCGGAACCGTGCACGGTCATCGTCCGCAGAACGTTACGGGGCTGCATCTTCGGACATCGTCCCGTCAACGTTACGGGCTACCGAGATGGTCCGCTACCGTTACGACGTGGTTGGTCATGTCGCGACGCTGGAGATCCGCCTGCTCGGCCCGCTCGAGGTCATCGTGGCTGGCGAGCCGCTCGTCGTCGATACCCGCAAGGCGCTCGCCATCGTGGCGCTCGTGGCGACCGATCGGCGCCCATTCGCACGCGACGAGCTCGCCGCCATGTTCTGGCCGGATGCGGACGATGATGCCGCCCGAGGGGCGCTCCGCCGCACGCTGTCGGCCCTGAGGACCGCTCTCGGGCAGACCGCGTTCGAGATCGGTCGGGCCCGGGTCGCCCTGGACGGGGACGGCGTGACCAACGATCTCGCGGACTTCGACCGTCTGGCCGGCTCGTCGCGCCTGGCCGACCTCGAGGCCGCGGCATCGCTGGCGCGCGGGCCGTTCCTGGCCGGCTTCGCGCTCCGCGACAGCCCGGCGTTCGACGACTGGCAGGGTCAGCGTGCCGCCCGGGTCGAGCGATCGGTGGCGGCCGTCCTCGACCGCCTGGCGACGTCCCGAGCCGCGGCGGGCGACGTGGCCGGCGCCATCGAGGCGGCGAGCCGGCGGGTCGAGCTCGATCCGCTCGACGAGCTCGGGCACCGGCGGCTCATCGAGCTCCTGGCGCTGGCCGGCGACCGGGTCGGGGCGATCCGCCATTATCGCGAGCTCGTCGCCGTCTTCGACCGCGAGCTCGGGGTGACCCCGCTCCGCGAGACGAGCGACCTGTACGAGGCGATCCGCGACGACAGGTTCGATCGTGGCGCGGCGAGCGGGCTGTCGGTGTCGGCGTCGGCCCGAGAGCCCGGTTCCCGCCCGGCGGCAGCTCCCGCGCCGATCCCGCTGGTCGGGCGCGATCGCGAGCTGGAGACCTTACGGTCGGCCTGGCGTGATTCCGAGCCCGACGGACGGGTCGTCATCCTTGAAGGCGAGGCCGGCATCGGCAAGACCCGTCTCGCCGAGGCGCTCGTCGCCGACGTCGGGCGCGGATCCGGGATCGTGCTCGCGGCGCGCGGCTACCCGGGTGAAAGCGCGATCGCCTACGGTCCGATCGCCGCGCTCCTGCGGCCCGGCCTGGCCGACCCCGACGGGCCGCGGCGGCTGGCGTCCCTCGACCAGACTGCACGGGCGGACCTCGGTCGTCTGGTCGCCCTGCCCGCGGGGCTTCGGCCATCATCGGGCGCGCCCTCGATCGCGGCGGACGGTCCAGGTGCCCGCGTCCGTCTGCTGGAGTCCGTCGCCGAGACACTGACGCGTCTGGCGTCGGGACCGACCCCGGGTCTGATCTGGATCGATGACCTGCACCTGGCGGACGACGCGACGCGCGAGGCGCTCCTGTATCTCGCGCGACGACTGGCCGACCGGCCGATCCTCCTGCTGGTCGCGCTGCGCCGGGAGGACCTCACGGCCGGCGCCGGATCGATGGTCGAGGAGATGTCCCGGCTCCCGAACGCCGTGCGTGTGGTCCTCGGGCGGTTGTCGCGCGACGCGATCGCCGCCATGGTTCGGGTCATGCGTCCGGACGCAGCGAGTGACGCTCTGATCGACGCCCTGGCGGTCGATTCCGAGGGTCTGCCGCTCCATGTCGTGGCAACACTGGTGAGCGGCGAGACGCCCGGTGTCTCGATGCCGCGCGACGTTCATGCGCTGTTGCGCGACCGCCTCGGCTCGGTCAGTGAGACCGCGACCCAGGTCCTCGCCGCGGCGGCGGTGATCGGGCGCTCGTTCGACCTTGCCACCGTCCGCGCCGCGAGCGGCCGCACCGAGGAGGAGACGGTCGACGCGCTCGAGGAGGCGATCCGGCGCGGCATCGTCAGGGAGGTCGGCAGCACCGGCAGCCAGTCCGTCGCCTACGACTTCGTCCACGGCCGGATGCGCGACGTCACCGACGAAGCGACCAGCCTGGCCCGGCGTCGACTCCTGCACCGACGCGCGGCCGATGCCATCCGATCCGACTCCGGGGCGGTGGGTCGTGACGACGTGGCGCGGTTCGCCCTGATCGCCGTGCACGAACGCGAGGCGGGCCGCACCGCTCACGCGATAGCGGCGTTCCTCGAGGCGGCCGATCGGGCGGAGGCGGTCTTCGCCAACCGCGAGGCGATCGATCATCTCGAGGCGGCCATCGGTCTGGGCGCCAGCGACGCCCTCGTCCATGCACGGATCGGCGAGCTTCGGGCGCGACTCGGCGAATACCCGGCCGCCATCTCGGCGCTGGAGACCGCCGCCGCCCTGGCCGCGCCCGCCGAGATGCCCGGCATCGAGATCCGACTCGGTCGCGTCCACCGGCGCCGAGGCGACCTGGTGGCCGCGGCCAGCCACCTCGATCCCGCCCTCGCGACAGCCGATCTGCCGGACGAGCTTCGGGCGCGCGGCCTCGTGGAGCGAAGCGTGGTGGCGCTCCGGGCCGGCGACCTTGGATCGGCGGGCGAGGCGGCATCCGCGGCACGCGACCTCGCGACGCGGGTCGGCGATCCCCACCTCGCGGGCGTCGCCGAGCGGATCGTCGGGCTCGTCGCGCAGTCCCGCGGCGACGCGGCGACGGCCCGCGCGGCGCTCGAGCGCAGCGTCGCCATGGCCGCCGACGATCCAGACCCCACGGCGTCGATCGCGGCCAGGACGGGTCTGGCGTTGACGCTCGCCAGCGAGGGCGCCGTCGACCAGGCCATGGCGCTCGGCGTCGTGGCCATCGAGGCCTGCCGCCGCATCGGCGATCGTCACCTCGAGGCGGCGGTCGAGAACCATCTCGCCGACCTGCTCCACGATTCCGGCCGCGACGACCTGGCGATGGAACACCTGAAACGCGCCGTCGCGCTGTTTGCCGACATCGGCGAGGGCACAGCCGAGGCCGATCCGGGGATCTGGACGCTCGCGGCCTGGTAGCCGACCGACAGGCCGCGCCATCGGATCCCGACGGAACTCGTCGGCTCAGAGCCCGCCCCGGTCGAACCAGATCCGCTCCCCGGTGAACCGTTGCGTGGCGGGGTCCCACGGGAACAGGATGAGGACCTCGAGCGAGACCGCCAGACCGGACGGCGCGACGCCGGCCCACGGGCCCTGGTTCGTGCCGGTCAGGGTGGCCACCTCGAACGCGCCCTGCGGCCCGATGACGATCTCGGACAGCGCGAAGGCGTTGTCGGGAAAGGCCGCGAACAGCTCGCGGTAGAACGCCCGCGCGCCATCATGCCCATCCCAGCGCTGGCCGGTCGGGACGATCTCATAGACGCAGTCCGGGCTCAGTGTGGCCACCAGCCCGTCGATGTCGCGGGCATCCTCGGCGATGGAATGGCGCACCCACAGACGCTTGATCCGGCGCAGCTCGGCCGGGTCGAACGGTCGGGCAAGGCGCCGCCGGATCGACGGCCGTTCCGTCACGCGATCACCCGCGGGCGATCCGCTCGACCGCCTCGAGCGTCCGGTCCACCTCGGCCGCCGTGTTGTAGTGGACCAGCCCCAGCCGCAGTACCCCGCCCGTCTCGGCCAGGCCGAGCCGCTCGATCAGCCCGGTCGCATAGAAGTCGCCGTCCCAGGCATGGATCCCGTCCCGACCGAGCGCCTCCGCAGCCGCACGTGGATGGATCCCGGTGATGGACACGGACACGGTCGGGACGCGCGTCGCGAACCGCGCCGGATCGGTGATGCCGTGGACGGTCAGCCCGGCGATCGCGCCGAGCCCCGCCAGCAGGCGGCCGACGAGCTCGCGCTCGTAGGCGGCGATCGCGACCATCGCCGCGACCAGCTCGCGCCGACGCTCGCTGGCGTCGGCGGCGCCGGGCGCGCCGGTGACGTCGCCGTAGTCGCGCCCGACATCGCGCAGGTAGTCGGTCGCGGCGAGCGCGCCGGCGATGCCCTCGTAATTCGGCGTCCCGGTCTCGTATCGATCGTGCGCCGGCCGGACCTTGTAGGCGGGCAGGCGGTCGAGGACCGCGGTCTTGCCGTACAGCACCCCGACATGCGGACCGAACCACTTGTAGGCCGAGCAGGCGAGGAAGTCGGTGTCGAGCGCGGTGACGTCGATCGGCCCGTGCGGTGCGAACGCGACGGCATCGACGAACGTCAGCGCGCCGACCTCGTGCGCGCGCTCGACGATCTCACGGACCGGGTTGACCGAGCCGACCGCATTGCTGGCATAGCCGACGGCGACGAGCTTCGTCCGCGGGCCGAGCTTCGACTCGAGGTCCTCGAGGTCGAGGGTGACGTCATCGAGCCGGATGTCGGCCGTCTTGACCGTCACGCCCCGATCGGCCGCCATCGCCCGCCAGGTCGAGACGTTGGCCTCGTGATCGAGGGTCGTGACGAGGATCTCGTCGCCGGCCTCGAGCGTCGCCCCGATCGAGCGGCCGAGATGCAGCGTCAGGGTCGACATGTTGGCGCCGAACTTGATCTCGTCGGGCGAGCTTGCCCCCAGGAAGTCGGCGACGGCGGCGTGCGCCTCGGCGGCCATCGCGTCGGTCGCCTCGCTCGTGGTGAAGGCGCCGCCCGAGTTGGCGTTCATGTCCAGGTAGTAGCCGGCGACCGCGTCGATCACCCGTTGCGGGACCTGCGTGCCGCCTGGGCCATCGAGGAAGACGACCGGCCGGCCGTCCTGCTGTCGGGCGAGGCTCGGGAACTGGGCGCGCAGGGCGTCGACGTCGAAGGAGGGCATCGGGACTCCGGGCTCGGTGGGTTCTCGCGGAGCGTAGCGAATGCGGTCGGTCTTCGGAGTGGCGCCGCGGGCTCACACGCCGGCGGCGCCCGCGTCGGCCCGTCGCTGCCAGATGCACCTCATGCGAGCAATCGTCAGCGAGTCGCCTCGTCCACGAGCCACGACCGAGCGTGGAGGGTCGCTCGTCGGGCGATGGATCCGGTCATCTGCCCGCCTGATGAAGCACCTGACAGGCGATCCGTGACCAACGCCCGCCTGGCGTGCATCTGGCGGGATCCGGCGGCGGCAGAGACCGGGATCCGGAAGCCCGCCGGCCGGGACGGGCCTATGGCAGCCGGCCGAACCAGACCGCCGAGAGTCCGGCTCCGAGCACGACCAGGAGAAGCCCGGCCCCGACGAGCGCGAAGGTGACTTCCTGGCGCTGCTCGGTGTAGCCGATCCGCGACTGGAGGTTGTCGTAGACGCTCGCCAGCTGGGCCGCGGTCGGCGCGTCGAACGCCTGGCCACCGGTGATCGATGCGATCTGCTGGAGGGTCTCGGTGTCGGGCGGCACGTCGAGCGTGACGGTCTGTCCGAAGTCGTCCTGCACCTGCACCGTGCCATCGGGGGTCCCGAGGGCGATGGTGTAGATCGGGACGCCGAGGGTCTTGGCACGCTGCGCGGCATCGAGTGGCTGCGCCTGGCCGACCGAGTTCGCGCCATCGGACAGCAGGATCGCGGCGACCAGCGGCTTGTCGGCGGGCTTGTCGTTGCCGGTCGTCGGCGCCGAGGAGGACCCGGGTGCGACGGAAGGATCCGGCGCGGTCGAGGCTCCGGGCGCTGCCGATGCATCGGGCGTCTCCGACGCGTTGTCCTTCTGGATCTTCTCGGCGATGTCGAGGACCTGCATCAGGGCGTCACCCATGGCCGTCCCGTCCCGGGCAGCGAGGCCGTTGATGGCCTCCTTGAGCTGGGCCCGGTCGGTGGTCGGGCTGACGAGCGTGACCGGCTCGGAGGCGAACGCGACCACGCCGACCCGCACGTTGTCGGGCAGCTGGTCGATGAACGAGAGGGCGGACGCCTTGGCGGCGTCGAGCCGCGTCGGCGACACGTCGGTCGCGCGCATCGAGCCCGACACGTCCATGGTCAGGATGACGGTCGCGTCCTCGCGCGGGACCTGGAGGACCATCGTCGGCCGGGCGAGGCCGATGAGCAGCGCCGCGATCGCGCCGAGGTACAGAACGGGCGGCAGGTGGCGGCGCCACGACGGGCGGCGCGGGGCGAGGTTGGACAGCAGCGCGAGGTTCGTGAACCGGACCGCGTACCTGCTGCGGCGGCGCTGGGCCCACAGGTAGAACCCGATCGCGACCGGGATCAGCAGAAGGCCGAGGAGGAGTTGCGGGGCGAGGAAGCTCATGCGGGTCGTCCTGTGCGATCGGGGGTCCGGGTGAAGCCCTTGGCCAGGGCGGGCAGCCACGGGCCGTCGGTGGAGAGTCGGAGGTGGCGGATGGCGAGCCGGCGGAAGACGGCCGCGAGGGCCGCCCGATCGGCGCCGGCCGCCTCGTCGAACGCCGCGCGCAGGTGCCGGTCGCCGGTGTCGACACGAAGGGTCTGGCCGGTCTCGGGGTCGACGAGGGTCAGCTCGCCGACGTCGACGAGGGCATCCTCGCGCGGGTCGGTGACCTCGAGGGCGATGACCGCATGGCGGCCGGCGACCTCGGTCAGTGCCGGGACCCAGTCGCGGGGCCCACGGAAATCCGAGACGATGACGACGACGCCGGGCGTCGTGCGGATGGCACCCACCAGCCCGAGGGCGCGTGCCGGCGAGGTCTCGCCGCCGCCCTCCTCGGGCGGCTCGGTGGAGATCGCTCGGAGGAGCCCGAGCATCCCGCGGCTGCCGCCCTTCGGCGGGCTGACGGCCTCGCCGCCGGCACCGAACGTCACGACACCGAGGCGATTGCCGCGGCGCGCGGCGAAGCGACCGACGACCAGCGCGGCCCCCTCCGCCACGTCGGCCTTGCGCCGGTCGGCCGTCCCGAAGTGCATCGACGGGGAGTGGTCGAGCAGCAGCCAGGCCGTCAACTGACGGTCGGGCACGTCCTCGCGGACCTGCGGGACCAGCGATCGGGCGGTGGCATTCCAGTCGATGCGGCGGACGTCGTCACCGGGCTCGTACGGCCGGATGCGGTCGAGCTCGAGACCCTGGCCGTGGCCGCGACCGAGGTGGTCACCGCTCATCTGGCCACCGACCCGGCGGTCGAGCGTCAGCTCGAGCTGGCGGACCAGGCGGTCGGCGATCGGGCCGGGGCCCGGTCGGGCGTCGCTCCGAGACCGACCGCCGATCCGGGCGAGGTCCGAGCCGGGTCGCGCCGGGGTGAGGGCCGCCGCGGTCGCCGACGTGACGCGGGGTTGGGTCATGCGGTCGGCTCCATCGCCATCTCGAGGCGAGGCGCCGGAACGAGGGTCAGGACCCGCCCGATGATGGTGTCGGCGGTGACGCCGTCGGCGAGTGCCGCGTAGCTCAGCACGAGCCGATGGCGGAGGACGTCCGGCGCGAGCGAGCTGATGTCGGACGGCAGGACGTAGCGGCGGCCGTGGAGGAGAGCCATGGCCCGGGCCCCATGGATGAGGTTGATCGAGCCACGCGGGCTGGCGCCGTAGGAGACGTAGGTCTCGAGGTCGGGCGCCCCCCAATAGGTGAGCTTGCGCGTGGCCTCGACGAGCGCGACGGCATAGCTGATCAGCCGGGGGTCGACGTACACCTCGGTGACGGTCTTCTGGAGGCGGATGAGACCCTCGGCATCGAGGATCTCGCGCGGCGGCACCGCGGTCACCAGCGAGCGGGCGACGATCTGCGCCTCATCGGCCGGGTTCGGGTAGTCGAGCAGGATCTTGAGCATGAACCGGTCGACCTGCGCCTCGGGGAGGGGATAGGTGCCCTCGGCCTCGATCGGGTTCTCGGTGGCCAGGACGAGGAACGGGGTCGGGACCTTGAACGTCTCGTGGCCGATCGTGACCTGATGCTCCTGCATGACCTCCAGCAGCGCCGACTGGACCTTGGCCGGGGCGCGGTTGATCTCGTCGGCGAGCAGGAAGTTGGCAAAGACGGGGCCGGCTTCGACTTCGAACTCGCCGCGGTCGGGCCGGTAGATGCGGGTCCCGACGAGGTCGGACGGCATCAGGTCCGGCGTGAACTGGATCCGCTTGAAGGACCCGCCGAGGACCTCGGCCAGGGTCTTGATGGTGAGCGTCTTGGCCAGACCGGGGACGCCTTCGAGGAGGAGGTGGCCGCCGCTCAGCAGGCCGACGAGGATCCGCTCGAGCATCGCGTCCTGCCCGACGATGACCCGTCGGATCTCGAACATGATCGCTTCGGCGGTCGCGCGCGGGTCGGTCGGGTCGGGCAGGGCATGGAGGTCGGTCGGCTTGAGGGTCGAGTCGGTCATCGTGGTCTCCGGAAGCGGTGGCGGCATGGATCGACGGACGGTCGAAGGTAGCCTCGACGTTCGCGGAGATTCCTGAGGGTTGTCTGAGAACGTTCCGGCGGCCGGCTAACGTTTCGAAACCTGCGACCGCGGATCGGTCGCGTCTGCCGCGCTCAGCGGATCCGTCGTCGCAGCAGCCGGATGGCCGCGATCGATCGACGCTGGACCGCCGGCGGCAATCGCGCAAAGGTGCGACGGCCCAGCCGCCCGAGGGTGGCGCGCATCCTCCTGCGCGACGTGCCGGGGCGCCGATGGATCGAGCCGTGGGCTGGCGGGGCTGTGACAGCCGTGACCAGGATGGTCAGGCCCGAACCGGGGGACAACGTCGGCTGGGCCGACAGGTTCGGTTCGATGGATCGCGGCCTGGGCATCACGACCATTCCGTCGGCGTCTGTGTCGGCGCCGAGCCCGCGGTCGAGCTTGAGTCCGAACGCGGCCAGCCGCGTCTGCCAGAGCCAGTCACCGGGCGCGAGCGGCCCGCCGCCTGCCGCGTCGTTCGGATCCACCTGGCAGGAGCCGTGGAGCACGAGGCGGGACCTGCCGGACTCGCGTCCATCTGCATCGACGGGCACCCAGTCCGGTCTGACCTTCGTCGACGCCTGCCACTCCACCCCCGACGTCCGTTCCCGCACCAGCGAGCTGACGCGGACGGCCGCCATCTCATCCGTCACGTCGATGGACACGCCGACGAGGTCCTGACTCAGCGTCGGGTCGAGTGTCGTCCGGCCGCCCACGCGACCGAACAGGAATGGAGTCCCGTCACGATGCCGGATCTCAGTCGAGATGGCCGCGTCGAGCCGGCCGCCAGCCCACCGAAGGGACTCGACCCGTGACAGGCCGACGAGCTCGGAGGTGCGCTCGGCCAGGGTCACCAGGTCGGCCAGGCGATCCTCGCGGATCAGCCGCATCCGGAGCGCCACGATGGCGCCGAGACTGGCATCGACGTCGCGGTCAACGTAGTCGACGATCACGTCGCGGATGTTCGCGAAGACCGTGGCCCGGAAGTCGGGCGTCCAGGTCAGGAACATGCCGCCCGCCAGCCGGCCGACCAGCTGCGCCCGACAGAACCGCCGCATCAGACGATCGCGTTGCGGGCCGCGGTCCGTGTTCGCGACCACGACGTCGAGCACCTCGCGCAGGTTGGCGTAGTAGCCGGCCGGGTCCCAGGACGGGTCCGACCCCGCATTCCCGTCGTCATCGCGCTTCATGTAGAAGTACAGCGGCTCGTCCGCCCTGATCGAGATGACCCGGGCCGCGAAGTAGGCCTTGACGACGAAGAGTTGGTCCTCCAGCCGGCGCCGACCCTCGGGGAACCTGAGCCCATGCTCGTTCAGGAACGCTGTGCGGAACATCTTGTGAGGCGTGAGCGAGCTGATCAGCGGCGCGTCGTGGATCGTGCACGAGTCGCGATCTCGCCGGTAGAGATCGAGGGCGACCCCCCGGAAATCGCTGGCGACCTTGCCGAGGACGATGTCGGACCCATTGCGACGGGCCGTCTCGGTCAGGCGCTGGAGCGCGTCCGGCGCCATGCGGTCGTCCTGGTCCATGAATTGGATGAACTCCCCCCGCGCCCGCTCGATGCCGAGGTTGCGTGGGCGGCCGGCCCAGCCCGAGTGCTCGCTTCGGATGACGACGAGATTGGAGTGCGTGGCCGCAAGTGCCTCGACGCGCTCGGGGGTCCCGTCGGTGGACCCGTCATCGACGACGATGATCTCGAACTGGTCGGCCGCGAGCGTCTGCGCGAAGAGCGACGCGAGGCCGGGGCCGAGGTAGGGGCCGGGGTTGTAGGTCGGGATGACGACGCTGACGAGGATCGGATTCACCGTCCGATCATGCGCGTCGGACGCGAACGGCTCAGTGCTCCGTGCCGCCGGTGAAGGTCCAGCCGTCGATCCGGAGAGCCGGCACGACCACGCCGCCGAGGAAGCCCTTGAGCGTCTTGCGGTCACGCCCGACCGCGACCGTGCCGGCCAGCGCGGCCAGGTAGCTCTGGGTGAACCGCAGGTTCTTGACCGGGCCCACGATCCGGCCACCCTCGACGAGGAACGTGCCGTCGCGGGTCATCCCGGTGACGATCGCGAGCTTCGGGTGGACCGGGTTGGTGTAGTGGAACCGGGTGACGAGCAGGCCGCGATCCAGCCCGCCGATCAGCTCGTCGCGTGACGCCGAACCCGACGACATCACCATGTTGAGCGGGAACGGGCCCCACGGGTTGGGTGCGGGCAGCCCGTGACCGGTCGAGGCCACGCCGTCCCGGGCCGCCGTCTGGGCGTCGTACACCACGTCCCGGCAGACGCCCGCCTCGAGCAGCGACACCCGCCGCTTGGCGACACCCTCGAAGTCGAACGGCAGGGGGAGCCCGGCCGGGTCGTAGCCGTCATCGACGATGGTCACGAGGTCGCTGCCGATCCGCTTTCCGGGCTCGACGAAGCTGCGCTCCTCCTGGACCGCGAGGGCCGAGAAGCCGAGGTAGCCGAGCATGTCGACGAGGTCGACGACCGCGTATTCCTCGAGCACGACCGGGTAGTCGCCGGGCTCGACCAGGACGGCGGATGCGGTCGCGCGCGCCTTGTCGGCCGCCTCGCGACCGAGCGCGCCGGCATCGATGGTCGAGGCATCCACGGCAGCCGCCTCGGCATAGCCGGTGCCGCCACCCGGTCCCATCGAGACGGTGATGAGCTGCGAGGTCGTCCGGGTCCCGGCGGCCCGCGCTCCGGCCGAGTTGGCGACCGCCATCGACTCGAGGCCGGTGGCGAACGAGCCGTAGGCGGTGACCCCGGCATCGTCCGCGGCGCCGATGACCGCCCGGACGGCCTCGGCGCGGAACTCGGGCGAGGCTCCGGCCGTGGTCGCGCTGTAGGCCGCGGGGACGGCCCGGACCTCGGTCGGGCCGGGGAGCCCGCCCCAGTCATCGAGCTCCTCGACGACCCCGGCGATCGCTCGCGCCTGGTCCGCGAGACGGCGCAGCCCCTCCGCATCCGTCCGTCCGGACGACGCGACCCCGACCCGCCGGCCGATGACGACCCGCAGGTTGATCGAGACGTTGGTCTCCGCGACGTTCTGGTGGATCTCGCTGTTGGCGAAGCGGGTCAGCGCCGAATCCTCGGTCATCACCAGCGCCTCGGCCTCGGTCACGTCGTCGCGCATCGCCAGTGCCAGGGCGGCCTCCGCCAGCGCCAGCGCGTCGCGGCCTCGATCGTCATCCATCGCCTAGTGCCTTACCACTTACCGACACCGACCTGGACGTCGCGGAACCGGGCGCCCGGCACGGCGTGGCCGACGTGCCCGGTCTGGCTCGGCTCACCCTTGCCGCAGTTGGGCGTGCCGAGCATCACGTAGCTCCGCTCGTCGCCGACCGCGTCGCACGATCGCCAGAACTCGTAGGTGATCCCGGTGTAGGTCGGGTTCTTGAACAGCCGGCCCTTCTTGCCGCCCTTGATCTCATAGGCGACCTCGGTCGCGAACTGGAAGTTGAGCCGCCGGTCGTCGATCGACCACGACCGGTTCGACGCGAGGTACAGCCCGTCATCGGTGTCGGCCACGATCTCGTCGAGGCTCATCCCTGGCTTCGGCAGCAGGTTGATGTTGGTCATCCGGATGAGCGGGATCCGGTTCCAACCATCGGCCCGCATCGCACCACCGCTCTGGCGGCCGATCCGTGTCGCGGTCTCGCGGCTGCTCAGGTAGCCGACCAGGATCCCGCCCCGGATCAACGGCACGGACTGGGCCGCGACGCCCTCGTCGTCCCAGCCGAACGTGCCCATCCCGCCGGGCGCGGTGGCATCGGCAACGATGTCGATCAGGTCCGACCCGTAGCGGAAGCCCTCGTCGAGCTTGTCGGTGGTCAGGAAGCTGGTGCCCGCGTAGGACGCCTCGGTGCCGTAGACGCGGTCCAGCTCGGTCGGGTGGCCGCACGACTCGTGGACCTGGAGGTAGAGCTGACTCGGGTCGAGGACGATCGTGAACCGGCCGGACGGGCATTGCGGCGCGGTCAGCAGGGCGACGGCCTCCTCGGCCAGCGGCTCGGCGTGGTCAGCGAGCTGATGGCGCCGGACGATCTCGTAGCCGCCGCCGCCCCAGCCGCCACCCGAATCGGGGTAGCTGCGCCGCTGGTGCTCGTCGCCGTCCACCGCGTTGGCCTCGACCGCGGTGCCGACGTGGGTGATGGTCTGCTCGGTGAGGCTGCCGTCCGTCGCCGCGAAGGTCTTCCACTCGCGCTGGGCGGCGTACATCGACTCGGTGAAGGCGATCCCCGCCACCCGTGAGGCGGCGCGGTCCGCCTCGAGCAGGTCACCGATCTTGCGCTCGAGCGGGACCGTGAAGGGGTCCTCCTCGACCGGCGTCTCGAAGGACCCGCGGGCCGGCGGGCGGTCATCGAGCCGCGTCCGGTCGCGTAGTGCGGTGGCGCTCGCCCGGGCGATGCGGACCGCTTCGGCGGCGACGCGATCGGCCTCGGCCGCGGTCAGGACGTGCGACGAGGCGAAGCCCCAGGCGCCGTCGACGAGGACGCGGACGCCGAACCCCTCGCTCTCGCCCGAGGCGACGCCCTCGACCCGCCCCGTCTTCACGGTGATGCTCTCCTCGAGCCGCCGGACGACCCGGACGTCGGCATACGCCGCGCCGCGGGCGGTGGCGGTATCGAGCGCTCGGTCGGTCAGGTCGGGCATCGGCGGTGCAGCCTAGCACTGGCGCCCGGGATGGGCACATCGGGCATTCGCCCTAGCGACGTCGGCCGCGCCGCGTCAGAACGTGGTGCCGCCCGCGACCGCCTGGACGGTCAGGTACAGGCCCAGCCCGAAGACCAGGAACGAGGCGACCAGCGGGAGGGAGGCGCTGAACCGGCCGAGCGGCGTCGATGTCTCGACGCGGTCGAGTCGACCGCGGGCAAGGACGAGGGCGAGTCCGATCCCGCTCATCACCAGCGCCATCCCGAGGCCGAAGGCGACGACCAGGACGAACCCGAAGGCGGGGCGACCCGCGGCGATCGATCCGAGCAGGATGAGCAACGCGCTGGCCGACGGGATCAGTCCGCCGGCGAGACCGAGGACGAACAGGCTGCGCCAGGTGATGGTCGCGCCGGTCGGTGGCAGGTGGCTGTGCCGGACGCCGCCGTGGCTGTGCTCGCCGGGCGACGTGGCGTGGTCGTCGTGGCCGTGGCCGTGGCCGGTCGCATGGTCGTGGTCGTATGCGTGGTCGTGGTCGTGCGCGAGCTCGTGATCGTGCTCGTGGTCGTGCCCGACGGCCTGCGTGTGCGCCGGCGCGTGCGCCGCCATTGCCGCCCGGAGCCGCCACCGCCGCCGGCCTTCCCCGAACAGCATCCAGCCGCCGATGGCCACGATGGACACGGCCGCGATGACCGGCGCCGACCGGACGATGACGTCGGGCGGCAGCAGTCCCTGCGCGCCGACGACGAGGCCGGCCAGGACCAGGATCCCGATCGTGTGCGACAGCGTCACCGACAGGCCCAGCCCGGCGGCGTGCAACGGTGTCCCGCGCGTGCCGACGAGGTAGGCGGCCATCAGCGTCTTGCCGTGACCGGGCGTGAGGGCGTGTCCGGCGCCGAGCGCAGCCGCGGTCAGGATGGAGACCAGCAGCACCCACGGCGACAGGTCGGCCGAGCGGAAGATGGACGGGAGGTCGCCGCTGCTCACGCCGCCGGGCACGGTCCCGTCCGTCGCGGGAGCCGCGGGCACGGCGGCCGTGAGCGCCGGGACGCCCTGCGTCGTGCCGGCGGGCGGCGGCGCATCGGTGGCCGCGGCCTGGTCGGTGGCGCCGGGCAGCGGGCTCGCGTCGGGGACATCGAGCGGCGGCAGCGTCGGCCCGCCGGGCACGGCCGTCACCTTGATCGCCGTGTCGGCGAGGGCCTGGGCCAGCAACGTGGTCGGGTAGACGGTCAACCGGGCAGACGCCGTGGCGGTCCTGAGCGTGGAACCCTTGGCGGCCGCCAGCGTGACCCCGGAGCCGCCGACGACGATCTCGCGCCAGCCGAGTCGATCGGAGAACGAGTCGTCCGTGTACTCGATCGTGCTGTGTGCCGCCAGCGGCGACGCGAGGCTGGCCGTGAACTCGCAGACCATCCGCATGGTCGACAGGCCACCGACGCCGGGCGGAAAGGTCAGCCCCGCCTCGACCACGGTCAATGCCTGGGCGGTGCCGTCGACCGAGAGCGCCAGGGACGGCGCCAGCTTCTGGCAGGCGGGGCCGCGTCCGGCATCCGTCTCCGCGTCCGACACCTCGCCGTCGCCGTCGGTATCGAAATCGAGGCGGGCCTGGAAGGCCGGGATCTCGGCCTCGTCGATGACGATGTCGAGCAGGACCCGGTCGGGCTCGACTCGGATCCCGGCGTAGTGGTTGATGGTGAAGTTGCCGAGCGGGTGAGCGGCCGCCAGGGTCGGGATGAGGAGGGCCGCGGTCAGGCCGAACAGCGCGGCCACGCCCAGCCGGCGGCGCAGGTGTCCGCGACTGGTCATGCGAGGGAGCTCGGAAGGGGAGGCCGTGGTGGTCATCGTGATCGCGTCCCAGATGATGAGGCAGGTCCGGATGAGGTGCCGGGGCGGGCCGGGCCGGGCCGGGTTCCGTCGGTCGGTGCGTCCAGCGTGGGTACGCCGTGACGCTGCAGGCGGATGAATGGGGCGAGGGCGGCTGGACGGTCGGCTACACTCCGCTCGTGCTACGACCCGGTGCGCCCGTCCGCGGCTGGTTCATCACGATCGAGGGACCCGAGGGAGCCGGCAAGACGACCCAGGCGGCTGCCCTCGCGTCACATCTTCGCGAGTCCGGGCACGACGTCCATGTCACCCGCGAGCCCGGCGGGACCTGGCTCGGCGAACGGCTGCGCGAGGTGCTCCTGGCACGGACCGAGGCCGCGGCTGCGACCGACCCGCTGACCGATGCCCTGCTGTTCAACGCCGCCCGTCGCCAACTCGTGACCGAGGTCATCCGCCCCGCGCTCGAGGCAGGTCGAACCGTGATCTGCGCGCGCTTCGCCGATTCGACCCTGGCCTACCAGGGGTATGGCGCCGGTGTCGCGCTGGAGCGCCTGCGGGCGCTCGAAACGACCGCGACCGACGGCCTGCGACCCGACCTGACGATCCTCCTGGACCTCCCCGCGGAGGACGGCCTCGCTCGCGTGGCGCCAGGCGACGTGACCCGTTTCGAGGCGGAGTTCGACCTCGCGTTCCATCGCCGGGTCAGGGATGGGTTCCTTGCGCTCGCGACCGCGGAACCCGCCCGGTTCGCGGTGATCGATGCTCGCCAGGCGCCCAACGACGTCACCGCCGCCGTCACCGCCGCGGCAGACCGGTCGGCCGCGGAGAGTGAACCAAGACCGGCCGGCGTGCGCACAACCGGATGACACAGGCGGGCCAGCCTCCCCGGACACGGACCTCGTCGCCCGATGACGAAGCCGACCGGGCTGTGCTCGTGCGCCTGGCCGCCGGGGAGCTCGCTGCCCTTGAAGAGCTGTACGACCGATACAAGACGATGGCCCACTCGATCGCCTACCGCATCACCATGGACCCGAGCCTCGCCGAGGATGTCGTCCAGGACGCCTTCCTCGGAGTGTGGCGGAACGCCGCCCGCTACATCGAGGGTCGCGGCAGCGTGAAGACATGGTTGCTGGCGATCGTCCACCACCGCGCCATCGACACCGTCCGGCGCCGACGCCCGACGACAGAGCTGCCCGATGTCGAGCAGCCGCCACCGACCGCCCTGACGCTCCCGGACGTGTGGGCCGAGGTCGTGGCCGTGCTCGATGCCGAGACCGTGCGCGCCGCCCTCGCGACGCTGTCGGACGTGCAGCGCGAAGCCATCGAGCTGGCGTACTTCGGCGGGCTGACACAGCAGGAGATCGCCGAGCGCACGGCGACGCCGCTGGGCACGGTGAAGAGCCGGATGCGCCTCGGGCTGCTGGCGATGCGCCGCGCACTGGACGGGGGAACGACATGACCGGTTCTGACCCGATCCAGGACATGACCTGCGACGAGATCCGCGAGGTCGCCGGCGCATTCGTCCTGGGCGCGCTGCCCGCCGCCGAAGCCGACGCCGTCCGTGCCCATCTCGACTCATGCGAAGACGCGCATGCCGAGATCCGCGATCTCGGTGGAGTGCTTCCGGTGCTGAACGCGAGCGTGCCCATCGTCGAGCCGTCTCCCGGGCTGAAGTCGCGGCTGATGGCCGCTGCGGCGGCGGACCTCGCGGCGCGTCAGGCGGACGATCCCGTCGGGGTCGGTGCGGCATCGGTCACCGGCACGTCGGTGTCTCCTGCGACATCGGTTGCGGCAACGCCTGTGGCCGCAACGCCTGTGGCCGCCTCGCCCGTGGCGCCCGGGCTCGTGGCGCCCGGGCTCGAGGCGGCGGGGCCCGTGGCGGCGGGGCCCGTGGCGGGAGCGCCCGTGGCGGCACCGTCCGAGGCGGCAGCGCCGACACCATTCCCGCCGGCCGACGAACGCGAGGCCCGGCGGTCGCGAACCTCGGCGGGCACCTGGCTGGTGCGGATCGCTGCCGTGCTCGCGATCGTGCTGCTCGGCGGCTGGAACCTCCTGCTGCAGGGCCAGCTGAACGCCGCCAACACCTACGAGCAGAGCGTCGCCGCTGTCCTCGATGTCGCTGCCCAGCCCGGCGCGACGACAGTGGTCCTCACCACGGCGGGCGGCACCGGCGGGTCCGGATTGGCCGCCATCAGCTCATCGGGTCAGGTCACGATGGCGATGCAGGACCTCGCACCGACGACAGGCAGCACCGTCTACACCGCGTGGGTGATCGCCGGCGACGGCGTACCCGTGCCGCTGGGCGACTTCACGGTGGGTGCCGGGGGGACCGGGACACTCGAGGCGAACGGGGCCCCGAGCACGCCAGGCGTCGTCCTGGCACTGACGCTCGAGCCCCAGTCAGGAGCCACGACGCCCACCCTGCCGATCATCTCGAAGGGCGTCGCGACCGGCGCCGGCTGACCACACAGGCCGCGACGGCAAGGTCGCCATCGTCGCCACCGTCGCGGTGGGCGGACCGGTGACCCGCGCTCCTGCCACGGGACCGGTGACCCGCGGTCACCGAAATCGACGGGAACGGGACGCAGATTCCCCGTTGCCACGCGGTCGGTGACCCGCGGTCACCGAAATCGGACGCACGAGCCGCCTGAGCCGCGTTCAGACGCGCACCGGTGACCCGCGGTCACCGAAATCGACGGGAACGGCTGCCTGAGCCGCGTTCCGACGCGCACCGGTGACCCGAGGTCACCGAAACCGGCTGGAGGGTCGCCATCCGGCCACTTCGCGCTTGAATCGGTGACCCGCGGTCACCGAAACGGGCCGGAGGGCCGCCGTCCGGCCGCTTCGCGCTTGGATCGGTGACCCGCGGTCACCGAAATCGGATGTACGAGCCGCCTGAGCCGCATTCCGGCGGGAATCGGTGACCCGCAGTCACCGAAACGGCCCCGAGGGCCGCGATCCGGCCGCTTCGCGCATGGATCGGTGACCCGCGGTCACCGGCGGGTGTTGGCGGCACGGAACACGTCCCCAGCCCCCCGCGCCGCCTTATCCCTCCGGCTCGACGCCCGACGCGACCGACCCGCGACCCTCGGCGCGGGCACGCTCCAGCCCGTCCCGGACGGCCGCGATCAGCGCCGCCGAATCCGCGCCGTCGGCTGGGAAGCGCGCAACGCCGGCCGAGACCGTGATCGGGCGGCCGGCGACCGGCGGCAGCGCCGCGATGCCGTTGATGATCCGCTGCGCGACCATCGTCCCGGCTGAACCCGGCGCGACCAGCACGAACTCGTCGCCGCCGACCCGCCCGACGGTGTCGACGAGCCGGACAGATTCGGCGAGGACCGACGCGACCCGTCGGAGCACGTCGTCGCCCGCCTCGTGGCCGCCCACCGCGTTCGTCGCGCGGAAGTCGTCGATGTCGAACATCGCGAACGAGACCTCGCTGCCTTGGCGCGCGGCGCGCGCCAGCTCGAGCTCGAGGATCCGCCCGACCGTCCTCTCGTTGGCAAGGCCGGTCAGCGGGTCGGTATGGGCCATCCGCTCGAACCATTCGGACCGTTCCGCCGCGGTCGACGCCAGGCGCGCCCGGTCGACGGCCAGCGCGGCCAGCGACGCAAGCCCGCTCAACGTCTCGCGCTCCGCCTCGTCGAGCGCGCGCGGCGCCGTCCAGCCGAACCCGATCGCGCCGACCGAGGCCTCGACGCCCGCGCTCGAGACGATGAGCGGCAGATAGGCACCGACGAATGACGAGCCATCGGCCATCGTCGCCTCGCGGTCGAACGTGGCGACCCGGGACGTTGCCGCGGTCGGGAACGGATCTGCCGGATCGGCCACCGCCAGCGCCAGGCGCGTGACCGCCGCGTCGTCCATCCCGTGCGACGCGACGAGCTGGAGGCCCGGCCGATCGGGGTCCGAGATGAACACCGCGCCCATCGCCGGTCGGAGGGCATCAGCGGCTGCGGCAAGAACGCCCTCGAGGGCCGCCTCGAGCCCGGCGCTCCGGGCGACGGTATCGATGGCGCCGGCCAGGGCGGCACGGGGATCGCTGGGCGGTCGGTCTGTCGACACGTGGGGGACTCCTGCACGGCAGAGCGGGCGCTCGGGGCCGCATCGTACACCGCCGGCCGGCCGGCTCGACCGTCATTGCTCGTTGACCCCGGTCACTCGCGGCGCCGATACTCCGCGCGTGAAACTCGTCGTCGCCATCGTCCACAGCGAGGATGCCGGGGCCCTGGTGGCCGCGCTGCTCGACAAGGAGTTCCGCGCGACCCGCCTGCAGAGCTCGGGCGGCTTCCTCAAGCAGTCGAACGCGACGATCATCCTCGGTGTCGAGGACGACGACGTGGACGAGGTGATGGGCATCGTCCGGGCGAACTGCACGTCGCGCACCCAGGTCGTCAACCCGATGCCGCCGATCATGGAGCCGGGCGAGTTCTTCATGCCGTATCCGCTCGAGGTGGAGGTCGGTGGGGCGACGGTCTTCGTCGTCCCGGTCGAGCGGTTCGAGCGACTGTGAGGCTCGGATGAGCCCGTTCCGTCCCGACCTCGTCGACTGCTGGATGTTCCGTATCGTGATGACGGCACGCGGCGTCGAGCGACCCGAGATCCTGCTCATCCGCCGCTCCCCGGGACGGATCCTGCCCGGCCTGTGGCAATGCGTGTCGGGCACGCTGGAGCCGGGCGAGCGGGTCGCCGCAGGCGCCCTTCGCGAGCTGAGCGAGGAGACCGGTTTCGGCGCCGACGACATCGAGGCCTTCTACGACCTGGACCTCGTCAACCAGTTCCACGAGCCGTCCTACGACGCGATCGTCAGCTCCGCGGTGTTCGCGGTCCGGCTCCGTCCCGACGCCGAGCCGGTCCTCTCGAACGAGCACGACGGCGCGACGTGGCACGACCTCGACGAGGCGCACCAGCAGGTCATCTGGCCGGGCTACCGGACCGCCATCGAGCGCATCCGCGACGACCTGTCCGAGCCCGAGCGGGCGGCCTGGTTCGAGCTGACCCTGGCCGGTGACCGGTCCGGCTCCGGCAGCTCGCCCAAGCTGACGCGCTGGTAGGTCCGCGGTTCCCCCCGGCCCGGACGGCTCGGATAGACTGACCACGATGACCACCGAGCCGCCCACCAGGAGAGCCGAGTGATCGACCGGACGGACGCGACCACCACCGCCGAGCTGACGAGCCCCGCCCAGCGACGCGTCTTCCATTCGAAGGTGGACACCATCCGCCCGACCTATGGCTTCGAGGACGTCTCGCTGGCACCCGGCATCGACACCGTCGAACCGGCCGACGTCGACCTCGCCCAGATCTTCTGCGGCATCGACCTGTCGATCCCGATCCTCGCCGCGGCCATGGACGCCGTCGTCGACCCGCGGATGGCCGGGGCGCTGGCGCGTCTCGGCGGCCTGGCGATCCTGAACCTCGAGGGGATCCAGACTCGCTATGACGACCCGTCGGTCCTTCTCGAGAGGATCGCCTCGGCGGAGGACGGCGAGGTCCAGGGCCTGCTGGCCGAGGCCTACCAGGCACCCGTCCGCGAGGAGCTGATCGCCCGGCGCATCGACGAGATCCACGGCGCGGGCTCGCGCGCCGCGGTCGCGGCCACCCCGGCCGCCGCCCGACGGTTCGGTCCGTTCTGCGCCGAACACGGTGCGGACCTGTTCCTCGTCCAGAGCCAGGTCTCGTCGGCGCGCCATCTCGCGACGGGCTACGACCCGCTCTCGCTCGCGGACTTCACCCGCTACATGCCGATCCCGGTCGCAGTCGGCAACACGACCAACCCCGAGGCCGCCTTCGCGCTCATGGAGCAGGGCGCCGCGGCGGTGTTCGTCGGTGTCGGGCCCGGTGCCGCCTGTACGACCCGCGAGGTCCTCGGCATCGGCGTGCCGCAGGTGACCGCGATCAGCGATGTCGCGGCGGCCCGCGACGCCTACCTGGCAGAGACGGGGCGCTACGTCCCGGTCGTGGCCGACGGCGGGATGCGTCGGGGCGGCGAGCTGGCCAAGGCCATCGCCGCGGGCGCCGACGCGCTGATGATCGGCTCCCCGCTGGCCCGCGCCGAGGAGGCGCCCGGTCGTGGCACGAACTGGGGGATGGCGGCCCCCTCGCCGACCCTCCCCCGCGGGACGCGGATCCGGGTCGGGACCCGCGGATCGGTCGAGCGGATCCTGCTCGGCCCGGCGCACGTGACCGACGGATCGGAGAACCTCGTCGGCGCCCTGCGCCAGTCGATGGCCGCGCTGGGTGCCCGGACGATCCGGGAGATGCAGCGCGTCGAGATGGTGTACGCCCCCTCGACCCAGACCGAGGGCAAGTCCTGGCAGCGGAGCCGATGAGATGACGACGTCCCGGCGCACGCCCGGCGGCCTGCCGGCGCGACCGTCGACACGACCCGGACCAGTCGCGGCCGTGCTGGTCGCCACGCTCCTCGCTGCGGCCGTCGCCGCCTGCTCGAGCACGCAGGCACAGGCCGGCTGGACGTTCGGACCGACCCTCGCCCCGGCATCCGCGTCGGCCGGCGCCTCCGGGGCGGCGCCGTCATCGGGAGCCTCGACCGCGCCGGCCGCGTCGCCCGGCCCGTCCTGAGGCCGCGGGTCCCACGAGCGATGACCGCGCGGACATGGAGGACGATCTGGTCGCCTCCGGCCGCTTCGTCCGGATCGAGACGCGCGGGGAGCGGTCCGGGCTCGCTCGCACGGTGACCGTCGGGTTCGTCGACGACGCCCAGGTCCCTGGCTCGCTGCTGGTCGCCGCGGGCTCGGCGGACACGGCCTGGGCACGCAATCTGCTGGCCGATCCGCGCTGCCGTGTCCGGCTCGCGGATCGCTCGTTCGGGGCGATCGCCGAGACCCTCGGGCCGACCGACCACGCGCGCGCCATCCGCGACCTGATCCTGCGCTACGGCACGCCGGCCGAGACCCTCGGGCACGGGACATCGTTCCGGCTCCGGCCGGTGGAGCCGGGCGCATCGGACGACGCCCCATGACCGTCAGCGTCGAGCTCGAGACCCGGATCGTGCGCCCCATCGCGGATGTCTTCGACGCGATCGTCGACGTCGGGCGCTACCCGGACTGGCTCATCGCGTCGGGCATCGTCCGCGTCGAGCGATCCGATCCCGGCCCTCTCGCCGCGGGCTCGCGGCTCCGGATCGCCCAGACCGTCGCCGGCCGCTCGACCGTGCTCGACGGTCGCGTGACCGTCCTGGTACCCGGTGCGGCGTTCGGCATCCGCGGCAAGGACAAGGACGGCGTCACGGTCGAGATCGATGCCGTCCTGGCACCCGACGAGCTGTCGACCCGGCTGCGCTGGTCGGTCCGGATCGGCCTGCCCCTGCGCTACCGGATGTTCGAGTCGATGGTCACGCCGCAGGCACGTCGCGCCGCCGCGCTGGACCTCGAGGCATTGAAACGCCGGCTGGAGTCGGGCGCCGGGCACTGACATCCGTCCATCCCGCTCGGCGCCACATGCCGATGCCGAGGCGACGGGGCTGGCTCCTACCGTGATGTCATCGGGTTCCCGGACACGGGACCTCGCGGACCGGCCAGACCGCCGACCGCGTGATCATCCCCGATCCGGAGTGGCGGATCCCCACCTTCGAAGGAGCCGACTGACATGGTCACCAAGCCGAGCCGCGCGATCGCGGCTGTCCTGCTCGCAGCCGGCGGGTTCGTCGTCGGCGTCACGGTCCTGGCGCTTGCCCTCGCCAGGATCCTCGTCGATGGCGGCCTGCCGGTCCGACCTGCGGACGCCGCGGTCCTTGACGACCTCATCCCGATGCTGCCGCTGATCGGCGCCTTTGCGGTGGTCAACGTCATCGCCGCGGTCGGGCTGCTGCTCGATCGGGCCTGGGCCGCCGGTCTCGCGGTGGCCGCCGCTCTGGTCGCCGTCGCGATCGGTGCGACCGCGCTCATCCTGCTGGCGCTCGGTGCGGACCCCCTCGCGCCGGCGTCGACGGGCCGCTCCAGTGCGGACGGGTTCGGCATCGTCGGCCTGTTCACGGTCCTCTATCTCGCGGTCATCGTGGCGGTGTCGACCCCCGGCTGGTCACAGCGCGGCTCCTCCGGAGCGGCGGCATGAGCGGGTCGACGACTCCGGCAGCGCACCTGCCCCGCTACGCCCACCGTCGCGGGACACGCGGTTTCGCGGCCCTCGTCACGACGCTGGCCGGGCTGATCGTGCTCGGCGTCGGAGCGGTCGTCCTCCCGACGACCGCGCTCGATCGACTGGCCCTGTCCTGGCTCATCCCGCTGACCGTGGTCTACGGGCTGGCCCACCTCGTGGCGGCGTACGGGCTCATCCGGCGCCGTATCTGGAGCTCCGAGCTCGTCGGCTACCTCGCGGCCATCGGCATCGGGGTGTCGGTCTACGGCCTCATCCTCATGCTGACCGGCCAGGATCCGTTCGGGGCGACGAGCTCCCTGCCGTCGGACCGGGCCTGGGCCGAGGGCTTCGGGCTCCTCGTCTGGATGATCGGTCTGTGGGCGATCGCGGCGCGGTCCGCGTGGACGGGGGTCCGGCCCCTGGCTCATGCAGCGGACGGCCGCCGACCCGCTCGCAGTCAGGCCCTGGCGGCCACCGCCTGATCTATCCTCGGTCGGCGATGACCGACCAGCTGACGCTCTACGACCGGGCCGGCGGGACGCCTTTCTTCGAGGCTCTCGTCGGCCGGTTCTATGCCGGGGTCGCCGAGGATCCGCTCCTGCGCGCCATCTATCCGGAAGAGGACCTCGCGCCGGCCGAACGTCGCCTGAGGCTCTTCCTGATCCAGTACTGGGGCGGCCCGACGACGTACGACCAGGAGCGCGGCCATCCCCGCCTGCGGATGCGGCACGCGCCATTCGCCATCGGCCCCGCCGAGCGTGACGCCTGGCTGGTCCGGATGCGCGCGGCGATGACCGAGCTCGCGCCACCGCCCGATGTCGCGGCCGAGCTCGAGCGCTACTTCGCGATGGCCGCCGAGGCGATGCGCAACCGCGACTGAGCTGCGGCGACCGGCCGGTCGAGCCCGCTGGGCCGATCGCCGCCGGGTAGACTAGGCACCAGCACCGGCGAGTGGAGGACCGATTGGCGGAGGCGACCGAAGCGGCCGACGAGGGGACCGACGGCACGACCGGCACACCGGCGGATGGCTCGGTCGCGCCGGGCACGGACCCGCGACCGAGTGATCGGGGCAAGACCGTCCACGGTGAAGCGGCGAATGCCGGTCACCGCGTGCTGGCCCCCGACGATGCCGAGGTCGAGGCGTACCTCGAGACCGCGCTCAAGGCGCCGGCCCCTGACCGGTCGCGTGACGACCGACCCGCCGGCGCGACGGCCACGACACCCGCGACCGTCGCCGTCCTCGACTTCGGCAGCCAGTTCGCACAGCTGATCGCCCGGCGCGTCCGCGAGCTCGACGTCTACTCGGAGCTGCTGCCGCACGACACCCCGTATGCCGAGCTCGAGCGACGCGGCACCCGCGCGATCATCCTGTCCGGCGGCTGGAACTCGGTCTACGACGCCGATGCACCTCGGCCCGACCCGGCCATCTGGTCGGGGCGGATCCCCGTCCTCGGCATCTGCTACGGGGCGCAGTTGATGGCCCGCGAGCTCGGTGGCGACGTCCTTCCCGCCGACCACCGTGAGTACGGACCGGCCACCGTGACCATCACCGCCGACGATGGCCTGTTCGTCGGGCTCGAGCGCGAGCAGCCGGTCTGGATGAGCCATGGCGACTCGATCACCCGCTTGCCGGACGGCTTCCGCTCGACCGCCCAGACCGATTCCACGCCGTACGCCGGCCTGGCCGCCCCGGACCGCAACCTGTACGGGATCCAGTTCCATCCCGAGGTGGTCCACACGCCCCGAGGGCGCGACGTCCTGCGCAACTTCGTGGTCGACATCGCCGGGATCGAACGGTCGTGGACGCCGGCCAACTTCATCGACACGACCGTGGCGGGGATCCGCGAGCGCGTCGACGCCCACGCCCGCCAGACCGGCTCCGACGGCCTCGTCATCTGCGCGCTGTCTGGCGGCGTCGACTCGGCGGTCGCGGCGGCGCTCGTCCATCGCGCGGTCGGCGACCGGCTGACCTGCATCTACGTCGACCACGGCCTGATGCGCAAGAAGGAGTCGGAGCTGCTCCGCGTGACCTTCGAGCGCGACCTCGGGATGAACCTGGTGATGGTCGACGCCCGCGAACGGTTCCTGGCGCGGCTGGCCGGCGTCGAGGATCCCGAGGAGAAGCGGCGGATCATCGGCGACGAGTTCATCCGCGTGTTCGAGGAGGAGGCCGCCAGGCTCGGCCGGATCGACTTCCTGACCCAGGGCACGCTCTACCCGGACGTCATCGAGTCGGCGACGTCCGAGACGAAGGCGGCCCAGAAGATCAAGACCCACCACAACGTCGGCGGGCTGCCGGCAGACCTGCGCTTCCAGCTGATCGAGCCGCTCCGCTACCTGTTCAAGGACGAGGTCCGCCGGGTCGGCGTCGGGCTCGGCCTGCCCGAGGCGATGGTCCTCCGCCAGCCGTTCCCCGGACCCGGGCTCGCCATCCGGATCCTCGGCGAGGTCACCGGCGAGCGGCTCGACACCCTGCGCGAGGCCGACTGGATCGTCATCGACGAGATCAAGGCGGCCGGCCTGTATCGCAGCCTGTGGCAGTCGTTCGCGATCCTGACGCCGGTCCGCTCGGTCGGGGTGATGGGCGACGGCCGGACCTACGCCAACGTGGTGGCCATCCGGGCGGTCACCAGCGAGGACGGCATGACCGCCGACTGGGCCAAGCTCCCGTACGACGTCCTCGGCCGGATCTCGTCGCGGATCGTGAACGAGGTCCCGGGCGTCAACCGGGTGGTCTACGACATCAGCTCGAAGCCGCCGGCGACCATCGAATGGGAATGAGGGTCCTGACGACGCCGTGACCGATGGGTCATCGAAGCACGGGCGTCACTTGATAGGATTTCGGCCATGGTCGATCAGCCAGCCTCGACGGAGACCCAGCCCGGATCCGTCTGCCCGTGGTGTTCCGCCCGGCTCACACCCGAGGCGATCACCTGTCCATCCTGTGGCGCGAACCTCACGTCCGACGAGGTGCGCGAGCTCCCCGGCGTGACGGCGGTCGACCACGAGGCGCTCCGGACCATCAAGAAGGACCCCGGCAGGAACCGGCTCCTGTCCTGGATCAACGGGGAGTACGAGCCCGAAGGACCGTCGCAGGTCGAGGCCGGCGCGCTCCAGCGGCCCGACCCCGACGTCCAGCGCGAGATCCTCCGGCTCGAGCTCGAGGCCGAGGTCGCCAACCTCCAGGCGGAGGCCGACGCTCGGTATGCCGAGGCCGTCGTCGAGGGACGTGTCAGCGACCTGCCCGAGGGCCTCCAGGCGATCGCGACGGGATCGACGTTGAGCGACGTGATGGCCGCCCTCGAAGGGCCGGCCCAGGCGACCACGGTGACGCAGCCCGCACCGGACGTGCCTGTCGACACCGGCGCCCCCGCTCCCGCGGCCGAGGACACCCCCGCCGGCTGAGTCACGCGCCCTGCGCGGCTATCCTGCCGGGGTGCCCGATCGACTCCCCACACCCGGCCCGTCGTTCCTCCGCGAGCATCCTGTCCGCATCGGCGACCGTGTGCTCCGGGCCGGCATGAGCCGTCCGTCCGAGGCACCCGACGGCTGGTGGCTGGCGATCGTCTGGGTCGCCGACGCCGATGGCGTCGTCAGCTTCCGTGACGTGGCGCCGGCCGCGGGTCCACCGCCCGATCCACCGCTCGCCAGGCTCGGACCGGCCGTCAGCGGCGCGCTCTCGGGGCTCATCCTCGAGGATGACGGGCGGCTCCAGATGCGGCTCGGCCTGATCGCCCCACCGGACGACCCGGCCCGGCCATGGCGCAGCCCGCTGGCGATCCGGGCCGGCTTCCGGTTCGAACCCGCCCGAGCCGCGACGCTCCGCCAGAACGGCCTCGCCGAGGAGGTCATGACGGGATTCGTCCGGGCGATCGAAGGGCTCCACCGAGCCTGAACCCACAACGCGGGTAGACTCGCGCGGAATGAGGGACCTGTTCGACGACTTCTTGGAGGAGCTCCGCCGTCGCGAGGCGATCGCGCGCGGCGAAGACCCCGATGCCGGGGCGCGCAAACGGCGACCGGCGGATCCGCCCGACGGCGACGAACACGACGACGACGCCGCCGACGACGACGACGACGCTCGCGACCGACCGACCGCTCACGAGGACGATCGCTCGGCCGACGACGAAGCCGCCGACGGCGACGGCCACGCAGCCGCCGGCGACGACCGGCCATCGCGCCAGCCGGTCTCGATCACCGAGCGCCGGCGGCGCCGAGGTCGTGGCCCGGGCGGCCCCGACGACGGCGGCTCGAGCCGGGCAGCGCGCGCGGGCCGGCGGTTCGGGCTCGGCGTCATCGTCGTCGCGATCATCGCGGTCTTCCTCCTGTTCAGCGTCGGCATCGATCTGTGGACCGATGCCCTCTGGTTCAAGAGCGTCGGCTTCGACTCGGTCTTCTGGACCCGGATCGGCGCGACCCTCGGGCTCGGGGTCGCCGCGTTCCTGGTCGCCGCGATCGCCCTGCTCGGAAACCTGTGGATCGCGGGCCGGCTCGCGCCGCCGCCGGGCGAGGGCGGGGGAGGGTTCCGCTCGCTGGTCGATCGGCTCAACGACGCCGCCCAGGCTGCCGACGAGCGGCGTGGCGGGACGCGCTCGCCGTACGGTCCCGGCCGCGACCGCTGGGGCGGCCAGACCACCAACGCGGTCACCTTCGATGTCGGCGACATCCCGGACCTGACGCCGCTGGCCGGCTGGGGGCTGGCCGCGCTGGCCCTGCTGCTGGCGCTGTTCATCGGTGGCGCCGTGTCCGGCGCCTGGGAGACGGTCCTGCTCTGGATCCATCGCGTCCCGTTCTCGGCGACCTCGAGCGTCACCGATCCGATCTTCGGCAAGGACGTCAGCTACTTCCTGTTCGAGCTGCCGTTCCTGCGGCTCGTCCAGGGCGTGTTCAATGGCATCGTCCTGGCGGCACTCGTCCTGTCGCTGACCCGCTATCTCGTCGGCGCGTCGCGCGGCGGGCTCGTCTTCTCGACCCCGATCCGCGTCCACCTGGCGGTCCTCGGCGGACTCTTCCTGCTGTCGGTCGCCTTCGGCTACCAGCTCGACAAGCTCGAGCTCGTGTACAGCACCCGGGGCGTGGCCACCGGTGTCAGCTTCACCGACCAGAACGCCCAGTTCCTGGCGTTCGACGTGCTGACGATCGTGTCCGGGATGGCCGCCGCGTTCCTCGTCGGCGGGGCGTTCACGCGGATGATCTGGCCGCTCGGGCTGACGATCGGGATCTGGCTGGTCGCCTCGATCGTCATCGGGCGGCTCTATCCGGAGGCCGTCCAGCGCTTCTCGGTCGAGCCCAACAAGTACGCCCAGGAAGAGCGCTACATCGCCAACAACATCGCCATGACGCGGCTGTCGTACGACCTCGGCGGCTGGACCAACATCCCGTTCACGGGCGACCAGCCGCTGACGACCGACCAGATCACCAAGGAAGCCGACACCTTCACCAGCGCACGGCTGTGGGACCCGCGCCCGCTGCGCGTCACGCTCGACCAGCTCCAGACGGTGCGCAAGTACTACGACTTCACCGGCGTCGACACCGATCGCTACACGATCAACGGCGTCACCCGCCAGGTGATGCTGTCGGCGCGCGAGCTCGCCCTCGAGCAGAACCCGAACGCATCGGGCTGGGTGAACCAGCGCATCCGCTTCACGCATGGCGTCGGCGCGGCCATGGTCCCGGTCAACGAGGTGAGCGGCGAGGGCCAGCCCCAGCTGCTCGTGAGCAACCTGCCGCCGACGTCGTCCAGCGGCGCGCCGACCATCGACCCCGCCCATTCCGGCGTCTACTTCGGCGAGCGGCCGAGCTCGTACGTCGTGGTCGGGGCACAGTCGAACGAGTTCGACTACCCGACCGGCGAGAGCGACACCGAGGGCTCGATCGGGACCGAGACGCGCTGGACCGGGACGACCGGGGTCAAGCTCGACAACACGCTCATGCGCCTTCTCTTCGCGGCCCGCTTCCGCGACCTCGACCTGCTCATCAGCGACCAGGTGACCCAGGACAGCCAGCTGCTGTTCCACCGCAGCCTGAGCGACCGGCTGTCGATGGTCGCGCCGTTCCTCCGCTTCGACGCGGACCCGTACCTGGTCATCGACAGCGCGGGACGGATGACCTACATCCAGGACGCGTACACCACATCGGACCGGTTCCCGAACGCGCAGGCCTACGACCCGCCATCCGATTCGGGTCTGAGCGGAGCCGCGTTCGACTACATCCGCAACAGCGTCAAGATCACCGTCGACGCCTACGACGGCACGATGCACTTCTACGTCGCCGACCCGGACGATCCGATCATCCGGGACTACGAGGGCGTCTTCCCGGGGCTGTTCGAGCCGCTGTCGGCGATGCCCGCCGACCTGCAGGCGCACCTGCGCGTCCCCGAGGACCTGTTCAACGTCCAGACCAACATGTTCGGGCGCTACCACGTCACGAACACCCAGCAGTTCTTCGGCGCCGACGACCTGTGGACCGTGCCCGGCCAGACCAGCGAGCAGACCCTCCCGTCGCAGGCCTACTACGTCGAGATGCGGCTGCCCAACGAGCAGGGAGTCGAGTTCCTGCTCCTCCAGCCGATGGTCCCGACCGGTCGGCCGAACATGATCGCCTGGGTCGCCGCACGGATGGACGCCCCGAACTACGGGCAGGTGCAGGTCTATCGCTTCCCGGCCGACACCACCGTCTTCGGGCCGGCTCAGATCGAGGCCCGGATCGACCAGGACCCGACCATCAGCGCCCAGGTGTCGCTGTGGAATCAGTCGGGCAGCAAGGTCATCCGCGGCAGCCTGATCGTCGTCCCGCTGGACCAGGCGCTCATCTATCTCCAGCCGGTCTATCTCCAGTCGACCGGGTCGGCGTTCCCCGAGTTCAAGCGGATCGTCGTCGCCTCGCCCAGGCAGGTCGTCTGGTCCGATTCGCTCGGGTCCGCGCTCCGGCTCCTGCTCACCGCCGAAGCGGGCAGCTCACCGGGACCGACGCCCAACCCGACCCCGGGTCCGACACCCGGACCCGGCGCGTCGCCCACGCCGACCCCCGGGCCCGGTGGCAGTCCCGGCGCGAGCGCGCCCCCGGGCCTGCCGACCGACGTCGCCGGTCTGATCGACTACGCGAACAGCCACTTCGAGCTGGCCCAGCAGGCCCTCCGCGACGGTGATTTCGCGCGCTATGGCACCGAGATCGCGCTGGTCCAGGCCGCGCTCCAGCGACTCCAGGTCCTCGCCCCGGGTCTCGCCGTCCCGGGAGCGTCCGCCACGCCGGCGCCATGAACCGCGGAGCGGCGCTGACGGGCGCGCTCCTGGCCACCCTCGAAACGCCGGCCACCTGGCCGCTGGCACTGGCGGCGTTCCTGCTGCGCGGCGGCATCGTCATCGTCGTCGTGCCGATCGTCGTGCTGCCGACGCCGGTCGGGCTGGGGAACGTCCTCGCCCCGGCGATCGGCTCGATCGCGTTCGGGTCCATCTCGACCGGGCTGGTCGCGATGTCGGTCGCGCTGGCGCTGGCAGTCGTCGCCTGGATCGCGCTGGGCGGCTGGCTGGCCGCTGCGCTCGAGGCCGAGGCAGCCTGGATGATCGCCCGCGACAGGGACGTCCGGGCAGTCGCCTCGCCGGCGGCCGGCGCCACCGGACCGCGCAGGACGAGCGGCACTCCCAGCGCGGCGACACGCATCCTGATCGCCCGGCTCATCGCCGACATCCCGCTGGCGGTCGTCCTGGCGGCCGGCACGGTGCGGGTCGTCCTCGTCACCTACCGCGAGCTGACCAGCCCGCTCGACACCTCGGCACCGATCGTCCTGCGCGTCCTGCGGGCCACGCCCGAGGTGATCGCCGCGGTCGTCATCGCCTGGACGCTCGGCGAGATCCTCGGGGCGATCGCCGCGCGTCGGATCGCGCTCGCGGGCGACGGACTGCGGCCGGCGTTGCGCGGCGCCCTCGCGGCGTGCATTCGTCAGCCGGTCGCGGCGGTGGTCCGTTTCTGGCTGCCGACGGCCGTCCTCCTGGCGACCGCCATCCCGTGTGGTATGGGCGCCGGCTGGGCGTGGTCCGCGGTCGGTTCCGCGCTCGACGGCACGCCCGGTCCGGTCGGGGTCCTCGTCGTCACCGGCACATTCGTCGCGATCTGGATCGTCGGGCTGATCGTGGTCGGCGTGGTGTGTGCGTGGCGGGGAGCCGTGTGGACCGTCGCGGAGGTCGTCCGCGAAGGGACGTTCGGGGGGTCCACCGACCGCCGTTCTGGTGATTGGCAGGCCGATCGGTCGTCTGCAAGGCTGTAGCCCGGTCGGCCTCGAGCCGGTCCCGACGCCGAGGTCAGCAGATGACGACCAAGACCATCGCGTGCATCGACTGCGGCGAGTCGGTCCCCTACGGACGGCTCTCCTGCCCGGCCTGCGGCGCCCTCCTCGCCTCGGTCGCCGGGGCGCTCCGGTCGCCGATCCGCGTCCTCGAGGCGCCAGACTCGCCCGAGGCCGAG